>JANWYX010000121.1 GCA_025055055.1 Caldilinea sp. | reverse complement strand
ATGTTGGCAGACGCGATCTGCCACTCTACACTCCATGCTCGACGGAGAGGGGTGAGCCAGCAGGTCGACGAAAAGCTCCAGCGCAGGGTGCTGCTGAGCGTTCATGGCTGTTCTCCCACCGCAATCGGACGCCGGGGATCTGCGATCCATTCGCTCCATGAGCCGACGTAGAGTCGCCCCATGCCGAGGCCTGCGATTTCCATGGCGATCAAGTCATGCACGGCGCTGACGCCGGAGCCACAGTAAAAGATCGCCTCCTGGGGAGAAGCGTCGCCAAGCAGCGCCTCATAGCGTTCCCGCAGTTCGCCGGCCGAGAGAAACCGCCCGTCGGCGTCGAGGTTCATGGCAAAGGGGGCGTTCACGGCGCCGGGAATGTGGCCTGCCGCCGGATCGATGGTTTCGTTTTCGCCTCGATAGCGATCCGGCGAACGCGCATCAAAGAGGTGCAATGCAGATTCTTGGAGACGCCGAACAATTTCATCGGTGGTGACTTGCAACCAAGGACGTGGCCGCGGGATGAACGTGCGCTGCGGCCGCCCCTCGACGCCACTGCGGGTGGGACGTCCCTCTGCCTGCCAGAGCCGCCAGTCGCCGTCCAGCAGCGCAACGGCGTCGTGGCCCAGCCAGCGCAGCATCCACCACAGCCGTCCGGCGAAGACGCCGCTCTGGTCATCGTAGACGACAACTTGCACCCGATCATCAATGCCCCACTCCGAGAGCGTCGTTGCGAACGCTTCCATCGAAGGCAACGGATGCCGTCCGGTCTTGCCCGGAATGACCGGGCCGGAGAGGTCTTCGTCGAGATGCGCATACACGGCGCCGGGAATATGTGCCGCCAGGTAGTCGCGGCGTCCTTTGCCCGGGTCCGCCAGCGCAAAACGGCAATCCACAATCGCCCAGTCAGGGTCATCCAGATGCGCCGCCAGCTCGGCTGTAGAGATCAACGTCGTAAAC
Source organism: Caldilinea sp. (assembly GCA_025055055.1). GTDB lineage: Bacteria > Chloroflexota > Anaerolineae > Caldilineales > Caldilineaceae > Caldilinea. The sequence goes on along the minus strand of JANWYX010000121.1, from coordinate 11,485 downwards.
ATCGGCTTCAACTCCAATCATCCTGAGCCACGAAGTGGCGCAAGGAAACACAATAATCACTCTTCATTCTCTTCACGCTCCATCGCAGATCGTTCACCGCAAGGATTTAAATGTCGTTTGAAAAATTCGGTGATCCGGCTGTAGCAATCGACCTTGTTCGGATATTTGATGACATCGTGGCCTTCGTCCTCATAGACGACGTACTCCACCGTCTTGCCCTGGCTGCACAGGTACTCGACGAGGTCGCGCGACTCGCGCTCGACGACGCGCGGGTCGTTGGCGCCCTGAATCACAAGCAACGGACAGGCGAGCCGATGAAGATGCGTGCTCGGCGAGCGCTCGATCAAAAACTCTCGGTCCTTCTCAGGATGGCCGACGGCTGTGTAAAAGTAGGTTTTCCAGGTTTCCGGAATGCGCTCCAGGAAAGTGAGCAAATTGTAAGGGCCAAACATGTCGCACGCCGCCTTCCAGAGCTCGGGGTGGCGCCCTGCCAGCGTGAGCGTCATGTAGCCGCCGTAGGAGCGCCCCATTACGCCGACGCGCGTCATGTCCAGTCGATCATCCTTGCGCAGCATCTCATAGGCGGCGATATGGTCGAGACGGTCGGCGCCGCCCCAGTCGCGATCGACGCGTTTCATGTAGGAGATGCCGTAGCCGCTGCTGCCGCGCACATTGGGAACCCAGACGGCGAATCCGTTGAGCGTAAAAAACTGGATCAGCGGCATCGAAAACCAGGTGAAATCGGGGCGCTCCTGGCTCTGGGGGCCGCCGTGAATATAAAAGATGACCGGCCTTGGCCCTGCGTAGCCAAGTTCTGCTGCAGGCAGGTAGAGCCGTGCAGAGATGCGCAGGCCGTCATGCGATGTATATGGATAGTCCTCTCCAGGCGAAAGCAAGTCGGCGGGGATGCCGAGTACGCGCTCGTTCGTCTGGCGGTGGAGTGAATCATCGGATTCGATGATATAAATTTGCGAAGGGGAGGTTGCCGTAGAGAAGGAAAGCGCCATACTCTTCGAGACGGGGTCTGCACTGATTGACTCGAGCACGCCGTTGCTCAGCTCCCCTTCGCCGACCAGAACCCGCTCGACCCGAAAGAGCAGATTGGCGCGATCGAAGACGCCGGCGTAACACCACGAAACGCCGTCGATGTTGTAGGTGAGCCGGTAGCGATCGCCAAAGCTCCGCTTCAACGACGTCATCTCTCCCTGGCCGCAATGCACCGTTCCCTGTACCTCCACTTCTTGCACCTGGTCTGGCGCATCGAGCCGGAAATATGCGAGGCCATAGTGGTCGCTGAAGAGCGCCGAAACAAAAAGCACGCCTTCATCTTCCAGCAAGATGGCATCGCCCAGGCCGTTGGGAGCGACCGCTTGTCCTTCGATGCGCTGCTCAAGTGGAAGGCCGAAGAGCAACGTGCGCTCCATTTGGCCCTTGCGCCACAGCCACCAGACCACATCGCCGAAGGTGTACTGGTCGGCGAGGAGAATCAAGGAGAAGTCATCGTTGTGGGCGACGGGATAATTGCCGTAGAGGCTGACCCCAAGACTGGTCAGTTCCGGCGAATTCAGGTCCGCCAGAAAGCTTTCGTAATGCGGCGAGGTGCGCGGATCGACGCTGAAAAGTGCCAGGTTGCGCTCTGAGTCACAGGCTGCGCAAAAAACTTGTTGTCCGGCGAAACGATCGCCGAAGACCGGGGTCGGCAACCCGCCTTTGATCGGCACAAAGACCGGTTGGTAGTTTTCGTCGCCGTCCCGATCGAGCATCAACAGAATTTTGCCCAGCGAAGGCAACACCCGATACGCAACCGCGTCGCCCAAATGATGGGGATTGGGCAGCGCAATATCGGGCGGAATCAACGGCTCCGGTACACTGCCGCCGACCCGCATCGAGTATAGACTTAAACGTCCCGACATGTCGCTGATGAAGTAAAGCGTGTCTCCTACGCGTTGGGGCGAAACAAACTGACGCGCGGCAAGCAAAGATTGAAGCGAATAAGGACGCATGGTTCGGACACTTTCTGGGTTTCACTTTTTAGCTGCGACGACGAAAACTATTAACGGATTGTACGCCAATTTCGTAGAGGGCCCAACGTAAGCGCAGATACGGATCGCAACCGATTTATGCGCTATTTTGGTTGAGAGGTTTGACAAGTCAGCATTGTCGGGTATACTTGGGCGCACAGAGCGAAGATGCGCTGAAAACAGTTTTTTATACCAACATGATGCAACGAGAGTTTTGCTTTTCGGCGAATCCATTGACCTGCTTGTGTCGATAGCGGGAACAGCCAGCACGGCGCTGGTGGTCTCCCGCTGTTTCCGATTGCAAGCGATGAGCCTGAGCAAAACTCCAACACTTTTAGCAGAATGAAAAGTTAGTCTCTGACCCGATCTTCATTCTGCAACCTCCATGTAAACGGTTTGGTCTGCGCCGGGTTCATCGTTAGATGACCCGGCGTTTTCTTTGATGTGAATTTTTCTGATGTGAATAGATGAAACGCAAAGCAATCAAGGAGGATGTTTGACCTTATGGCGACTGTATATGTGCCAACGCCGTTGCGCCGATTGACCGGCGGTCAGGCAAAAGTTGAGGTGACGGGCAGCGACGTCGGCTCGATCATCCAGGCCATCGACGCACAATATCCGGGCGTGGCCGACCGCCTACTCGACGATGACGGCAACATCAAACGATTTATCAACGTTTTCGTCAACGACGCCGAAATTCGCGGATTGCAAGGTTTACATACACCCGTGGGCGAAAACGATAAGGTCTCGATCGTCCCGGCCATGGCGGGGGGACAGGAGTGAATATCATGCCGCAACTGAACCGTGATCAACTGTTGGAGCTTGCCCGTCGCCAGGTGCCCGAAGTGACGGCGCAGGAGGTCAAAGAGCTGCTCGACCAGCGGGCGCCGGTGACGGTAATCGACGTGCGCGAGCGCGAGGAATTCGTGCAGGGGCATCTTCCCGGCGCGCTCTTTATCCCGCGCGGCTACCTGGAGCTACAGATCGAGCAGTACGTCCCTGACCGCAATGCGCCGATTGTGGTCTACTGCGCAGGCGGCGTGCGTTCTTTGCTGGCTGCGCGCAGCTTGAAGGAGATGGGCTATGCGAACGTCAGTTCGATGATCGGCGGCTTCACCGGCTGGAAGAACGCCGGCTTCAAATTCACCGTGCCTCGTGTGCTGACCGAAGAGCAGCGCATCCGCTACTCGCGCCACACGCTGCTGAAAGAAGTGGGCGAGGCCGGACAGATCAAGCTGCTGGAAGCCAAAGTGCTCCTGATCGGCGCAGGTGGGTTAGGCAGCCCGGCGGCCATGTATCTGGCGGCCGCAGGCGTCGGTACGCTGGGCATCGTCGATTTCGACGTGGTCGATCTCTCCAATTTGCAACGTCAACTTTTGCACGGCAACAAAGACGTCGGCCGGCCCAAGGTCGAATCGGCCGCAGATCGCATCCGCGACATCAACCCGGACGTCAAAGTGATCCCACACAACACGCCGTTGACCAGCGAGAACGCGCTTGACATTATCCGGCAATACGACATCGTGCTCAACGGCTCGGATAACTTCCCGACGCGCTATTTGGTCAACGACGCATGCCACATGCTCGGCAAGCCGTTGGTGGACGGCAGCATCTTTATGTTCGAGGGACAGGCGACGGTCTACATGCCCGACATTCCCGAAAAAGGGATCGTGGGCGGCCCATGCTATCGTTGCCTCTACCCCGAACCGCCGGCGCCGGGCGAGGTGCCAAGTTGCGCCGAGGCGGGCGTGCTGGGCGTGTTGCCGGGGATTGTCGGTTCGATTCAGGCCATCGAGGCGATCAAATTGATCCTGGGCATCGGCGAACCGCTGGTAGGTCGCTTGCTCCTCATCGACACGCTCGACATGAGCTTCCGCACGCTCAAGGTGCAGCGCGACCCCAACTGCCCGCTCTGCGGCGAACATCCTACGGTGACCGAACTGATCGACTATGACCAGTTCTGCGGTTTTCCGGCGCGGGAGCACAGTGCGGAATTGGTGACGGCGTAAGGGAAAAGAGGGGAGAGGAGCGAGAGGAAGAGCTCTCGCTCGCTCTAAGCTCCGGGAGCTAACCAGGATGATTCGCACCATTGAACGAAGGCGAACCGAGGCGAGCAATATTCTGTCTCTGGTCGGCAATACGCCGCTGCTGAACTTGAGTGGGTTTGCCCACGCGCGCGGGGTTGCGCCGGGGGTGAGCCTCTGCGCCAAAGCGGAGTGGACCAATCCGGGCGGTTCGGTGAAAGCGCGCGCGGCGCTACGCATGGTCGAAGACGCCGAGCGAGACGGCCGACTGACGCCGGACAAAATCATCATTGACTCCAGCTCCGGCAACACGGGCATTGCGCTGGCGCTGATCGGCGCAGTCAAAGGCTATACAGTGCATCTGGTCATGCCCGCCAACGTGAGCGCCGAACGCAAAGCGCTGGTCAAGGCCTACGGCGCCCACCTGATCGAATCCGATCCGCTAGAAGGCTCGGACGGCGCCATCGAAGTGGTGCGGGAGATTGTGGCCAAAGCGCCCTATCGCTATTTCTACGCCAATCAATACAACAATCCGGCCAACTGGCAGGCGCACTATGACACTACCGGGCCGGAAATCTGGCGGCAGACGGCGGGCGCCGTCACCCATTTCGTGGCGGGGCTGGGCACGACGGGCACCTTCATGGGCACGGGCCGCTATCTGAAGGAGCGCAACCCCGACATTGCGCTGGTGGCCGTGCAGCCGGAGGACGAACTTTCGGTAATCGAAGGGCTGAAGCATCTGGAGACGGCCATCACGCCGGGCATCTATGACCCGCATCTGGTAGATCGCTTCCTTGGCGTCGCCGCAGAGGATGCATGGCGCACAACGCGCGCGCTTGCCCGTGAGGCCGGTCTGTTTGTCGGCATCAGCGCCGGCGCGGCGGTACACGCCTCCATCGAGCTTGCTCGCGAGCTGCGCAGCGGCTGCATCGTAACTATCCTGCCGGATGACGGCAGCAAATATGTGAGCTTGGGCCTTTTTGGATAAGACGAACATCTGCGTTTCAAGCGTAGCAGAGCGCTGCAACACGCAAGGGGGAAAGCCATGAAGGTCGATCAAACTGCATTGAAATTCAATCAGGCCAGCATCATCCTGCTGTTGGTGCTGGCGTTTCTGCTGAACTCGGTGTGGCTGGTGGCGTTGGTAGCGGCTGTGATGGTAGTCGGCACGGTATGGCCAGAAGCCGGCCTGTTCAAGCTGATCTACGCCCGCATCTTCAAACCGTTGGGCTGGCCCAAGCCCCATGTCATTGACGACGATCCCCGCCCGCATCTCTTTGCACAAGGGCTAGGCGGTCTCTTTCTGGTGGCGAGCGCCATCGCCCTCTGGCTCAATGCATCGCTCGTCGGTTGGACGCTGGCTGCGATTGTGATCGTGTTGGCTGCGGTCAATCTCTTCCTGGGTTTCTGCCTGGGCTGCTTCATCTACTATCAGTTGGGACGACTCGGCGTGAAACCGAGCCTGCCCTCCTGGCAGACGGCCTCGACCCGGGTCAATGCAACTCAGAAGAATCGGAAAGGATAAGCTGTGTTGGAGCGTCTGTTGATCGTGTTCACCGTGGCGCTGACGGCGGCGCTATTGTACGGGCTTTGGCGCATCTGGCAGCATCGCCGCCTGCGAAAACTGCAAGGCGTCACTGCGCCTGTTCATCTGCCACCCGGCGTCGCCGGTGGCAAACCCACCGTGCTCTACTTTGCAACCGGCGAATGCGCCCAGTGTCGTCTCCAGCAGGCGCCGATACTGGCGCAGCTCCAGGCGAAATTCGATGTGGCCGTGCATCATATCGACGCCTTGGAACAGCAAACGCTCGCCAATTTTTATGGCATTATGACGGTGCCGACGACGGTGGTGCTCGATGCGGAGCTGCGTCCGGTAGCCATCAATCATGGCGTTGCGCCGCTACAAAAATTACAAAGCCAGGTCGTCGGCACCCAATAGAACCGAAATCTATGCAGAAAGTCGATCTTCTCATCCGTCACGCGCTGGTCGTCACCCAAGACGACCGGCGCCGCATTTTAGAAGACGGCGCCATCGCCGTTGAAGGCCCACAGATTGTGGCCGTCGGCCCCACCGCCGAACTGGACGCCCGGTTCATCGCCGACCGCACCATCGACGCCAGTGGATGTGCCCTCTTTCCCGGCCTCCTCAACATCCACACGCATCTCTTTCAATCCGCTGTCAAGGGGCTGGGCGAAGATATGCCCGTCGAACAGTGGGTACAGGCAGTCACCTTCCCCACGGCGCGCGCCATCAGCGCCGAAGAAGCCTATCTGCTGTCGCTGGTGAGCTGCCTGGAGAATCTGCGCAGCGGCGCCACCACGGTGATGGATTTTATGTATAGTCTGGACAATCCGAGCGTGCATGAGGCGGTGATCCAGGCCATGCTCGACAGCGGACTGCGCGGACGCTATACGCGCACCGTCGTCGACAGCGGCGAAGAGATGGGCATTCCCGACGTCATGCGGCAATCGGCAGAGGAGGCATTGGCGCACGCCCGCACGCTTCAGGCGCGCTACCGTGGCGCAGGCGACGGCCGACTGGACATCGGCCTGGCGATCGGCGTGATCTGGGCGATCACCGAGCCAGGGCTGCGTGCGGTGCGTCGCTGCGCCGACGAAACCGGCATGACGATCACCATGCACGTCAACGAGACGCCTTTCGACAATGTGGCGGCGCAGCAACGCTGGGGACGCGCCACCATCCCCATGCTGGCCGAGGCCGGCGTGCTCGGCCCTGATTTTATCGCCGTCCATTGCGTCCACATGACCGAGGAGGACATTGCGCTTTTTGTGCGCCACAATGTCGCCGTCGCCTACAACCCCGTGAGCAACATGTACTTAGGTTCGGGCATTGCGCCGATCGTGCAACTGGCCGGATGCGGACTGCGCATCGGTCTTGCCACCGATGGCTCCGGCAGTAACAACTGTCAGGACATGCTAGAGACGCTGAAATTCGGCGCACTGCTTCAGAAGGTAGGGCGCAGGGATCCCTCCTGCGTGCTGGCACAACAGGCGCTCGACTGGGCGACGCGTGGGGGCGCCGAGGCGATGGGCCTGGCCGACCAGGTCGGCTCCCTGGCGCCGGGCAAAAAAGCGGATTTTTTCCTGGTCACCCCCTTCACCCCTAAGGCCACGCCGGTGCACGATCCGGTGACCACGCTGGTCTACTCCGCAGGCCAGTCCAACGTCGAGATGGTGGTGGTCCATGGCCGCATCTTGATGGAGAACGGCGTCTTCACGCATCTGGACGAAGCGAAAATCCTCCGCGACGCCCAGCGCGCTGCGCAGCATCTTGCACAGCGCGCCGGCACGGAAAGGCTGTTGCAACAGCGAGGGAAGTGGCGACCTCTGTGAATGCACGCGCCACTTTTCGTAGATTCCCCATAAAGGCCGCTAAGGATTGAGTGTTCCCTACGACCTCATGGTGTAAAGAAGGTGCAGTCGTCGGCCGCATCGACAAACTCTCTTCGTCCGCTCTCCCCATCTCCTCACTCCACGATTACCCGATCGCCGGCGCTGCGGCCGAAGACCTCCGGCGAATACATCTCCTCCGCCCTGGCCGGTGGAACGACGAACTCGCCCGGCGTCGTCGCCCGCGCCACGTAGCTATATTCGTAGACGCCGTCCCACAGGATCGACGTGAATGCTTCTGCGCCGGCGTCGCGCAGGTTCTGGTGCTCGTACCACGGGCCCCACCACCAGTAGAAGCGGTTGGTCGTCTGGCCGGTCGGATCGACGGGGACGCGCTCGGCGACGGCCAGCGCAGGGTTGATCGGCTCCAGGCCGGCGGGCAGACGATCGACCAGCGCCACATGGTAACGGCGGCTGACGGCCACCATCGACAGACGCACGCGCACCCGCGCACCTGCCTTGATATGCCAGACGCCCTCCTCATCGCGGCGCACGTCGGCCGGATCGTCCACGGCCTCATACGTGCGCTCCACGACGAAACCCATATCGAGCGGCCCCAGCTTTAGATCGGTCGGCGCATAGCGGATGCCTAAACGATAATAAAGTCGGCCCTCGCCCTCTTTGGCAATCACCAGGTCCTGCGTGCCGGGCTGTTCAACGAGGAACTGCATCGGGACAACGGTCTGCTGCGTCTCGGTCGTGCGGCCTCGGTGCATATGCTCGGCGACGTAAGTCTCGCCCAGCCACATGCGCGCTACGAAATCAGGCGTCGTCGCCTCGAAGGTGTTAAAGTAGCGATCCATCGCCAGCAGCACGAAGACGTTCTCCTGCGTGTTTGCCCAGCGGCCCTTGACGCGCCCGTTCATCAGCCCGGCGACGACCTTGGGGATCAGGTCGCTTTCAGGGGATTGCGTGATCAACGCATCGAGCACCACGGCGTCGGTGCGACGGTTGGAATGCAGCAGCACCCACTCCTGATCGTCGTAGGAGACGATGAAGTTGGCGGCGCCGGCAGTCTCCACCGCCCGATTCTGGATGTTGCGCTCGATGGCGGCGACGAGCTCCGTCGAAGCCGGATCGCCGGCGAGCGTCTGCCACAGCCAGGCCTGCGCTTCCAGCGACTGTTCGTCCACAGGTAGCTCGTTGTATAGGCTGCGTGCTTTGACGTAATCGAAATCGCCGAGTAGGCTGCGCACATAGACGGCGTAGCTGCTGATAGCATGTCGCGCCTTGCGTCCGTACCAGGCCGGGTAGGCGTTTTCGATGGTGCGGAGGTAACCAAGCGCGGCATCCAACGTTTCTTGCGGGACGATGTAGTCCTTATTGCGCGCGATCGCCAGCGCGTGCGTCGCAAAGACCGAGTTGTACGGGATGGAGTCGTCGCCTTTGCTCCAGTAGGGGAAGCCGCCGTCCCAGTTTTGCATCTGGCGCAGCCGCTCGATGTCGCGCTGCACGGCGGCGACGATCTCTTCATCTGTCGGCAAGTCGGGCGCCTGGAAGGCGGTGAGCACATCACGCAAGGAGGCCACGCTCAGGATGCGTGCGGCGAGTTGTTCTGAGCACTCGAACGGATACGTCTGGAGATAGAGGAAGGCGTCGGTGAGCGTCGCCAGCGCGGTCGAGGAGGTGCTTAGCTCCAGCCCGCCGAACTGCGGGAAGACGTTTTGGGGTCGAGCGATCGGCTGGGCCACTGCGCCTTCGTCGAGCACGCCGTAGGTGGCGAAGGCCTCGGTCGTCGCCGGCGTGTAGACCGGCATCTGCACGGTTGCGGCGTCGGCGTATTCGCCTGCTACTGCGGCGATTTGCACGCGCGCCGTCCCCACGTTCTGTGTCGAGGCCGGGAAGCGCACCTCAATGCGCTCGTTGGCAGGGACTTCGACGCGCTGCCCCGGCGCAGCGTCGAGGCTCAGGTTGGTCGCTTCGGCCGCCACATCCACCGTCAACGGCTCATCCGTCTGATTCTGGATGACAATCGGAAGCTCGAAGCGGTCACCGAAGTTGAGGAAGCGTGGGGCGGAGGGACGCACCATCAACGGCAGTCGCGCCGTGATGTTGCTCTCCGCAGCGCCGAACTGTTTTTCGGTGGCGGCCACTACCATGAGGCGATAGCGCGTGAGGTTGTCGGGCAGCTTGTAGGTGACGTACACCTCGCCTTGCGCGTTCGTGCGTTCGGCCGGTGCGAAGAGCGCCAGCGGGTTGAAATCGGTGCGCACGGCGATCATAGGCGCGCCAGGAGCAAGCGCCCCCTCTGCGGAGGCCTCCTCCATCGCCGGCGCCGCCGCCGGCATGGCCAGCATCATGTCCGCCATTGCGCCGACGGTCGGCGCTGCAGCCGGGCCGGCACCCCTCGCTTGTGCGACGAGCAAGTCCGGGGCGGCCAACAACAGCGAGTTGCGGCCATAGACGCTCTCGACACCTTTTTCCCGCGCTGCGTAGAAAATCGTCAGAGGGTCGGCCAGTTGATAGTTCGACAGCGCCAACACCGCCTCATCGACGACGACGATGGCCAGCTCGGCGTTGGCTACAGGTTCTCCCTGCGCATTGCGCACCTTCACGCGCACACCGGTTTCCACACCCGGCGCGAGCTTCACGGCATCCGGTTCAATTTCGACCGTGAGCGCGCGGCCAAGCGGAGGCACATCGAGCTGTAGACTGCCGGTGGCGTAGGCGGGCTGATCGGGTGCGCCTTCGAGCACATTTCCCTTGTCGTCGAGGCGGGGCGCAGCGCCGTTTACATCGACCTGAATGTGCAGATTAGGAATATGCGCCTCCTCGATGGGAATTTCCAGCGTAGCCGTTCCGCCGTCGAGCGTAAAGTTTTGCGTGTACAGGATGCCACTGCGCGCCACGGTGAGCAGCCCGCTGCCTTCGGCGAAGGGCGCCTGTACCAGGATGTGCGCAACATCGCCGGGATGGTACTGCTGCTTATCGGGCACGAGCGTCAGCTCCTGCTGCTCCAACGCGCGCGAGGGTCTCATCATGCCGCCGCTGACCCACGCCGTGACCATGGTGCGGTTGAGCCGTTCGGCGTCGTCGCGCACCTCGGCGGTGACGCGATATTGCCCACCTTCGGTGGTAGGCAGCGCGCACGTCACCGGTTCGTCGGCGGAGAACAGCTCGCAGCGCTGTTCATCCACCTCCTTCTCCACCCACCGGCCGTTCTCGAACGCCCACGCCAGTCGCACGCTGCGCACGCTGACGGGGACGTCGGCGATCGCTGCGCCGTCGACATCGACGACGATCACCTGGTACTCGAGCGGGTCGCCTTTTTGAACGAAGTAGCTCTTCCCGCGTAAGCCGACGTAAAGTTTCGAAGGATGGACAAGCAGGCTGGTTTGCGCAGCCCAAGTCTGGCGGTTGACGTCCATCACGGCGGCCTCGGCGCTGACGCTATAAGGTTGCGGCTTTTCCGCCGAAATGAAGGTCATTTTCAAGTAGTGGTTGCCGGTGGGATCGGTTCGCGCCGTATAGGTCTGGCTGCTCGCGCCGCTTTGCCCAAAGGGCGTCGAATAAAAGTCAACATAGGCCCCGCGTGCGCCCCACCACCAGGGCGTCCACTCGCCGAAGACGAAGTCCGACCAGTTGGGAGGCGTGTAAGTGGTGGGCTGGGCGCTGACCGTCCAGGTGGTCTCTGCGCCGGGAAGGGGGCCGCCGGCGTAGTACTGCGCAGAGACGGCGACGATCGCCTCGTCGCCCAGGAAGTAGGGGCCGGTGGTTTCGTTGCGCGCCGTCACCTCGAATTCGGGTCGGCGAAACTCCTGAATCTGGAAGCTGTGAGTGTAGCTGCCGAAGACCGGCGTGTTTCGGGTGTTGAGCTGCACGCCGGCGTAGCCGAGGTTGCTGTTTTCCGGGATCGTGAAGCTCAGGTCGAAGCCGCCCAGATCCGTCATCGACGCCGAACCTTGCGCGATCTGGTTACCGAACGGATCGAAGACGGTGTAGTCAACGACGGCAGCCGGGGCGGGATCGAGGCGAACGTCGCCCTGCGGGCCGGCGCCGATAGTGCGCACCCAGCCCTTGAGGTGCACT
>JANWYX010000104.1 GCA_025055055.1 Caldilinea sp. | reverse complement strand
GTGCACTTCCTCGCCGGGGCGATACATCTGACGGTCGTCGAAGACGAACCAGCGGACGCTGTCGCTCAGCGGCTCCTTCCGCCAACCGTCGTCGCCCCAGTAACTCCTGGGGGAAATCAGGAAGGCGACGTCGTCCCCTTGTTGAGCGATGAGCAGCGTCTGCGGCGCCTGCGTCAGATCGAAGCGCGCCATGCCGTCGGCGTCGGTGACTTTTTGCACGCCGTCCGGATGCAGCCTCATCGTCACGCCCTCTAGCGGAGCGCCGTCGTCGAGCGCCGTCGCCCATGCGATCAGTTCATCGGCGTCGTAGAAGGCGTCCAACCCGATCTCGGTGACCTGCACCCATGTCTGGACGACAGGGGCGTAGCGGTTGGGGAAGAGCATCTCGAGCAAGGAGGGCGGCGTGTCGACGATGACGATCAGATGGCCGTAGCGGCCGCCCAAAGCAGATGATAGATCGATATTGGTTTCGGTCAGCGTATCGTGCAGCGCGTCGATGTCGATCGTCGTGTTCAACACCTCGCGACCTGGCGGGTCGGGTCTCGGTTCATTGTAGTAGGCGGTTTGGTATCGAACGAAAGCGGGCCAGTCCTCCGGCGAAACCCGATAGGCGCGCACGCGCACCTTGCTGATATTGACCGTGTAAATTGGGAAGGCCGGCGTTGGCGCCGTAGGATCGAGCGTCACCAGCGGGCCGCTTGGGCCGGAAAGATACGCGCCCATGTCGCCTGTGTAAAAGGTTAGCGTCACCGGCTCGGCCAGCCGCTGCCCAAAGATATCCTCGATGTCGGTCTTGAGCGTCACCTTGTAGGTCATGAGTCCGGCCATGACGCCGCCGATCGAAAGCCCGTCATAGGCGGCGCTCACCACCATGTCCGAGATGGCCGGCTCCACCGTCACGACGTCGTTGGTGATCGCTTCCACTTTGAGGGGGTTATTGAAGCGAATATAGAACGGTTGTCCCGGATAACATCGATCTTGAGACGATCTGCAGTTCTGCTCGACCACGCGCAGCGGCGCATAGGTTTGGAAGCTAAAAGACTGCACCTGCGTCGTGGTCAGCGGGCCTTCGGCGGAAGGTGCGCCCGGCCCGATGTTAATGGTGACCGTCGTGGCAGGAGGGAACGGCTCCTCGGCGCGGAACGCCAGCCAGCGATCGGAAGGAAACTGCTGCGCATAGCCGTTCACCTCTTTGTTTGCAGCGATCTCTTCAGCAGTGGCCAGGCGTAGAGGATAGCTTCGCCCGCCGGCAAGCGCCTGAATCGCCTGGAGCATCGCCGTACGGTCGATACGCTGGTCAAAGGCCACAAAAAGTAGAGGATCGAGCGGCTGAGGACTGACGCCGGGATAGGTGCGCACGACCGTCGGCGGCGGCGTGCGGAAGGTCCAGCGCACCGTCTGCTCCAGGACGCCGCCGGTCAGCGATGTCGTTCCGGCCGGGACTTCAACGGTGTATTCGGTCGCCATCGGGAAGCGATTTACATCGTCTCCCCGATATTCAAAGGAAAGCGTGCGCGCGCCCAGCCACTTCCAGACTCCGGGCAATGCTGGGGTCACCTTGACCGGGACATCGGCGGCGGAGAGCGCATCGAGCGTGTCGAGCGGAGCCATCGGCTGGTTGAAGGTGACGTTGATGAAAGATGCGATCGGCACGTCGCCTTCCGGCGCGTACCGGAGCACTTCAAGCGGCCCGGCAGGGGGTTCCGGCGCCGTCAACTCGCTTTCCGGCGGCGGGAAGCTCTGCGTCACGATCTCGCTCGCCCGCGCAGGAGGAAGCGACTGGGGCGGCAGTTTAAAGGGTTCAACGTCGGTCGGCTCGGTCTCCAATGGCGGCAGGCGATCGAGAATCGGCTGCACGGCGTCTGCAGCGAGCGGTTGCGCAGGCGGCCGTGCAAGGGGCGTCAGCGGCTGGGGCTGCGCAGCGCCTTCCTCGAGCAGCAGCTCCAGACCGTTGAGCGTGGCAGGCGTCGGTTCGCTCGAGAACACAGGCATTCCCTCCTGGGCAATGGGGGAGAAGGCGCGGGCGGCGGGACGACTCTCGACGCGCACCGCTGCGCCCGCCGGCCAGACTGCGCTTAAAACGATCGAAAGAATGATGACAAGACTGATGAGGGACAACAAAAGCCGCGGCAAGCCGGAATAGCTTTTCATAGGACCTCCTCCCGATTGAAGGTGTGTTCTCATTCACCTGCACAGCCATCATAGCCCTTTCGGTCCGGCCGTGCAACCATAACGAGGACGCTCGGGAGGAGGCGAATGTTCCGTTGGATGTGTTTTACGGTTGCGGCGCTTTCGTCTGCGCTTCAGGCGACAACCAATGCTCCAGGACGGCGCTGAGCGTGGAAAGCTGCACCGGCTTTGAGATATAGTCGTTCATCCCCACTGCCAGGCAACGTTCGCGGTCGCCTTGCAGGGCATGGGCGGTCATGGCGATGATCGGCACGGAGGGGTTTAGCACGCCCGCCTCGCCGCTGCGGATGTGCGTCGTCGCCTCAAAGCCGTCCATTTCCGGCATTTCACAATCCATCAGCACTAGGTCATAGTAGATCTCCGCCAGCGCAGCCAGCGCTTCCCGGCCGTTCGCCACGGCGTCGGCGCTGTAGCCGAGTTTTTTGAGCATCGTCAGCGCTACCTTTTGATTGACGACGTTGTCTTCGGCCAGGAGGATGCGCAACGGTCGCGCAGACGACGGCGTTGCAACCGTTGCGACCGGCGTTGTTACTGTGGGCGGCTGCCACCGCTGCCCGAGCGCCAGCGCAATCTGTTCGCGCAAGTGCGACTGGCGAAGTGGTTTGGCGATCTGGGCGACAAACAGCCCCTCGTGATTGGCGACGCTCTGATACCCCAAGGATGTGATCAAAATCAGCGGCGTCTGCGCCAACGCCGGGTCTTCTCGAATCCAACGCGCCAGGGCGAGGCCGTCGGCGTCGGGCATCTGCATATCGAGCAACGCTAGGTCATAGCAATCCCCTTGCGCAGCAGCGTTGCGCAACATGTCCAGTGCCTGATGTGCGTCCACGGCTTCGTCGCAACGCCCGCGCCACTGCGTGACCAGCGTGCGCACCAGCAGCCGATTGGCCTCGTTGTCGTCGACGACGAGCACACGCGCGCTGCCCAGATTCAGGTCGACCTCAATGGGGTGGTCGGCCTCCTTACATTTCTCCAATACTGCCGTAAACCAGAAGGTGGAGCCAGTGCCCGGCTCGCTCTGGACGCCGATCTCGCCGCCCATCAGCTCGGCGAGTTGTTTGGAGATGACCAACCCCAGGCCGGTGCCGCCGAATCGCCGCGTTGTCGAGCTATCCACCTGGCTGAAGGGCTGGAAAAGACGGTGTAACCGATCGGACGGAATGCCGATGCCGGTGTCCTTCACGGTGAAGCGGAGTGTAATGTGTGTCTCGCTCTCGGCGACCACGCCAACGCGGATCACCACCTCGCCGCGTTCGGTGAATTTGATGGCGTTGCCGGCCAGGTTCAGCACAATCTGGCGCAGCCGGCCGGGGTCGCCGAGCACGTAGGTCGGCGCATTCGGCTCCACAAAACAGATCAACTCCAGCCCTTTGGCCTGCGCGCGGCCGGCGAGAATATCAACTGCATCTTCGACCATAGCGCGCAGGTCGAAGCGAAGGCGCTCCAACTCCAGTTTGCGCGCCTCGATTTTGGAGAAGTCCAGGATGTCGTTGATCAACGCCAACAGCGTTTCTCCGCTGGTGCGCGCAATCTCGGCGTATTGCCGTTGTTCACTGTTTAACGGCGTGTCGAGCAGCAGTCCGGTCATGCCGATGACCCCGTTGAGCGGCGTGCGAATTTCATGGCTCATCACCGAAAGAAATTCGCTCTTGGCGCGACTGGCGGCCTGCGCCTCGACCGCCAGTTGTTCAGCGCGCTGCAACGCTTCGGCCAACTCCTGCTGCGACCGCTGCAGCTCGCGCTCCATGCGGTCGCGCATTAACGCGCCACCGATAGCGGCCGCCGCGGCCGTGAGGATATTTTCTTCGCTAGCGCTCCAGATGCGTTCAGAGTGGCAGTCGTCGAAGCCGATGAAGCCCCAGAAGTGGTCTTCGACCATGATGGGGATGACCAGGATCGACTGAATTTCCTGAGGCTCAAGAATGGCGCGTTCCTGATCCGGGAAGGTGCGCACCAGACCGACGATCGGCGTCCCTCGCGAGAGCACTTCATACCAACGCGGCACAAACTCAGCATAGGGAATGTTTTGCAGCTCGGGATTATCGATCTGCGGCGTAGCGAACGGAGAGCACCACTCGAAACGCTGGCTGGTGAAGTAGGCGCCGGTTTCCGGGTCTTGCGAATTTTCAAAGATATAGACCCGATCCACCTGCAGCGCCTGGCCCAAGATCGCCAGCGCAGATTGGATAGTTTCCGGCAAAGGCCGAGGCGCCAGCAAAACGGAAAGCGCCTCGGCGACGGCCTGGAGCAATTGTTCGCGCTGCCGCAGCGCTTCGTGCATCTGTTTGGACTCCGTGACGTCGCGGCCGATTCCCACCAAGCCGATGATCTCGCCGCTGGCGTTGCGCCACGGCACCTTAACGCTGGCGTACCAACGTGTCTCGCCTGTGGTTGGATGCACGACCGGCTCTTCGATGCTCAGAACCTCACCGCTCTCCAATAGGGCGAGCTCGCGCTTGCGATATTCTTTTGCCAGATGCAGCGGATGGAAATCAAAGTCACTCTTGCCGATCACCTCTTCTTCCGAGGCGGCGCCGAGCTGCGCCAAGGTGGCGGCGTTGACCAAAACGAATCGACTTTCCCGATCTTTGGCGTAGAGCACCTCAGGGACGGTGTCGATGAAGGTGCGCAAGAGCTGGCGTTCGTCGGCGAGCGCCTCCTCGATCTGCTTGCGTTCGGTGATGTCCTGCACCACCCCGGCGAGGCGCACCGGTCGTCCTTCTGCGTCACGGATGAGCTCCCCTCGTTCGGCCAGATGGCGCACCTCGCCGTCAGGGCGCACGATGCGATATTCGATCTTCAGCGGTTCGAGGCCGGCAAGAGCCGCCTGCTGCGCTGCTCTCAACCGCTCCACATCGTCGGGATGGACGCAACGCATAAAGGCCTCGTACGCTATCGGCTGGTCCGCCGGCCAGCCGAAAATGCGCCGCGTCTCCTCGGACCATTCCAGGCGGTTTAGATTGAAGTCGCTTTCCCAACTGCCTAGATGGGCGATGCGCTGCGCTTCTTCTAACTGCTGCTGACTGCGACGCAGCGCCTGCTCCATCTGCACGCGTTCGGTGACGTCTCGGCCGACCGACTGCACTTCGACCAGATTTCCTTCGGAGTCGAAGATGGCGCAGTCGGTCCATTCGCGCCAGAGAACGCGGCCGTGCTCATCTTGTGCGCGCTGGAGGAGCGTGTACATCGGTCGTTCCGGCGTCAGACATTTGAGCCCTTGCGCCACGCTCTGGATGATTTGGGGGCGCTCGCTCTCCGGAAAAAGCTCGGCAAAGTCGCGTCCGAGCAATTCTTCCGGCGTGCAACGAAAGTGAGCGCAGAAGGCCGGATTGACGAACGTAAGCGTGCGGTCCGGTCGCCAGCGGCAGAGCATGTCGGGGTGCACCTCGACTACAGCGCGATAGATGGCGTCGCGGCGACGCAGCTCTTCCTCTATCGCTTTTTGGCGCGTGACGTCGCGGCCACAGCCGACCGTGCCGATCAATGTCCCATCGGCGCCCCAAAACGGCGCTTTGTACACGTCCAGCCGCAAAAATTCACCGCGCACAAAGCCGAATTCATCAAAGCGTTGCGCCTGTAAAGTATCGAGCACAACTTGGTCGGAGTCCACGCAAATTTCGCCAAAGGTGTGCCAGTTCGGGTCGTCCGGATGAGCGGCGCGCTCGCGCTCGGCGAAATAGAGGTCGGTCTTGCCGATCGGTTCGTCGGTGTCTGTGGCATGCAGCAGCTTTTCGCAGATCGCTCGATTGGCGAACAAAAAGCGTTTCTGCGTGTCTTTCGCCCAGATCATGTCCGGCGCGTTGTCGCACATCAGGCGCAGCATGGTGTACAGATCGCGATAGCGCGCCTCCGCCTGCGCAAGCTGCGTCACATCGCGTAGGAGCACCAACCATCCCTGCGCGAACCGTTCTCCTGGCTGAATTTCCCGACAGAGCGCCTGCACGGTGCGCTCGCCGAGTTGCATCTGCACGCCCTCCGCACCTGAATCTTGGCTAAATTTCGCTTCCTGCAACCGTTCGGCAAGCATGGCGGCGCGGGCGGACGCATCCTCAAATCTGTGGCCGATGCTCTCGTCTGTAAGGCCGAGCAGCGTGCGCGCCGCCGGATTAAAGTCGACGATGCGGCGTTCGGCGTCGAGTGCAATTACGCCGTCGGGTAAGGTGGCGGTCAACAGATGGTGCACAGGGGGCAGCAGGTCGAGCAATTGGAGGCGGGTGAAGGCCCACAGGCAAATCAAGCCGGTTGCGGCAACGCCTACGCGAATCAGCTCCAATCCGGGCCAGGGATTGAGGCCGGAGAAGTAAAGAACGCTAGCTGCAACCGGGATCGCTCCGCCCACCAACACGGCGACGAACTGCTTTCGATAGAGCGGAGAGGCCGTCAAAGCGGCGCGCGCCGCCAGATAGAGTGTGACCCCGATGACGATATACCCATAGAAGATCGCCCCGACCCAGTTCCACAGTCCTGGCTCCAAAATCAGCGCCCCATGCGCGTCCACAGCCACGCTGCGCCAAAAGAGGCCGTGAGACTCGTTCGTCCACGCTAATACGATCGAGACGAGGATGGGAAAAGAAAGCAATCCGAGAATTGAGGGCTTCAACGTTGTTGCACGGCCTGTAAACTGCAAGACGAAGAGCAGCGCCGGCAAAGATAGAGAAAGCGACGTCGCCACATTCAGCTTTTCCCAACGCAGCTTGCTCTCGAGGTCCGGCGCCATCAAAATCAACGCAGCGATCACCATCGAAACCATCGAGACTGCGAGCAAGATCGCCAGTGAGACTCCGCCGGGTGCGCGACGACGATGCCAGGCGTAACCGGCCGCCATGCCGGTGATCAGCGCGCCGCTCAGGTAAATGTATACGTAGAGAGAGACCATAGGGCTTCTTTTACTCTTTCTCTATCAGACCTTCTACAATCGAGCAGCCTTGCGCTCGATCAACCTTGCGATCGATCAGCCTTGCGAATGAGC
>JANWYX010000034.1 GCA_025055055.1 Caldilinea sp. | reverse complement strand
TGATCGTGAGTCAGGCGGATGAGACGCGGGGGTGGGCAATGGAGTTGAACGGCGGGCGTCCCACCCTATGGGTGTACACTTCTCGAGGCTGGGAAGCAGCGCGCCATTCCACTCGCCTCAGCGCCGGTGTGTGGCATCACGTGGCTGCCACGTACAACAACGGCGTTGCACGCGTCTTTGTCAATGGTCAACCGGGAAGCGCAACGACGCTGCGCTCCGGTCTGACCGCTGCTTCACAATTGCGCTTTGGAGGAGTGCCGGGCTACGCCTATTTTGCCGGACGCCTTGACGATGTTCGCATCTCACAAAGCGTGCGCTACGTTTCTTCCTTCACCCCGTTGGCCGTCTTGTCTGCACCGGATGCGAACACCTTAGGACAGTGGGAGTTCAATGAAGGAGGAGGACAACAGGCGGCAGACAGGGCGTCTGCATCCAATTCGGGTCAGCTCGGACTTTCTGCCGAGGTGGACGCTGCAGACCCAGCATGGGTGATCGCCGGTCGATAGTCGCTTTGGCGACGATATGCTGCGCATGTTCACCGGGAACGCTATGAGGCGACACCGAGCGATTCTGTTCTCTTTCATCGGATGCATCTGCTTCTTCGGCGGGACGTATATTGCAATGCTGTTGCTCGAGGAGCGAGAGCGAGTGTACGCCCAGTCTGCAGGCTATGCACTGCGTTTCTATGGCTCCGGTGTACGCGCACCAGGGTTAGACCGAGTGTTTATCCCCATTGACGCGCCGGAGCGCCCTGCGGACATCGGCGCCACAGATTTCACCATCGAGTTTTGGATGCGGGCGCTGGCCGGTGAGAACAACGGCGTGGCGCGCTGTGATGAAAATGACGGCTGGATCTACGGCAACGTCATTTTTGACCGCGACATTTTCGGCGCGGGCGACTACGGCGATTTCGGGATTTCGCTGGGAGACGGACGGCTTGTCTTTGGCGTCTCAGTAGGCTCCGGTGGAACTACCGTCTGCAGCAGCGGTCGAGTGGACGACGGCGCGTGGCGCCATATCGCCGCCGTACGCACCTTGAGCGGCGCCCTACGGCTCTACGTCGATGGACAACTGGTCGGGTCAGCGCAAAGCGTCGGTGGTAACGCCGGCTATCGCAACGGCCGTCTGACGAACTATCCCGCCGATCCTTTCATTGTGCTAGGCGCCGAGAAGCATGACGCCGGCGCGCAGTATCCATCGTTCAGCGGCTGGCTCGACGAGCTGCGCCTGTCCAACATTGCTCGCTACTCGACCGCTTTCTCGCGGCCAACAGCGCCGTTCATCAGCGACGCCGACACCATGGCGCTGTACCACTTTGATGAAGGGCCCGCCGGCCCATGCATGGGTACAGTTTTCGACGTTTCCGGAGCGAACGGCGGCCCCAGCAACGGTTGGTGCGCCTACGGCGGTTCACCCGCCGGACCGGTCTATGTCCCCGACACCCCTTTCAACCAGCCTACGCCAACGGCCACCCGCACACCTACGGCGACGGCCACAAACACGGCGACGAGCGTTCCGACGCCGACGGCTACGCACACGTCTACGGCAAC
The DNA here is from genome assembly GCA_025055055.1 of Caldilinea sp. Taxonomy (GTDB): domain Bacteria; phylum Chloroflexota; class Anaerolineae; order Caldilineales; family Caldilineaceae; genus Caldilinea. The sequence continues at coordinate 1,522 of JANWYX010000034.1, read as the reverse complement.
GCCGACGCATACGCCGACGTCTATCAACGTCTTTACGCCCACGGCCACGAGCACTCCAACGGCGACGGCCACCGACGCGCCCACTGCGACCATCGCCACCTCGCCGACGGCCACAAATACGAACGTTCCAACACCGACTGCTGCCCACACGTGGACGCCAACGACGAGCCCTACGCCGACGCCCACCTTCACGAATACGCCCACGCCGACGGCTGCCTTTGGCAATACCATCCCCCCACTCCCCTCGGGGACGCCGGAAGGAGAAGCCGCCCCCGGCCAGACGCTGACGCCCACAAGCACGGCCACGCCAACGCCGACTCCTTGCCCGACGCAGACGGCGACGCCTGCGGCCACGCCGGAAGCTACGGCCACCGACCTGCCGGAGGGGAGCTCCACATGGACGTTGTTTCTGCCTATGAGTCGGAATGATTCTCCATGTGCAACCATCATGAGATGAACCAGCCTTTGCAACGCGCTCCTCTTTCGTTGACGCGTCGCGATGCGCTGAAGTTGGCGCTGGCTGCCGGGCTGGCGGGTGCACCCTTGCTTGCCGGCAGCCGTCTGATGATCGAGAGCAGCGGCGCTGCCTTCCCGAATGCGCCCTTTTATGTGGAGGAAACAAAGAGAGCGGACGACAATGCTCCGCTTGCTTTACTCTGCCCAGAAGGCGCATGGGTGGATGCATGGTTGGAGATCTTGCGCGTCGAAGGGCTGCCGTATGCGCAGGCGCTGCCCATGCCACAGGCAACCTCCGGTGCGTTGGAGCGCGTCGTTGTTGCGATCGTGCTTCCCGGCAACGTAGGCAAAGCCGAGGCCGAAGCGTTGCGCGAGTTCGTCTCGACGGGCGGCGGTCTGATTGTCGTGCAACCGAACGCTGCGCGGGCGCCTCTCTGTGGGTTGACGTGGAGTGAAATCAAAACCGACGATGGCTATCTGCGCGTGCAACCGGGTGCCATCGGGACAGAAGGAATCGCAGGCGACGCCATGCAGTTTCATGCGCCGTTGCGCCACTATGCGCTGAACGAGGCGGAAGCCGTCGCCTATCTATGCGATCGCGATGGCGTTGTTGTCCAGGCGCCGGCAGTCACCTATCGCCGTCTGGGTAGGGGTGCCGTGGCGACGTGGTGCTATGACTTGGCGGCGAGCGTCGTGCGCATGCGCCAGGGTCCGATAGAGCGCGTCGACGTTGAAGCGGACGGCCTGGAGGGCGTGCGCGCCGTCGACCGCTTCGTCGGCTTCGTCGATCTGGAGCGCATCCACATTCCCCAGGCCGATGAACAGCAGCGCCTCTTGGTCAATCTGCTCAATGAAGTGAGCGCTGCGCCATTGCCGCGCCTTTGGTACTTCCCGGGCGACGCCAACAGCGTGCTTGTGTGCACCGGCGATGCGCACAACAACCCTGCGTCTGCTGTGAACGAGGTTTTGCGCCGTATAGAGGGTTGGGGCGGGACGATGTCGATCTACTACACGCCGCCGCCGACCAGTACTGTGCGACGCGCTCTGCGTCGCCTGCGCGATTGGC
>JANWYX010000362.1 GCA_025055055.1 Caldilinea sp. | reverse complement strand
AAATCTATGCGCTCAAAGTCTTCGGCTGCAGCGGCAGCTCGGACATCGTTGACCTGGCCATCGAATGGGCGGTCGATCCGGACGGTGACGGCGATTTTTCCGACCGTGTCGACGTCATCAACCTTTCGCTTGGCTCCCCGTTGGGCGCGCTCTACGACACGACCACCGTTGCGGCCGACAACGCCGCCGCGCTCGGCGTGATCGTGGTGGCGTCGGCGGGCAACTCCGGCGATGTCCGCTTTGCCCTAGGCAGCCCCTCCAACGCCGACCGTGTGATCAGCGTGGCGGCGACGCGACATAGCCTGATCGAGCTAGGATTCGAGGCGCCGCAGCCGCTCGATCTGACGACGGGCTTCTCCTCGCGCGGGCCGCGTACGGGCGACGCCGCGCTGAAGCCGGACATCGCTGCGCCGGGGGCGGGCATCGTCTCTGCGGCGAGCCACAGCGGCGCCGGCGCGTTGCGCCTATCCGGCACGTCGATGGCTGCGCCGCACGTCGCCGGCGCCATGGCCCTGCTGCGCCAGATTCACCCTGACTGGAGCAGCGCAGAACTGAAAGCGCTGGCAATGAACACGGCGTTGCCGTTGGTGCGCAGCGGCGCAACGCTGACCGGTGCGCTGAGCGCGCCTTCGCTCGTCGGAGCAGGCCGCATCGACTTGCCGTCGGCGGCGCGCGCCAATGCTCTCGCCTACGCCGCCGACGCGCCCGGCCGCGTCTCGCTCAGCTTCGGCATGCCCGAAGTGCTGGATCACTATCAGGCATCGCAGCGTCTGCGCATTGTCAACAAGTCGAACCTGCCCATCACATACCAACTCGGCTATGTCCCTCTGACCGACATGCCCGGCGTCACGGTGACGACGTCCGTCTCCGCAGTGACGGCGCCGGCTACAGGCTTCACCGACGCCATCGTGACCCTGTTGGCCGATGCTGCGCAGATGGAGCGCGCGCCATCGTCGCCGGACCTCGAGCGATCGCGCTTCGACGAGGAGAGCGGCTATCTCCTGCTTTGGCCTGCGCAGGCAATCTGGCGCACGACGCTGTCTCACCCCAACTATCCGGCGGAGGTCATAGCTGCGTATCACCCAACCGAGCGACTGTTGGAAGTCGCAGTCGCCTTCACCGCAGCCGAGCCCGACGGAAGCGGCGTCCTGCACCTGCGCACGATGGACGGAGGCATGCTGGCTCACAGTGCGCCGCTTTCCTTGACGCTTCCTTTCACCGTTGCCCTGCCTCTTGCGCCGCCGTACGAACTATGGCTGGCGAGCAATCGACTGGTGGTCGAGCTATGGCTCGATGACGGCGCTGTGGTTTTAAACGGTGCGCTTCGCAGCGAGGAGAGCATCCTGCATGTTCCGGTGCATGCGGCCCCGCGCCCTGTCAGCGCCATGTATTCGGCAAGTTCTCTGCTGACCTTCGGCAAGACGCTTACCGCCACGCTGGTCTTAACCGGACAGGCGCTCAATGCGAATGCATCCTCGGCCGGCGCAGTCTCGCAGATGAGCGTCTTTCAACTGGAGGTGCAAAGCCCCAACAGCCGCCCCGAACGCCTGCCGGACGAGGCGCTCGATCTTTACGACAGCGCCGACGTCAGCCATGTCGGCGTTGCAACCGATTTTCCTATGGCCGCAAACGAAGAAGCTCTTATCTTCTTTGGAATCGCAACGCATGCGGCGTGGTCGTCTCCCAATCAGGTGCACTTCAACGTGTTGATCGACGTGGACGGCGATGGCGCCGCCGATTTTCGTCTCTTCAACAGCAGCCGTGAAGGCTATGCTTCGGAGCGTTTTTTCGGAGACTCCTTCGTCAGCGCACTCGAAAATCTACACACGCGGCGACGGGTGATCCAGGGCCCGCTCAACGGAGCGCCGCCCGCTGTCGCCGATCTACGGCCCTTTGCAAGCCGCGTCATGGCGTTGCCGCTGCGCGTGGCGGACCTGACCCTGCCGGCCGGTCAGACGGTTATCTCCTACACGGTGGAGAGCTATCACCGCTCCTTCGGTGACCGGCCCGAGGACATCATCGACCGTACGCCCCCGCGGCAATTCGATCTGGCGCGGCCGGCGTTGCAGGTTCTAAACGACACAAAGAAAACTCCGCTCCGAGAGGATCGTCCCGGAACGGAGCTGACGCCGGCGCTCGACCTGTACGGTTACACAACTCATCCGGGGACGGGGATCTTGCTCTTTCATTATCATAATGGCGTTGAGGCGCAAGTGGAAGTGGTGAAGGTGCACTATCTCTGGCCGGAGACAATCCACCTGCCGCTGTTGATGCGGTGACCGCCTTGCAACGGTTCGATCTGCGGGGGCCGTCGTCACGCGGCGAAGAGGATGCGTCCGCAGCTCGGGCAAAAAACCGGCGCCCCTGCCGCTGTGCGCGCATGGCTGACGACGCCTGTGGGCAGGGCCATGTTGCAGGCGCTGCATGCGCCGTTTTGCACGGCAGCCACGGCGATGCCGGCCTTACGTTCGACAAGCTGTGCGTACAGGGAGAGTGCATCGGCGCTCAGACGTTCGCTCAGCCGTTGGCGCTGCTGTTTCAGTTGAGCGTAGAAGCGTCTATATTTTGTCTCTTCTTCTTCGAGCGCAGCCTTTTGCGTCAACCACGTGTTCTCGAGACGGGCAAGCACCGCCTGTTGGTCGGCGAGCTGACGTTGATGCGCCTCGCGCTGCTGCATCGACTCGATGGCAACCTCCTCGACCTGAGCACGCTGCCGTTTCATCGACTCGATGCTGGACTGCAACGCCTCCAACTCTCTGGCGTTGCGCACTTCACCGCTCATCAGCCGTCGCTCGCTCTCCTGGATGCGTTCGGCGAGTTGGCGGCTGTTCAGTTCGGCGTCGAGCTGCCTTGCGTGGAGGCGCTCCAGTTCGCTGCGCAGCGTTGCGACTGTGTTGCGCACCTGTTTTAGCTCTTCAGGCTCCTCCAGCTTCCGACGAATTTGCGCCACGCGACGCCGGGCCTTGTCCATGTTGAGATCGATCTTTTGCAGCTCATACAAGCCGGCAATATCCATAGCAGGCCCCCTCTTTTTTGGAGACGAGAAACTGTTTCAACCCCTGAACAACTTCCTGAACAAAAGAGTGCATACGTGCAGCCTCCTTGTAGGCGGCTTGAAGCATCCTGCAAAGAAGCATCCTGCAAAGACGATTCGGCAAAATCGCCTATGCGCTTACTGCGCGCAACGAAAGCCGTGTCTTATTGTAGACCTCCCCGCCGACGTGTGCAACTTGGGACGCCGTCGTCGCCGATGGTATACTGACGCCATTACGGGTGCGTCTGGGAAAAGACGCCGACCGGGAAAGGGGCAACGGTAAACGCTATGGCGAAATATCCATCCAATCGAGGCAGCGAAAGCTTCATGGAATTCGCCCTGATGATTATCCTACTGGCGATCGTGATGCTGTCGATTTTGCTGATCGTAGGAGACAGCATTCGCGAATTCTTCAACGACATCGGCATTCGCTGGTCGCTGTTCGGCGGACAAGGATTGTGGACGCCATTTTATCTGCACCGGGTCTTTTAGCTTATGTCGACTGCGCAACGGCGTCGCCTTCTGCGCTGGCGCAACGCAATTCGCACGTGGACGACTGCTGGCGTTGACCTGTTGTTTCCGCCGACCTGCGTAGCGTGCGGCCGGCCGGGCTGGCGCATCTGCCCGCGCTGCGCCCAACTCGTCCTTCCCATGCCCCCAACGCTCTGCCAACGCTGCGGCCGCACACAACCGACGGTGGTGGAGCGTTGTGACTTCTGTACGGACGACGCAGCGTTCCCACTGCAACGCGCACGTGCGGCGGCGCTGCATGTCTCGCCCCTGCGCGAATGGATTCATCTGCTGAAATACGAAGGGCGCCGAGATCTTGCACCGTTGCTGGCGCGGTACCTGGTCGCTGCACTCGACCGACCGGACTGGAGCGAGATCCTCCTTCGCCTGAACGCTGTGGCGCCGGTGCCGCTGCATGACGAACGACGGCGCGAGCGCGGGTACAATCAGGCAGAGCTGCTGGCGCAGGCGCTATGTGAACGTCGTCGCTTGCCTCTGCGCACCGACTTGCTGCAGCGCTCGAAGCTCACCCGCTCTCAGGTTGGCCTCAATCGCGCTGAACGCCAGGAGAATGTACAGGATGCGTTCACGGCCGTATCGACCTGCCGAGGGCTGTCTGTCCTGCTGATCGACGACGTCTACACCACCGGCGCCACATTGTGTGCCTGCGCCTCGGCCTTGCTGAAAATGGGCGCCGCTGCAGTCTACGCCTTGACGCTCGCCATCCCCGAACGCCCGGACGCAAGCGATCTTCCAGACGACGCCTTTTCGGATCATCGTGTCGGCCGGATTTTAGCCGACCGGACAACCACTTCCACGAGTGCATCATGAGCCGTTCCGTTCCTCTTGAGTTAATCGCCGCAATTCACAGCCACGACAAGTTTCTGTGCGTCAGCCATGTCAACGCCGACGGCGACGCCTACGGCAGCGTGCTCGGCATGATCCATCTGCTGCGCAACATCGGCCTCCAGGCGACGCCGGTTATGCCAGAGCCTGTCAGCCCAGACTTCGCCTTTCTGCCCGGTGCGGAGGAAGTGTTGTTGCCCGAAGCGGTCGACGTTGCAGAGTATGACTTTATCATTTGTTTGGATATGTCCAGTCCGGATCGCATGGGCGCGCTCCATCAGGCGGCGGAGCAGGCGCAAACGCCGCTGCTCGTCATCGACCATCACGTCACCAACACACACTTCGGCGTCGTTAACTGGGTCGAGCCGGACGCTGCGGCCACCTGCCAGATGTTGACAAGGCTGGCGGACGAGCTCTTTGCGCCGATCGATCTCAATGCGGCGATGTGCCTACTCACCGGCATTGTCACCGATACGCTCTGCTTTCGCACCAGCAACACTACACCTGAAGTGATGGAGGCTGCAACGAGGCTGCAGCGCAAGGGCGCCAGCCTCCCCTGGATCGTGCAGAAGACCTTGAATCGCCTGCCCTTTCGCATCCTGCGGCTATGGGGCAATGTGCTGCCCGGCGTGCAACTGCGCGAACGCGTCGTCTGGGCAGCGGTGACGCAGGAGCAGCTACGCGCCGCAGATTGCGAAGACGACGACCCGCGCTTGAACAGCGTTCTCGCTGCGGTGGAGGAGGCGGACATGAGCGCCATTTTCACCGAGAAGCGTGATGAAACGGGCAGGCCCATCGTAGAGTGCAGCTTCCGCGCCAAGCCGGGCTTCAACGTCGGCGACGTGGCCTTTCGGCTCGGCGGCGGCGGGCATGCACCCGCCAGCGGCTGCACCCTGCCCGGTTCGCTCGCCGAAGTTGTCGATCGGGTGGTAGCGCTGCTGATTCAAGAACGTCGACGACAGGCGATTGTGTTCGAGGGCGAAGTCTCGACCTGAGCAAGATGACCGAAGCGATGCAGACGACGAACGACAACAACGACCGCCAATCGTTGGACGGACTCCTGGTCGTAGACAAGCCGGGTTGCGATGATCTCGCACCGCAACCGGCGCAGGACAACTCGGCGACCGCCGCTGACAATGTTTCGATGCGGCTGCTCTCCAGCCATGATGTGGTGGCGCGCGTGCGAAGATGGAGCGGACAAAAACGGATCGGGCACACCGGCACGCTCGACCCGATGGCCAGCGGCCTGCTGTTGCTCTGCCTGGGCAAAGCCACGCGACTGGCGGAGTTCTATCAACATCAGCGCAAACGCTATCGAGCGGTGATTGTCTTCGGCGCAGCCACCGACACCGACGACGCCACCGGTCGGGTGATCGAAACGGCGCCAACACCAACGCTCGACCCCATAGCTATCCAACGCGCGCTGGCCTCCTTCCTCGGCGACGTTGAACAGCAGGCCCCGCTCTACTCGGCGATCAAGCAACAAGGGGAGGCGCTCTATCGACGTGTGCGCCGAGGAGAGACCGTCGCAGCGCCGGTGCGCGCCGTCGCCTTCTACGCCATCGACCTGGTCGAAGTCACGCCTCCCGACCGCATCACATTAGAGGTCGAATGCTCGGCCGGCGCCTATATTCGCAGCCTAGCGCGCGATCTGGGCCGCGCACTGAGATCGGCGGCCTACCTACAGGCATTGCGCCGCACGCGCATTGGCGAGTTTCGCATCGAGGAGGCGCACAGCCTCGCAGCCGTCGAACAAGCCTGCCGCGAGGGACGGCTGACCGACCTACTTCTCCCTGTCGGCGAACGGCTTCCGCTGCCTGCCCATCGTCTGGACGACGAGACGCTGCGCCGTTTAGGCCATGGACAGGTCGTCTCGCTGATAGAAGACGCATGCGACCCGGAACGGCGACTGGCGATCGCCAAAGATAGACGGAACCGCTTCATCGGCGTCATGCGTCGACTTGACGATGTGGCGTCCAACGCCGGCTGGCGCTGGAAAGCGGAAAAATGGTTGGGATAACAGCGCAACCCACAAGAAACGAGGACTATGCGCATCTTCACCGATTTGCGCCATGCGCAGCTTGACGGCCCCACGGTGCTGACCATCGGCAACTTCGACGGCGTCCACCTGGGCCATCAGGCGCTGCTCACTTCTATGAAAGCCATCGCCGCTCGTCTTGAGCAGGAACAGGGACGACCGGTGGCGACAGCCATGCTCACCTTCGACCCTCATCCGGCGCGCGTGCTTAGGCCGGAGATTCCGCTCCACCTGCTGACGACGCCGATGGAGCGCCTGGAGATTGCGGCCAGCCTCGGCGTCACCTATGGGATCATCCAGCCTTTCACCCACGAAATAGCCCAGCTCACGCCGGATGCGTTCATGACGCTTCTCAAAAAACATCTGGGGCTGGCGGTGCTGGTGGTAGGGCCGGATTTTGCCCTGGGCCGCAACCGCAGCGGCGACCTGCCTTCACTGCGTGCGCTGGGAGCCGCCATGGACTTTACAGTGGAGGTGATCGAGCCGATCGCCATCCAGGAAGAGATCGTGCGCAGCAGCCGCATCCGCGCCCTATTGAACGAAGGCGAGGTGGCGAGGGTGACCGCCTTGCTAGGGCGTCCCTATCGAGTGGTGGGCGTGGTGGAGCACGGCGACCAGCGCGGACGTCAGGTGGGCATTCCGACTGCCAATCTGCGCACGCCGGCGGAAAAGGTTCTGCCCGCCGACGGCGTCTACGTGACGCGCACGCTGATCGCCTCCTTCGAGCGGATCGATATTTATCCAAGCGTCACCAACATCGGCGTTCGCCCTACGGTGGACGGCCTACACCGCCGCGTGGAGACGCACATTCTGGACTTCCCGCCGCCAGACGAGGTCGACGATCTGTATGGCCGCACGCTGGCAGTGGATTTCTTAAGCCGGCTGCGCGGGGAGATGCGTTTCCCCAGCCTCGACGAGCTGGTCAGGCAAATTCACGCGGATATCGCCCAGGCGCGTGCATGGTTCGCCTCCGAGGCGCAACCGGCGGCTGCGGAGCAATAGCGCATCGTTTCAAACGTGAGAGGTTTTGCAAATGGTTGTCAGAATTCGCACAATCTGGATGCTCGTCTTTTCGGCGACTTTACTGGCAGGCTGTAGCGGCGCCCTGACGGCGTTGCTCAGTGGGCCAACTCCGTTGAGCGGAGGTCCTAGGCCGCCGATCCTCGACCCCAACCTCTTGGGGCAGCCCCACCGCAACATTCAACCGATCGGCAATTTAGACGAACTCAAAGCGTGCATCGACCTGGGCGCCTCGGCCTTTGGCGCTACACTGCAGACCACCAATGTGCGCAGCCAGCCGGACGTCGACTCCTGCCGCGTAGGCAAGATCGAACGCGGTTCGCTGGTGGAAATTGTCGGCTACACGGTTGTGGAGCAGATCGATGCAGCCGCAGCCCAAACGCCGACGCTCGCTGCCCTCTTGCCGACGCCGACGCCCGCCGTCCCCGTTGTGCAGGGACCGCAAATCGGCTTCGTGGAGGACGTCCAACCGATCTTCGATCGCAGCTGCGCCGCTTGCCACAGCGCGGCCGCCCGCATCATGGGGCTGCAGACGACCACCTACCGCGGGGTGATGGCCGGAAGCGACAACGGCCCTGTCGTGATCCCGGGCGACCCAGAGGGCTCCAAGTTGTGGGAAATGGTGAGCCAGGGCAAAATGCCCGTGACCGGCCCGCTTCCGCCCAACGAGCAGCAACTGATCTACGAATGGATCAAACAGGGTGCAGCCGAGCGTCGCGCCGCTTCACCTGCTTCACCTGTGCAGCGGGTGCCGGCGCAGACGACCGCAACGCAAAACTCCACCGCCAAGCCGGTCGTCAGCACCTGGCTGACCGTTGGCCCCGGCGTCAAAATGGCGGAAGTGCCCGACGCCTGCAACGACGGCCAGCGGCACGAGACACTGATCAGTAGCGATCTGATTCTGCCTATCAGCTGTGGCGCCATTCCCAACGACGCCGACCTGGCGCGCATCCTGGCTCGCGTCGGGCTGCGCCCCGCCTCCGCGGCTGCGCCGCGCGGTGCGGCTGCGCCAGGAACGGGCGGTTCAGCACAAACGGCCTCAACCGAAAGCAAAACGGGCAATAGCGCGGCAGGCGATGGTGCAACAGGCGATGGTGCAGTTGCTGCGTCGCAGGCGGTTGCAGCGCAGCCGGTGGCGGCCCGGCCGGCGCCGATTTCCGCAGCCGCCCCCGTTCGCGTCGGCGCACTCGGCCTGCCCGCTCCCTCTGAGAACGATCCGTATATGACGCCGCGCGGAGGGTTCTGCATCGAGCAGAGGTTGCCGGACAATACGCGTAGCATCATGGCGATCGCCTTCGCGCCCGACGGCCGCATGTTCCTGGCCCTCGACAGCAACCTCGCCCGCGACGTCGATCCGATGATTCTCTACGACGCCTACCACCCGAGCCGCTCGGTGGCCGTCTATGACTGGATCAACAACCGCACCCGCTACGAGGAGATTTTCACCGAATCGAGTCGCATCACCGGGCTGGACTATCACGACGGAGCGCTCTACATCAGCCGGTCGGGCGAGATCGGACGCATCCCGGACGGCGGCAGTTATGAGAAGCTTGCAGACGGTTTTGCGGTCAACAGCCAGCTCTTCCACGCTAACAACGGCATCGTCATCAGCGACGGCTGGGTTTACGTCTCGGCGGGCGCCATGCGCGATGGCTATGTGGAAGGGCCGATCATCGGCGTGGGCGAAGAGGGCGCCCAGCAGATCGTCTCCGCCGGCAATCCCTACGCAGCGCGCATCGTGCGCGC
>JANWYX010000018.1 GCA_025055055.1 Caldilinea sp. | reverse complement strand
AGCGGCATCGGGATAAAATAGGGCAGCGTTACGGCGACGCGGTGATGTCGCGCCGCAAAGTAGTGGCCGAACTCATGCGCTGCCAAGATGCTGAGCAAGGTCCCCGCAAACGGAAAGCCTTTGGCCAAATTCTCGGGGTGCAGAAAGTCCCAGGGTGAGTTGATCACCAACCCCGTGTCGCCGTACAAAGAGCCGACGAACAGCGTGCTGAGGACGGTCAAGACGAAGAGCACCGCGTTGACCCAGACGCGCGAAGGTCCGGGGCGCACTACGCCCTCAAAGATGCGGACTTCCACCAGGCCCTTCTGACCACCGTCGGCGGCGGAGCGCAGCGTGGGCGTGAAGCCGCGCCGCGCCAGCTCTGCCTGCCAACGCGGAAAAGCCACGTGGCTCGGACGCAAGAGTCGGCCGCGAAAGAGGACGACGCCTTCTCGCTTCGGGTCGCGCGGCGTTTGGATGGACTCTATGGCCAGGTCGGTTTCGATAATGTTGCGCAGGTCTCGCTGTAGCAAGGAGATGCGCACCAGATCCAAAGGTGACGCTTCGGATGTTGACGTATAAAAGGGCTCGTTCACGATGTGCACCGAATCCTTGAGAAAACATCATTGTTTTGAAACAACAAGTAAACCCGAACACGTAGCGGCAGGTGGCTGCCAGACCTCTAATTATGCTATACTATCTCGGTTTTGAGGAAACCATCGATAGAAATGAGTGCGCTATGAGCAATCATCCATTCTTCCAGCGTCTGGCGGAAACGCCGCTTCTGATCGATGGCGCCATGGGCACGATGTTGTACGCCAGAGGCGCCAGCAGCGAACAGTGTTTGGAATATCTGGTGATCTCCAAACCGACCTGGGTGAGCGAGATTCATCAGGCCTACGCCAGCGCCGGCGCCGACATTCTCAAGACGCACACCTTCGGCGCCAACCGCGTTCGGCTGGCCGACTATGGGCTGGCGGAGCGCGTGCGCGATCTGAACTTTCGTGCCGTGAAGCTGGTGCGCGACGTACGCGAGGTCAGCGGTCGCGCCATCTTTATCGCCGGCGATGTAGGCCCGTTAGGCAAGCGCCTGCAACCCGAAGGGCCACTTTCAACGGCGGAAGCGCAAGAGGCCTTTCGCGAGCAGGTCAGCGTGTTGTGGGAGGCAGGGGCCGATTTACTGCTCTTCGAGACGTTCATCGACCTGGAAGAGCTGGCGTTGGCAGTGCGCGTCGCCCGCGAAGTCTGCGATCTGCCCATCGTCGCATCCATGACCTTCGCCGAGGATGGACTGACGCTGGTCGGCCACACGCCGGAGGAAGCGGTGCGTCGTCTATATGCTGCGGGCGCCGACGTCATCGGCGTCAACTGCTCGGTCGGTCCGGCGGCGATGGCGCAGACGCTCGAACAGATGCACGCCGCAGCTCCCGACGTTCGCCTGATCATCATGCCCAACGCCGGCTTTCCCGAGCGGGTGGAAGGGCGTTTTTATTATCCGGCCAGCCCGGAGTATTTTGCACGGCAAACCGAGCTTTTTCTGACGCAAGGAGCGCGCATCGTCGGCGGCTGCTGCGGAACGACGCCGATGCATATTCGCGCCATGCGTGCTGCGCTCGACGAGCATCTCACGCGGCAAGCCGGCGCTGCGAAGCCAACCATCGTCGTCCGGGAAGAGCCGTCGCCCGCCGTCAAGGCCGACTACGGTGTCACCGGCGAAATCGAGCCGACCGAGCTGCTGCGCAAATTGCGCGCCGGAAAATTCGTGATCAGCGTCGAAGTCGACCCTCCGCGCAGCTTCAGCGCCGAAAAGCAGATCGAAGGCGCACGGCACGCCATGCAGATGGGCGCCGACGCCGTCAACGTCGCCGACAGCCCGATGGCGCGCGTGCGCATGAGCGCGCTGGCGCTGTGCGTGCAGATTCAACAGCAAGTCGGCATCGAAACCATCGTCCATTTCACCACGCGCGACCGTTCGCTCATGGGCCTGCAGGCGGACCTCATCGGCGCCCGAGCGCTGGGAGTGCGCAATATCCTGGCGTTGACCGGCGACCCGCCAACGCTCGGCGACAACAAACAATCGACCGCCGTCTATGATGTGGACAGCATCGGTCTCGTGCGCATCATCAGCCGCTTTAACGAGGGCGTGGATGTGGCCGGTCAGGACATGGGGCAGAAGGGCGGTTTCACCATCGCCGTCGCCTGCGATCCCACGCGCGCCGACCTGGTGCAGGAAGTCGATCGCTTCCATCAAAAGGTGACGGGCGGCGCCCATTTCACGATGACGCAACCGATCTTCGATCCCCAGCTCTGGCTGAACTTCATCCGGCTCTATGAGGAGCGCCACGGCGAGTTCCCGGTGCCTGTGTTGATCGGGGTGTTGCCGCTGCAAGGCCACAAACACGCAACGTTTCTTCACAACGAGGTGCCCGGCATCACTCTGAGCGAAGAAGCGCTGGAGCGCATGCGCAAGGCCGGCCCCAACGGCCGCCAGGAAGGCGTCAAGATGGCGCAGGAGCTGTTGCTGCAACTCAAGGAGCTGCCCTACGTGCAGGGAGTCTATCTAATGCCCAGCTTTGGCCGCTATGAAACCGCCTGCCAGGTGTTGGAGGTGCTGTAGTCAAAACCTCTTGAGACGTCTCTTGATTTAGAACCGGTGGTCAGTGCGCCAAGGGCAACGCTACCTTTCATGACGTCTTGAACGCACTCTTGCGCTGCCGGAAAGCGTTGGCGCTCCTTCTTTGCTTTATACACATCGGACGACGAATGTCGTCCCCGATCGGCCGGATTCTGCTCCGTTGGGCCCAGCATTGAGTATTGCCGCGCATCTCGCCCGAAATTGCTGCGACCACTCCACCGGCGTCCGGCCACGCCAGGGGCCGGCGGCAGCGCGCACGAAGTCGGAAAAAAGGTTGGCGTTCAGTTGGTCGGTGCGCGCCAGCTCTTCGGGATGCCACTGCACGCCGACGACGTAGGGCAGGGCAGGCGCCTCGATGGCTTCGGGCAGGCCATCCTCGGCCCATGCCACAACGCGCAAGCCAAAACCGACGCGGTCGATGCCCTGATGGTGCATTGAGTTGACCTCATGCACCAGCCCCATAGCGCGCGCCAGCAGGCTATCCGGCGCAATGTCGATGCGATGGCTGATGCGATAGCGCTCGAAGTTCGGTGGAAAATAGTCGTGCTTGGCCAAATCAGGACGCTCGCTCAGGATATCCTGATACAGCGTGCCGCCGCAGGCCACGTTGATCATCTGCGCGCCGCGACAGACGCCCAGCACCGGCATGCCGATTTCGATAGCCCAACGCGTCAGAAGCAGCTCTGTGCGATCGCGTTCTTTGTCGGTTGCGCCTAACATCTCATGGCGTTCGGCGCCATAGTTGGCCGGGTCGATGTCTTCGCCGCCCGGCAAAAACAGCCCATCCAGCCGCTCGAAGACTCCGCGCAGGGTCGCCTCGCTCATATGCAAGGGGATCATCACCGGCAGCGCGCCGAGCGCCTCCAGCGTGCGCACGTAGGTCTGGTTCATGATAAAGAGGTTGAGGCCGAAGAAACGCTGAGACTTTTCTCGTCCCATTGTGACGCCGATCAAAGGGCGGTGCATTAACGGCGCGCCGTCGACTTCTTCAAGATAACGCTGGTTGCGCAAATCACGGTTCATAGAATGATTCCACCTTTCCAGAAAAACCCTTTTCGGGTATTCCGCCATTATATGGAGCAAGGAAACGCACGGCAAGCTGCAAACGTTCCAAAGCGAGGGTTGTATTTGCGCAGAGATGCGCCGTCCTTGGTCGCCGCTCCGTCTTTGCGGTACTATGAAACTGATGGCTCGTTTGAAAATTAAGGATGAGGCCTTTTGGGGCGAAGTCATAGGACGATGCTTTCAAAGCTGCGCAGCCGGTCCACCTTCTAGAAAGCTAAACGGTTTTTCGACACAATAATTCGGGGAATTCTCATAACTGTGGCTCGTAGCCGCAGGTTCTAGCACTTGCCTGAGCGCCTTTCACAGTGCGAGGCGCGGTTGAGAGCCTCACGTTCTCGATAGGCTACGAGACTTGGGGATCAAAAAAGCGCAGCTACCAGCAGTGCCTACGCATCACTCAATACGCATCACTAAAGAGGTGAGGATTTCGAGTGCAACGCGTTGCAACGTCATGCGCACAACAAGAACTTCGTCGTCGCAATTTTGGCGGCGCCGTCCTCCTGGCCCTGGCGCTGTTGCTGTACGGCCTCACGTTGGACAACGGTCTGCAGCCGTATGAATTGCACGGCGGCGATCTGATCACGCATCACTACGCGCAGGTGGAGGCGAGGCCGGGCAACGCGCCGGGTTATCCGTTGTACACAATGGGCGGCTGGCTCTGGTTTCACACCATTCGCAGCGCCCTCCAGGCGGCAGGCAATCCAACGCCTAACCCGATCCCGATCCTTTCCGGCTACAGCACCGTGTGGGCGCTGCTTGCGCTTGGGCTGTTCTACGCCGTTCTCAATCGTATCACGCGCTCGCCTCGTCACCCGGCTGGCAACTGGCCGCTGGCTTGGCTGCTGTGCGCATTTTACGCCGTCACCTACTTTTTTTGGTACTACGCCACCACAAGCGAGCAATACGCCAGCGCCATCGCCCAGACGCTGGCGATCGTGTATGTGTATTTGCGTTGGCGGGAGGCGAGCGGCGGGAAGCAGGAGGCCGGCGCTTTCTCTTCTCCGTCTTTTTCCCCTCACTCCTCTCGTCTTCTCGTCCTTCTCGCCTTCCTCTGTGGCCTTTCGCTGGCGCACATGTTGACCGTCGCTTTCATCGTCCCGCCGTTGGTGATTGCCATCCTGTGGGAGCGTCCGCAGGTGCTGCGCAATGGACGACTCGTGCTGGCATGTGTAGCGGCTGCATTTCTGCCGCTAGCTAGCTACGCCTACGTCTATTTGCGAGGGGCGGCGCATCCTGAATGGTGGGGCACCGGCGAGTGGAACAACGCGAACGAATGGTTTTGGAGCTTCGTCAGCACGGCGCAGGGCCGCGAAGAGTTGCTGTGGGGCTTTCAGCCGACCTGTGCCTTCTTCGACGGTGGTTTCCCGGAACTGATCTGGCGCGAGATGAGCGTCCCCTTGCTGCTCATCGGGCTGTTCGGCGTGGCTCTGCTCGACCGCAAGTCGGCGTTTCTTTTCTACGGGACGTTCACCGTCTATCTAATTTTCAACTGGATGTATCGCTGCGGCAACTGGTATCAGGTGATCCTGCCCGCTTATCCGCTGGTCTTGGTCGGCGCAGCGGCGGCGTTCGACCGCTTGGAGACGCGCGCTGCGGCGCGCAAGCGCTGGCTGAGTTACGCACCGCTGGCGCTGCTCCTCGTCGCTATTGCATGGCGATTCGACGCCTCCTGGCCGGAAGCTAACAGCCGCAACCGCCCGGAGGACACGGCGCTCAACCGCGCAGCAGTGCTGCTCGATCAGCCGCTGCCGCAGGGCGCCGGCCTCTTCGCCGCCGTCGACGACGCCCTGGCGCTGGACTATTTGATCCGCATCTGGGGGCTGCGCCCTGACCTGCGCGTCGTGAGCAGCGTCGAGGCGGGCGAAGTGTTGCGCAACGGCGGCCTCGTCTTCACCACGCGCGACGCCGCCGCCACATTGCTCGAAGAATTGCCGGCCAACGTGAAGCCGCCGCGCATGGCCTATGGCCCGGACTGGCTGGCGCTAGGCGACGTCAAGCAGACGCCAGCCATTTCGGTGACACTTGAAGTCGAGCTTGTCGACGGCGTTGCGCTGGTCGGATACGGCGTTGCCAAAGCGCCGACCGGTGCGCCGGTGACGCAAGCGGCGCCCGCCGTCGATGTCACGCTTCTCTGGAGAATCGAAACGATGTGGCCGCCGGGGCTGGGCGTCAGCCTGCGCCCGACGGCAAACGGCGCCTTCATCCCCGACCCGACGACCGGCGGCGTGATTCAACGCGACGCATCGGCGCCGGTGGAGGGGCTGGTCGAGCCGGGGCCGGGGGCGCCGGTTTCGGATGCGGTGCGCGTGCCTATGCCGAACGGGGCCGACGGTGTTATGCTATTGGTGTATCGATCTGCGGAGGGTCGCTTTGAAAATCTTTTGGAGCTCTCTCTGCAACTGGACGAAACACAATTTTAAGCAAACCTCATGAGGAGACCATGCAATGCGCGTCGTCATCATCGGCGGCAGCGGCCACGTAGGCACCTATCTGGTTCCGCGTCTGGTCGAAGCCGGCCATGAAGTTATCAACGTCAGCCGCCAGCAGCGAGCGCCTTATCGGCCCCACGGCGCATGGCGGCAGGTGCAATCGGTCGTCATCGACCGCAGCGCGGCTGAAGCAGAAGGGACGTTTGGCGCGCAGATCGCTGCGCTGGGACCCGACGCCGTGATCGACATGATCTGTTTCACGCTCGCCAGCGCGCAACAGCTCGTCGAGGCGCTGCGCGGCAAGGTGCGCCACTTTCTGCACTGCGGCACGATCTGGGTGCACGGCCCCAGCGTCGTCGTGCCGACGGTGGAGACGCAGCCGCGGCGGCCCTTTGGCGAGTACGGCGTCCAAAAAGCAGCCATTGAAGCCTATTTGCTCGCCGAGGCGCAGCGCGGAGACTTTCCGGCGACCGTGCTGCACCCCGGCCACATCGTCGGACCAGGGTGGGCGCCGTTAAATCCCGCCGGTCACTTCAACCCCCAGGTTTTTGTCACCCTGGCGTGCGGGGAAGAGCTGGCGCTGCCCAATCTCGGCCTGGAGACGGTGCACCATGTTCACGCCGACGATGTGGCGCAGGCGTTCATGCAGGCGCTGGCGCACTGGAGCGTCGCCGTCGGTGAGAGCTTCCACGTCGTTTCACCGGCGGCGGTGACGCTGCGTGGCTACGCCGAGGCTGTAGCAGGCTGGTTCGGACAAGAGGCGAAGCTGCGCTTTTTGCCATGGGAGGCATGGCGCACCACCGTCACCGAGGAAGAGGCGCAAGCCACGTGGGATCACATCGCACACAGCCCCAACTGTAGCATTGAGAAGGCGCAGCGGCTGTTGCGCTATCAACCGCGTTACTCCTCGCTGCAGGCGGTTTACGAATCCGTGCAATGGTTGATCGATTATCAAGGATTGTTGACGCAATGAAACCCTGGACGTTGGCGGGCAAACGCGCGCTGATCACCGGTGGCAGCAAGGGTATCGGATTGGCGACGACCGATGAGTTCTTGGCCTTGGGCGCCGAAGTGTTGATTGCAGCGCGCGGGCGAGAAGAGCTGGAGAGAGTGGTCGAAGAACGGCGCAACGCCGGCTTCCCGATTGCAGGCGTACAGGCGGACGTGAGCGGCGAAGCAGGCAGACAGGCCGTCATCGAGGCCGTGCGCTCGCGCTGGGATGGTCTGGATGTGCTGGTGAACAACGCCGGCACGAACATTCGCCGGCCAACGGTAGAGTACACTGCCGAGGAGGTGGCGCACCTTTTCGCCGTCAACTTCACGAGCGCCTACGAGCTGACGCGCGCGCTCTATCCGCTGCTCCGCCGCAGCAAGGGCGCAGCAGTCGTCAACGTCGCCTCGGTAGCGGGTATGCTCGACGTCGGCAGCGGCTCGCCCTACGGAGCGACCAAAGCGGCGATGCTGCAGATGACACGCAACCTGGCGGGCGAATGGGCGAAGGACGGCATTCGCGTCAACGCGGTCTCGCCCTGGTACACCGAGACGCCGCTGGCCTCGCCTGTGCTGCGCGACCCGGAGCGGCTCGAGCGCATTCTGAAGCGCACGCCGCTGGCGCGCATCGCCGGCGCAGAAGAAGTAGCCGCAGCCATTGCGTTCTTAGCTATGGACAAAGCGTCGTATATCACCGGCGTCAACCTGGTGGTGGACGGCGGAATGACAATTAAAGGCTTATAGAGAGCAGCTCACATGGGAAAAATTGCATTGCATTGGGTCGGCCATGACAGCACAATGTTCATTGCGCGCGACAGTTTTGGACACATGGTGGTGACCGGCTCCTGGCCCAAGGAAGGCGATCCAGAGTGGGTGGAGTGGAAGGGTGTCAAGCCGTCGGACCTGCTGGTGATGGCACTCTGTTCTTGCTCGGCCTACGACGTGGTGACCATCCTACGTCGGCAGCGTCAGAAATTGACCGATCTGCACATCACGGCGGATGCACATCAGGCGCCGGAGCCGCCCTATGCGTTCACCGCCATCCATTTACATTACAAGGTCTTCGGGTGCAATCTCGACCCGGCCAAGGTCGAACGGGCCATCAAGCTGTCTGAAGAGAAATACTGCTCGGTGGCGGCTACGATTCGCGAAGTCGCCAAAATCACGCATAGTTTTGAGGTGCTTGCCGCAGCAGCGCCTTCAACTGCTGAACAACCATTGGATTAGCAACCATCTTTCGGAAAACTTCCGGCTTTCTGAGAAATGGCGGCAAGCACCCTATGTAAAATCGGAAATCAACAGAATTCCGGAGGAAGCACGCCTTATCACACTTTGTCCGGTCATCATGACTGAAGTCATCGCCTCTGTTGTTCAAGGCCTGAGCGAAGAAGAAGCGCAGCGCCGACGCCGACAGGGTCTGGGCAACGAAGCCCAGGTCAAAACCGGCCGCTCCTCTTTTCAGATTGTCCGTGAGAATCTTTTCACCTTTTTCAACATCGTGCTTCTCTCGCTGGCGGCGGCCCTATTGATTCTGGACAGCCCGCGCGACGCGCTCTTCACCGGCGCCATCGCTCTGCTCAACGCTGTCATCGCCACGGTGCAGGAAATCCGCGCCAAGCGCAAGCTCGACGCCATTGCATTGTTGACGCGGCCCACGGCCAAGGTGATTCGCAACGGCATCATCCGCGAAATCGACCCGGCAGAGGTCGTGCTCGGCGACCTTTTGACGGTGGGGCCGGGCGATCAAGTGGTCGCCGACGGTGTAATCGTAGGCGGCTTGGCGGAATTTGATGAGTCGCTCCTCACCGGCGAGTCCAACCCGGTCCCCAAACAGGCGGGTGATCCCGTTTACTCCGGCAGTTTTGTGTTGAGCGGCGAGGCACTCTATGAGGCGCAGAAGGTGGGGTTGGAGAGTTTTGTCAACAAGCTGGCTGCCGGTGCACGTCAGTTCACCCGTGAGCTGACGCCGCTCCAGCGCGAGGTGAACCTCTTCGTGCGCATCTTGCTTGTGCTGGTCGCCTATTTTGGCGTGGCCATCGCCGCCAATTTCCTGATCATGCGCGATGCACCGCTTCTACAAAGCGTGCAGGCGGCCTCCGTGGTCTTTGGCCTGGCGCCGGCCAGTCTCTTCCTGATGATCGTAGTCGCCTACGCGCTGGGCGCCGTGCGCATCGCCGACAAAGGGGCGCTGGTTCAACAGGCGAACGCCGTGGAGTCCCTCTGTCACGTCGATGTGCTTTGCCTGGACAAAACCGGCACGCTCACTACAAACCGCATGCACTTGAAACGCATAGAGCCGCTGCGCGGGCATCGGGAAGGAGAGGTGCGGCGATGGCTGGGAACCTATGTGCGCAGCCTCGGCGCGGCCAACGCCACCACGGAAGCGATCGTTGCGGCTTGCGAGGGCGAGGCGGCCCCGCCTTGCGCGATCGCCCCCTTTTCGTCTGCGCGTCAATGGAGCGGGCTAACTTTCGATTTGCCTTCGCTGCGCGGAACCTTCGTCCTCGGCGCGCCGGAGATACTGCAGCCGGCGCTCGATCAATCGGACGACGCCTGGCGGAATGAAGCGCACTTGTGGGCGCTTGCAGGTCACCGGATATTGCTCTTCGCCGCCGCGGAAAGACCCCTTCTGACCTTTGGCGAGGCCGGGGAGCCTCGGCTGCCGCCTCGTCTGACGCCGCTTGCGCTGCTTGTTTTTGTCGATGAGCTGCGCCCGGAAGCGCGCACGACGCTGGAAGGATTTCGCCGGGCAGGCGTCGCCATCAAGATTATCTCCGGCGACAACCCGCACACGGTGGCGGCGGTGGCGCGACAGGTGGGATTTGGCGAAGACGGCGCCCCCCTCAGGCTTATCAGCGGGCCCGAGCTGGAGCTGTTGGATGAAGCGGCTTTCAAGGTCGCCGTTGTGGAAACCGACATCTTTGGTCGCATTACGCCGGAGCAAAAGCAGCGCATCGTACGCGCCCTGCGGGCGCAGGGCCATTACGTCGGCATGACCGGCGACGGCGTCAACGACGTGCTGGCGCTCAAGCAGGCCAATCTGGGCATCGCCATGCAAAGCGGCGCTCAGGCCACGCGCAACGTCGCCGGCCTTGTGCTCCTGAACGATTCGTTCGAAGCGCTGCCGCAGGCGCTGATGGAAGGCCAACGCATCATGCACGGCATGGAGGATACGCTTCGCCTGTACCTCACGCGCATTTTTACGCTGGCGATCCTGATCAATTCGTTGGCGCTGTTGTCTGCGGGTTTCCCCTACACGCCGGCGCAAAATTCGATGATCGCCATCTTCAGTCTCACCATCCCGGCCTTCTTTCTGACGCTTTGGGCGCCGACCGGAGCCGTGCCCCGCGGCAGCCTGGTGCGCAAGTTGGTCAACTTCGTCTTGCCGGCCACGATTGTGACCAGCTTCTTTTCCCTCACCGTCTACCTCTACTTTCTGCTCACGACCGAGAATTGGCCCTATGCGCAGTTGATCCTCACCTACGCTTCGATCGTAAAAGGGTTGCTGCTGGTAATTTTTGTGCAGCCGCCGACAGAGTTCTGGGCCGGAGGGGACCGATTGTCCGGCGACCGGCGCCCCACGATGCTGGCGCTCGGGCTCCTTGTGGTGCTGCTATCCAGCCCGTACAACCCTCCACTGCGCAGCTTCTTCGGTCTTTCGCCGCTGCGCAGCCTGACGGACGGCCTGATCGTCGCCGGCTTTGCACTCACGTGGATTGTCACCCTGCGGCTGGTTTGGAAATGGCGCATCGTTGACCGCTATCTCGATGTCAATCTGGCCGACTGGGAAAGCTCCAACAGGAATAGGTCACACCTTCAGGAGGATGCTTAACCTATGAACACCGTCATTCCTGCAACCCATCTCGATCTCATCGAGGGACCGTATTACGCCGTGCTGACGACGATTGCGCCGGACGGGCAGCCCGAGAACACCGTCGTTTGGTGTTCGTGGGACGGCGAGCACGTGTTGGTCAACACTGCAGAGGGGCGACGCAAATCCGCCAACGTGCACAAGAATCCCAAAGTGGCGCTGACGGTGATCGACCCGCAGAACCCTTTCCGCTGGATCGACGTGCGCGGAGAAGTCGAGGCGATCGTCGACGATGCCGATTACGCCAACATCAACGCGCACGCCTTGCTATATGAAGGCAAGGAAGAATATTATGGTGGCGTTGCGCCGGCAGAAAGAAAGGACAAGGAGCGACGTATTATCTTTAAGATTCGCCCGCATCGCATTGTGGCATTCCCATCTTAGCAGAGCGCCATCATCGCCATGTGCATCCGGCCGGAAAACGAGGTTCATAGACGATGAAATCACAAACCATAGACCGGATGATGTCTGAAGTCACCGCTTGGCATGCCCTGTCGGCGGAAAGCGTTGTAGCGCAGCTCGGCGCAGATGAGCGGCATGGATTGAGCTCCGCGGAAGCGAGAAGGCGATTGGCCCAATATGGCCCGAACCGTCTATCGGTAAAACGAGGCAAAAGCCCGTGGCTACGTTTCCTGCTTCAGTTCCATCATCCTCTAATTTACATCTTGCTGGCAGCCAGCGCAATCGCCCTTCTTTTCAAAGAAGCGATCGACGCCGCCGTCATTCTCGGCGTCGTGCTCATTAACGCCATCCTCGGCTATCTCCAGGAAGACAAGGCCGAAAAGGCGCTCGAAGCGTTGGCGCAGACCATGGTCACCGAAGCAACCGTGGTGCGCGACGGCCAGATCATGCAGATCGCAGCAACGGAGCTTGTGCCCGGCGATCTCGTGCTTCTGCAGAGCGGAGACAAGGTTCCGGCGGATCTGCGCCTCATTCGCAGTCGCGAGCTTCAGATCGCCGAGGCTGCGCTCACCGGCGAGTCCACGCCGGTGCAAAAGGACGCTCGAGCCGAGATCGCGGCGACAACCCCGGTGTCTGAACGCGTGAACATGGCGTATGCGTCCACACTGGTGACCTATGGTCAGGGCGTCGGCGTTGTCGTCGCCACCGGAGACAACACAGAAGTGGGTCGCATCTCTCACCTGATCGCTACGGCCGAGGAGATGCAGACCCCGCTGACGCGCAAGATCGCCGATTTCAGTCGCGTCTTGCTGTATGTAATTCTGATTCTGGCAGGGCTGACCTTCCTGGTCGGTTTCGTCCGCGGTCAACCGCTGCTGGACACGTTAATGGCGGCGATTGCGCTGGCGGTCAGCGCCATTCCCGAGGGCCTCCCGGCGGCAGTGACGGTCACCCTTGCTATCGGCGTGACGCGCATGGCTCACCGTCGCGCCATTATTCGGAAGTTACCCGCCGTCGAGACGTTGGGAAGCACCACGGTGATCTGTTCGGACAAGACCGGCACCCTCACCCAGAATCAAATGACGGTTCAACGGATCATGGCGGGCGGCGTCGGCTACGAAGTCACCGGCGCAGGCTATGAACCGGTGGGTGAAATTCGTCGCTTGGATAAACCAGAGGATTTAAGCCCGAACCTTGCTTTGCTGGAATGTCTGCGCGCCGGCTTGCTCTGCAATGACAGCGAGTTGATCGAACACGAAGGCAAGTGGGAAGTTCGAGGGGATCCGACGGAGGGAGCGCTCATTGTCGCGGCTCGCAAGGCGGGGATAAACCCTCTCGACGGTCGCCTTTTCCTTCCTCGTGTCGATGTGATTCCATTCGAATCAGAACACCAGTATATGGCCACGCTGCACGACCTTGGCGAGGGGCAGCCGCGCCTTGTCTACCTCAAGGGAGCGCCTGAGGTCATTTTGCAGCGCTGCACCACAATGCTCGACGCTACAGGACAGTGTATCCCCTTTGATGCGCCCCGTGTACGCAGCATCGCCGAAGAATTTGCCGCCGGCGGTCTGCGCGTTCTCGCTTTTGCGCGTCGCACGTTGCCGGCGCATGTAAACCACCTCCGCAGAGAAGAGGTGACGTCGGAGCTAACCTTTCTGGGTTTACAGGCAATGATTGACCCACCGAGGCCCGAGGCGATAGCAGCCGTGCGCGTCTGCCAAGGCGCCGGTATCCAAGTCAAAATGATCACCGGCGACCATGCTTTGACGGCGGCGACGATCGCTGCCCAAATCGGTCTCAAAAGCGGCTCCGACGGTCCTCCCACCATCCTCACAGGACGCGACATCGATGCGACTGCAGACGACGCGCTTGCAGAAATTGCAGAGCGTACCGCCGTCTTTGCCCGAGTCTCGCCTGAACAGAAGCTGCGCCTGGTGAAAGCGCTTCAGAGCCGTCGTCATATCGTTGCCATGACCGGGGACGGCGTCAACGACGCACCGGCTCTCAAACAGGCCGACATCGGCATCGCCATGGGCCTCACCGGCACGGATGTCGCCCGTGAGGCGGCGGACATGGTGCTCACCGACGACAATTTCGCAACCATCGAGGCCGCCGTTGAAGAAGGTCGCGGCGTCTTCGACAATTTGACGAAAATCATCGCATGGACGTTGCCGACCAATCTGGGGGAGGGATTCGTGATCCTTGCCGCCGTTGCGCTGGGCGTCGTGTTGCCGATTCTGCCGGTGCAAATTCTGTGGATCAACATGACGACGGTGGGCGTGCTGGGGCTGGTGCTGGCGCTCGAAAACAAGGAGCCCGGCATCATGCAGCGGCCGCCGCGCAACCCTGAAGCTCCGCTCCTCACCGATGTGCTGCTGTGGCGAATCGGAATCGTGGGTCTCCTCATCTTGCTGGGCGCGTTCGGCTTGTTCTGGTGGGAGCAGCGCAACGGCGCCTCCCTTGCACAGGCTCGCACCGTCGCCGTCAACGTCGTGGTGATGGTTGAAGTATTTTATCTTTTCAACTGCCGCTCCCTCATCCATTCCATGTTCCACATCGGTCTCTTTAGCAACCCATGGTTGGGCGTTGGCGTGCTCGCCATGGTGTTGCTGCAGCTGACGTTCACCTACCTGCCGTGGATGAATGCGGTGTTCAGCAGCGCCCCCATCGACCATGAAGCCTGGGCAAGAGTGATCGCCGTTGCGCTGTCGGGGTATCTACTCATCGAATTCGAAAAATGGCTGCGACGTCGTGGAAGTGCGCATCGATTTGGGAAAAAGGGGGTGACGGCGGGTCTGTAGAAGGTTTCGCCTCTTGCAATCTGGTCTGAACAGAGCGGCATCTTCATGGCTATCGGCGCTGCCGGGCCTCACGCTTTCCCAGGAAACTTCCCGGAAGATGCAAGCAGAGACTTCATCAATCCTTGCTTCATCAATCCTTGCTTCATCCCTTTCCGGTGTCCGGCGCCGAGCAGCATACGCCTGAAGCCGAAGCCCCTTTCTTGTTGAGCAAGCGCACGTCGACCTGCTTGCAGCAGCGTTTTACAGCAGCATTGACGCAAGATTGGACGATTCGACGCAACCATCCACACCGCGCGTAGCATTGATGATCTCCGCTTTTCGCTCATTGTAAAGTAGCGCTTCATCGTCGCATTGCAAAGCACCGACGTCTTCGTTGCAAACAGCTTGAAACAAAAGTTTGACCCAATTTGACAAAAGTTATTGACAATTACGAACATTTGTTCTACAATGTCGTTGTCGTGCAAATCAACAGAAAAAATCAACAGAAAGAGGTCTAATTGTCTACATCGATCGCAACGAAAGATTTTGTTGCTGCGCTATGCGGCTTGCTCAACGAAACCTTCAACAATGTGCAGGGTTATTTTCTCGATCGAGGAATCTCGCTCTTTGAAACGCCGGCGACCGTTTCGGCGGAGGAGGCGTCCATTTCGATTGGAGGCAAATGCGCGACATTGGCGGCGCAGGTGAAGCACATCGCTTTTTATTTGGACGTGCTGGAAAAGACAGTGCGCACACAGCGTTTTGGGGAAGTGGATTGGGACAAAATTTGGCGCGAAACCGGCGCAGTCACCCCGGCGGAATGGGGCGCCATCCAGAGCGAGCTGGGCGCCGGCTACAACCGCATTCAAGATCTGATCGCCGACACTGCGGAATGGGGATAACGAAATAAAGATCGGCGGCGTCATCGCGGTGATTGCGCATACAGCGTATCATTTAGGCGAGATTCGTCAGGCCTTATGCGTCCTGAAACCCTAGGGGGTGGGGGTCGAGCGCCGATCATTGACGCCGATCTTTGGGAACAGCATTCCGCCGTCACCTTTTTCATCTTTCAACGTCTAATTGAATTGCCTAATCAACGAGTCTATGGAGAACAAACTCAATGACCATCACCCACAAAATTACCCCTCATCTCTGGTTTGATCGGGAAGCCGTCGAGGCGGCGCAGTTTTACATCTCGATTTTTCCGAATTCCAGACTGGACTACGTCACCGTGCTGCGCGACACGCCGTCGGGCGACGCAGAGAGCGTTGCGTTTACGCTGATGGGACAACCTTTCCAAGCCATCAGTGCAGGCCCACTGTTTCAGTTCAACCCCTCCATTTCCTTCACCGTTCAGTGCGCCTCTGCAGAAGAAGTGAACTCTCTCTGGAATCGGTTAATCGAGGGCGGTCAGGCGTTGATGCCGCTCGACGCTTATCCTCCCTTTAGCCAACGCTACGGCTGGCTGAAAGACCGCTATGGCGTCTCCTGGCAATTGATCGCTTCCGGCGAGCCGACCGACGACCTGCCTATGGTCTATCCTTCGCTGCTTTTCGTCGGGCAGAACTATGGCAAGGCAGAGGAAGCCGTTCATTTCTACACATCGGTTTTCAAAAACTCCGCCATCAGATCGATCGTTCGGTACGGTCCGGGGCAAACCGTCGACCGAGAAGATGCGATTTTGTTCGCCGACTTTCTGCTGGAAAACCACCGGTTCACCATCGGTGAAAGCGCATTCTCTCACGATTTCACGTTCACCGGAGCCATCTCGCTGATGGTCAACTGCGACACGCAGACGGAGATCGATTATTACTGGGAGCGCCTCTCCGCAGTTCCAGAAGCCGAACAGTGCGGTTGGCTGCTCGATCGCTACGGCGTCTCCTGGCAAATTGTCCCAGCAGCGATGGACGAGATGATGCGCACCGGCTCTCCAGAACAGATCGCGCGCGTCACACAGGCTTTTCTCCCCATGAAAAAGCTCGATCTCACCGCGCTGGAGCAAGCCTTTTCGGCCGCGTAACGCCAACTTCGAAGTTTTTACAAAACCTTGTACAAGGAGGAGGAACCTATGATGACTCAGACGACGCCGCGCTCCCACGGCGCGTTCACCTGGATGGACCTGGCCACGCCCGATCTGGAAGGCGCAAAGCGGTTTTATCATCAAGTCTTCGGCTGGGAGTTTCTCGATCTCGGCGCAGAGGTGATGCACTATCACTACGCCCTGGCGCGGGGACGCCCGGCGGCCGGCCTGGGTCCATTGCAGCCGGACAGCGCCATGCCATCCACCTGGAGGATCTTCCTTTCCAGCGCCGAAGGAGACACCGAGCGCGTCCAGACGCTCGGCGGGCAGGTGCTTCTGGAGCCGATAACCATCGGCGACGCCGGCAGAATGAGCATTTGCGCAGACCCAACGGGCGCCGTCTTTGGTCTCTGGCAGCCGATCCGCTTCATCGGCGCTGCTGTGGAAGGCGAACCCGGCGGCATTGCATGGAGCGAGGTCAACACGCGTGACGCAGCTGCGGCTTGCGATTTCTACGGCAGGCTCTTCGGCCTCACGCCGAAGCTCCAAGGCGAAGAATATTTCATCCTGCAACGGGGAAACGAGATGCTTTTTGGCGTGCAACAGATGGGCGCAGCGTGGGGCGAGCTTCCTTCACACTGGATGGGCTACTTCGCCGTCAATGACGCAGATGCAGCAGTTGAGCGTGCCGCCGCCGGCGGCGGCTCCATCGCTGCGCCGGCGGTCGACACGCCATATGGGCGCATCGCCGTCGTGGCCGATCCCTACGGCGCGTTATTCAGCGTCATTCAATTGCCGGCTACGGCGTGAAACAGGGTTGCGTTGATGCGGCTTTACGTCGCACAACGCAGACGAAACACGCGACACGCATTATGATCACAAAGGAGGAAATTCATGGCAACTGTCCGCGTGCTGGTCGGCACCCGCAAGGGCGCCTTTATTCTGACTTCCGATGCAGCGCGTCGGGATTGGGACATAAACGGTCCATTCTTCGCCGGCTGGGAGATCTATCACATCAAAGGCTC
This sequence comes from Caldilinea sp., assembly GCA_025055055.1. Lineage (GTDB taxonomy): Bacteria > Chloroflexota > Anaerolineae > Caldilineales > Caldilineaceae > Caldilinea. The sequence goes on along the minus strand of JANWYX010000018.1, from coordinate 11,238 downwards.
TTCTGTTAACCCAAACTGCATTTACGCCTCTCAGTCGACCGCCTGGTTTGGCCAGTTGATCCAACGCTCCGACGACGGCGGCGCCACGTGGACGCCGGTGAGCAACGAGTTTGTCTATCAGGGCGATCTGGGCACACATCAATGGTACGACGGCACGCAGCATCCCTGGGAGTTCAAACGCGTCTGGGTGTTGGAGCCATCGCCGACCGACGCAGAGGTCGTCTACGCCGGCGTGGAGGACGCCGCCCTCTTTCGCAGCGACGACGGCGGCCAAAGCTGGCGGGAGCTACCTGCGCTACGTCAGGCGAAGGGTAGCCTCTGGCAACCGGGCGCAGGCGGCATGTGCCTGCATTCGATCCTGCTCGATCCCACCGATCCGCAGCGGCTTTTCACCGCCATCTCTGCAGCGGGCGCATTTCGCAGCGACGACGGCGGCCAGAGTTGGCGCCCCGCCACTCACGGGTTAAAGTCCAACTGGGAGCTGCCCGACCCTGAAGCCGAGATCGGCCATTGCGTGCATAGCATCACCATGCACCCCTCGCGACCCCAGGTGCTTTTCATGCAAAAACACTGGGATGTGATGCGCAGCGACGACGCCGGTGAGAATTGGTATGAGATCAGCGGCAACCTGCCCAGCGACTTCGGCTTTCCCATCGCCGTGCACGCCCACGAGCCGGAGACGATCTATGTGGTGCCGATTCAGAGCGACTCCGAACATTATCCGCCGGAGGGCAGACTGCGCGTCTATCGTAGCCGCACCGGCGGCAACGAGTGGGAGGCGCTCACCCACGGCCTCCCCCAGGCGCACTGCTACGTCAACGTCCTGCGCAGCGCCATGGCGGTCGATGCCTTGGATCCGTGCGGCGTCTATTTCGGCACGACCGGTGGGCAGGTCTACGTCTCGCCCGACTCCGGCGATCACTGGAGGGCAATCGTACAACATCTACCTCCTGTCCTTTCGGTTGAGGTGCAAACGCTGCGATGATACGCGTTGTCCTACCCCATCATTTGCGCACGCTGGCGAACGTCGGCAAAGAGATCGAGTTGGAAGTGAGCGAGCCGGTTACATTAACCACAGCGCTCAACGCCCTGGAAGCAGCCTACCCTTTGTTGCGAGGAACGATCCGCGATCGCAGCACCGGACAGCGCCGGCCGTTGATCCGCTTCTTTGCCTGTGGACAGGACCTTTCCCACGAATCGCCGGACGTGCCGCTGCCTGCTGCGGTGGCGTCCGGCGCAGAGCCGTTGTTGATTGTCGGCGCCATGGCCGGGGGCTAAAACGCATACCCATGTAGGCACGGCTTCGGCGTGACGGGCGCGGCTTGCCCGCACACGTGGTCTTTGCCCGGCATATCCGGCCGGAGGCCAGATCTACGTCATTCCCGTCCGCTGCGCCTCCGGTAGGACGCGCTGCTTACCCTCGAACGCCCCCGTTTGACGCTCTTCCGGCGATGAGATATTGTACAAGCCGTTGCCTTCTCAAATTTCGGGCAACCGACGATTTCGATCATCGCCTGAATGGAGTAGCCAATGGAGACGCCTGCACCGCACGCAACATCGTTCTGCATCGAGCACGCGGACCTCGTCGTCACGATGGACGCACAGCGTCGCGAAATTCGCGATGGCGCGGTCGTCACCCAGGGGCCGGCCATCGTCTGGGTGGGTGCAACGAGCGAGTTGCCCGCCGCCCTGCGCGGCGCCGCCGACGAAGTCATCTCGGCGCGCGGGCGCATCGTGCTGCCCGGTTTCGTCAACACCCATCATCATTTCTACCAGACGTTGACGCGCGTCATCCCCGCTGCGCAGAACGTTGTGCTCTTCGACTGGCTCAAGACGCTCTACCCGATCTGGGCGGAGCTGACGCCCGACGACGTCTTCGTCAGCACGCAGTTGGCGCTGACAGAACTGCTGCTCTCCGGCTGCACGACGTCGAGCGACCATCACTACCTCTGGCCGAACGGCTGCCGCCTCGACGATCAATTTGCCGCTGCGGAGACGGTGGGCGTGCGCTTCCACGGCGCGCGCGGCAGCATGAGCCTCGGCGAGAGCAAAGGCGGCCTTCCCCCCGACCGCGTCACCGAGGACGAGGAGGTCATTCTGCGCGATTGTCGCCGCGTTGTCGAAACCTACCACGATCCAAATCGTTTTGCCATGCGCCGCGTCGTGCTGGCGCCGTGCAGTCCTTTCAGCGTCACACCCGACCTCATGCGAGAAAGCGCTGCGCTGGCGCGCAGCTTCGGCACAGTGATGAACGTCCATCTGCACACACACCTCGCCGAAACGAAGGACGAAGAGGAGTTCTGCCTGGCGCGCTTTGGTCATCGCCCCGGCGACTACGCCGAGCAGCTCGGCTGGACGGGCGACGACGTCTGGCACGCGCACTGCGTCCATCTCAACTCACGGGAAATCGAACACTTTGCGCGCACGCACACCGGCGTCGCCCATTGCCCCACCAGCAACATGCGGCTGGCTTCCGGCATTGCGCCGGTGCGGGCAATGCGCGACGCAGGGGTTGCGGTCGGCCTCGGCGTCGACGGCAGTGCCTCCAACGATGGCAGCCATATGCTCAACGAGGTGCGGCAGTGTTTGCTCTTGCAGCGGGTGCTGGGCGATCCGTGCGCCATGACCGCACGCGAGGCATTAGAGATCGCCACATTGGGCGGCGCAGCGGTGCTAGGGCGGGACGACATCGGTGCGCTGGCGCCGGGCATGGCCGCCGACATCGTTGCCTTTCGGCTAGACACGCTCTGGCACGCTGGCGGCGCCGTGCATGACGCTGTAGCTGCGCTGGTCTTCTGCCAGCCGCAGCCGGTGGACTGGGCCATCGTCAACGGGCGCAAGCTGGTGGACGACGGCGCTCCGTTGCATCTCGACCTGCCGACCCTGGTCGAACGCCACAACCACGCTGCGCGCACACTGGTGGAGCGGGCGGGGAAGTAGGGCGGAAATTGAAGTTCACCCCATCTGCAACGAACGGGGCAGGCCAGATGCAATTGTCCGGAGTGCGCGTGATGACAGCCATCGGTGTGGTTGCGCTCACCCTTGGCCTTCTCTGGCTGGCGCTGACATTGCCATCACGCGCTTGCACCGACTGCGGCGCAGCGCTGACGCCGGTACAGAGATTGACCTCCGGCGCGTTGGCAAGCGTGGAGAGTCCGCCCCTCTTCTTCTCCCATGGCTGGACGGTGGACGCAAGCGGCGCCGATCCATCCGAACCGGTCGACCCATTTTTCGAACCCTCCGGCGTCGTCACCTTCACCTACACCGGCGAGGCGTTATGGCTGCTCCTGGCGCCGGGCGACTACTGGGCTTACCTTTACGCCACGGTGGACGATCGACCGGCCAACCGGCTGGCGAACATTCCCGGCAACGTCAACAGCCTCGGCGCAAGGGCCGGCTATGTGACGCTGTTGGCGCCCGAGTTAGCGGAAGCCTCCGAGGATCGGCGACTGCGTTGGGTGGAGATTCATCGGGAGGCGCAGCGCGCGGATGTCGGTGCCTCGTCTGCGCACCTTGTACGGCTGGAGTTCTGGCGCGGGTGGGGACAAAAGCCCTTGCGCGGGGTTGCCGTGGACCCGCCGCAACAGGCGTTGCATCGCCCCGGCGAGCGGCTGCCGCTTCTGCCTGCGCCGCAATGGCCGGGAGCCTTGCTGACGATGACGGGGGTCTGGCTTCTGGCTGCAACGGCGGCGCAGGCGCTGACGGGGAAGCGCCCGCCGCCGTTTCTTTCAAAGCTTCGCCGCTTTGATCTCTCCGGGCCTCCATGGCAACGCGGCGCATGGCTCGCCTTTGGGTTGGGCGCAGCGCTAACGGTTGCAGGGACGGCGCTCGATAGCCGGCTGCCGACGCTGACGGGTGTGTTTTTGCTCGCCGTGGCAGGAGTGGTGCGTCCGGCGCTCTGGCTGACGGCGCTGCTCTTTGCGCTGCCCTTCGCCTACGCCGTCGATCTGCCGCTGCTTCCGATGCGAGCGCTGGGAATCGTCGACGTCGGCGTGCTGGGCAGCGCAGCCACACTCGCCGGACATTGGACGCTGCGCTCGCTGTCCGGTGAAAAACGCCCGCCCGGCACTCCATCCCTGGAACGAGAGCAGCGGGCTGCGCTCTGGCTGCTGGCGCTGATCATGAGTTGGGCTCTGGTTGCCAGCCTGGATGTGTGGTATCCGACGCTGGCGCTGCGCGAGTGGCGCGTCGTCTTTCTGTCTGCACCGATCTTCGGGGGCGTGGTGATCGGCGTAGTGCGTCTCTCATGGGAACCGGCCCTTGATCGCCAGCTGCTCGTTGCAGGCTGGCTACTCGGTGCGACAACCGTAGCGCTGATCGGCCTATGGGGGTACGTCAGCGGCCAGGGGTTTGTCTCGGCGGCAGAAGGGGTGCGCCGCGTGCAGGCACTGTACGATTCGCCGAATAACCTGGCGCTCTATCTTGACCGCACGCTGGCCGTGACGCTCAGCCTGGCGCTCTTTGTCGAGGGATGGCGGCGTCGTATGCTTTGGGGCGCTCTAGCCGTGGTGCAGGGACTGGCATGGCTGCTCACCTTCAGCAAAGGCGCCCTCTTTCTCGCCGCGCCGGCGATGGCGCTCACTCTGGCGGCGGGAGGCGTCTGGATGGTCAAGCGCCGCCGCGCATCGCCCAAGCCGCTGCTGGCGCTCGGGATGTTCCTCCTGTTGGCCGCGTTGATGTTGACGCCTTTCCTTGGCGCCGAACGTTTTCAGCGACTGCTCGATTTCGAGCAGGGCACCGGTTTCTTACGGCTACAGCTCTGGCGCAGCTCCTGGGCGATGGCGCTCGACCATCCTTGGCTCGGCGTCGGCCCCGATCAGTTCCTCTATCACTATCGCAGCGCCTATCTCTTGCCGGAAGCATGGCAGGAGCCGAACCTCAATCATCCACACAACTTCGTGCTGGATTGGTGGACGCGGCTAGGGTTGGTGGGTCTCCTGTTAGGTGTAAGCTGGTGGGGATTAGGGATATGGGGTATTTGGAAATGGCTGCGAGGCTCGTCAGGGCGACGCGACGAAGCGGCGCTGGCGCTGGGTTGCCTGGCTGCGGCGTTCGCAGCCCTGACGCATGGATTGATCGACGTGAGCTACGCCTTGCCGGAGCTGATGTTGACCTGGACGCTGCTGTTTCATTGGAAGGTCGCCAGATAAATCATTTTCTTGGCCGGCGACATCCGTTGCGATTCGCCATGCGTTCCAGCTCCAGCGCCATCCGCTCTACGCGGGCGTTCCAATCTTCGCTGCTGACCTGCGTACGGATGCGCTCGGCCCAAATTGGAAAGGCGAACGGCGTCAAACGCTTTGTCTCGATCTGAACCACTTCTTGGTGCGCAAGGGCGGTCAGCGTCGCCTCCAGCCGCGTGAGTTCGAGCTGTTGCTGCAATACCTCGCGCCGCGCCTGGTCAAGCAGCAGATTATCCGGGTCATACTGCGCCAATACGTCGAAAATCAGGCCGCTGGAAGCCTGGAGTTGCCGCGCGCTCTTGGGGTTTCCAGGGTGGCCGGAAAAAATCAACCCTGCGACGCGCGCAATGTCGCGAAATTGGCGTCGCGCCAGCTCCGTGGCGTTGATGCACGCCAGCACGTCCTCCGGCAAATGCTCGACGCGCAGATGGCGCCGCCAGTCGGCTTCGGTGAGCGCAAAGGGTGTCGGCGAGAGCAGCTCAAAGCCGTAATCTGTGGCGAAGGCGCTGATGGTGCGCGGCGCCTCCTGCGCTATGCGATAGGCGACCAACGCGCTCAGTCCCTCGTGCACAAGTCGCCCGGCCAAGGGAAAGACGAAGAGATGATAGCCGTCGCGCGACTTTGTGGATTCGATCAGTAGCTCGTCCGGCGATGGCAGCCGCGACCACCGCTCCTGCAGCGCAAGGAGCGGTCGGACGGCGACCAGCTCGGGCGAATCAAAACGCCCCTCGCGCGCAGCGGCCAACTGCATGCACACCGCTCCGGCCAATTGAGAGGAGAGCGGCATGCGCGACCCCATCCAGTGGGGCACTGCGCCATCGGCGTCGCCGGCTCTGCGCACATAGGCGGTCATCTCTTTGACCATTACCAACTCTAGTGCGCGGCCGGCGAAGATGAAGCGTTCCCCCGGCCGCAGCCGCGCAATGAACGATTCTTCGATGCTGCCTAGCGAGCCGCCTTTGAGATAACGCACTTTGAGCGTCCCGTCGCTGGTGATGGTGCCGATCGACATGCGATGGAATTGTGCGATCTGACGATTGGCCGGTCGATAGCGGCCGTTTTCCGGCTTCAGCTTGTTGTATTGCGGGTACGCATGCAGCGCGCGTCCCCCGTCGCTGACGAAGCCAAGCGCCCAACGCCACTCTTCATCGGTGAGGTCGGCGTAGGCGTAGGTGGTGCGCACTTCGTCGAGAAGTTCTTCGGGGACAAAACCCTCGCCCAGCGCGATGGTGACAAGATGTTGCGCCAGCACATCAAAGGGTTTGCGCAACGGCGCGCGCGCTTCGATCATGCGCTCCTCAATCGCCTGGCGGGCGGCGGCAAACTCGATCAGCTCGAACGCATGGGTCGGAACGCAAAGGATGCGGCTGACGGCGCCCGGCTGATGGCCGCTGCGACCGGCGCGCTGCATGAGCCGCGCCACGCCTTTGGGGCTGCCAATTTGAATCACCTGATCCACGGGCGAAAAATCGACGCCGAGGTCGAGGCTGGAGGTGCAGACCACGCAACGCAGCCGGCCATTGCGCAAGCGATCTTCGATTTCGGCGCGCAAGGAGGGATCGAGCGAGCCGTGGTGCAGCGCGATCTCGCCGGCGAACGCTGGATGCGCCTCGATCAAGGCCTGAAACCAAAGCTCCGTCTGGGCGCGCGTGTTGGTAAAAATCAAGGTCGAGCGCGCCTCCTGCACAGCCTCGACGACGCGCGGCAGCAGCTTCATGCCCAGATGTCCGGCCCAGGGGAAGCGCTCGATGTCATCCGGAATAAGTGTTTCGATGCGAATCTCTTTCTGAAGGTCGCCTGCGATCAGACGCACACGGGTTGGCGGCGTAGCCCCCATCAAGACTGCCAGCGCTTCCTCGAGGTTGCCCAGCGTCGCCGAAAGCCCCCACACACGCAGGTCAGGCCGCCATCGACGCAAGCGGGCCAGCGCCAGCTCCGTCTGCACCCCGCGCTTGCTGCCCAGCAACTCGTGCCATTCATCCACCACCACACAGCGCAGATGGCGAAAGAGCGCGGCGCCTTCTGCGTAGGACAACACAAGCGAAAGGCTTTCCGGCGTCGTCACCAATGCAGTGGGAGGCCGCGTGCGTTGCCGCACCTTGACCGTTGCGCTCGTGTCTCCGGTGCGCGTTTCGACCGTCCACGGCAGCCCCAGCGCGCTCGCAACAGACTGCAATGCAGCCGTCGTGTCGGTCGCCAGCGCGCGCAGCGGCGTGATCCAGAGCACGAGAAGCGGCGACGCAGGCAGGCGAGCCCATTCCGCCGGCTCTGGATATTCGACGATCCATTCCATCACCGGGCCGAGCCATGCTGCATAGGATTTACCCATGCCCGTGGGCGCATGGATGAGGCCGCTTTCCCCGGCGAGGTAAGCGCGCCACGCCTCGCGCTGAAAGTCAAAAGGCCTCCAACCGCGCGAGGCATAGAACGCGTCGATAATCTGGCGGGCGATTGTAAGCTGCTCAGGGGCCATTGGATTCACTGCAGCGTATCTCAACGTAGTTCACCGGCTTGCAAGACACAGAGGTCCACCTGGAATCAAGCCTGAACTTGCGCACAATGGTCATGGTTGAAAATAAAATCAGAATGCGTAGAGCAACCGACGGCTAAGAATAGACTCAACCTAAGCAAAAGGCGTCGAACTGGCTGATTTGACGCCCTCCCTGCATCAGCGCGCCAACGTCATTATTCTACAGGATAAACGGCCATGACAGAGAAGCTGGGGTTGTCGAGCGCGTTCGGACAACAGGCGCCGACGCCTCTGGATATCGACGGCGCAGAGTGGCACGCGCTTTCCGAAGAGGAAGCCCTGCGTCGCCTGGCAACGTCGCTCGATGGATTGAGCAGCGAAGAGGCGGAGGTGCGTCACCGGCGCTTTGGCCGCAACATCTTGCCGGTCCACCCCCCGCCGACGCTGCTAGAAATCATCCTCCATCAATTCAAAAGCCCACTCATCTATGTGCTGTTGGTGGCGGGCATGGTCTCCATTTTGCTTGAAGACGTGAAGGACGCCGTTTTCATTTTCGCCGTCGTGTTGTTGAACGCCGGCCTCGGCGCATTTCAGGAGTGGCGAGCCGAGAAAAGCGCCGCAGCCTTGCAGAGCCTGCTCAGAGTCTACATCCGCGTGCGCCGCGATGGCGGCGAGCGCCTGATGGATGCGGAAGAACTGACGCCTGGCGACATTGTGCTGTTGGAGTCGGGCAACCGCGTGCCGGCGGACATTCGCCTTTTGCACACCCACAACTTGACGGTTGATGAATCGTTGCTGACCGGCGAGTCGCTGGCCATACAGAAACGCGCCGGCGCTCTGGAGCACGACCTGCCGCTCTCGGAGCGCGTCAACCTCGTCTACGCCGGCTCAACGGTGATCACGGGCCGCGGTGTCGGCGTTGTCTTCGCCACCGGCGCCCGCACGACCGTCGGCGAAATTGCCGCAGCCGCCACCACCGCCGACACTGCCAAGCCCCCGTTGGTGATCCGCATGGAGCGCTTTGCGCGCGATGTTAGCTTCGCTGTGCTAGGCGCCAGCAGTGTGCTGGCGCTGATCGCCGTCTCCCGCGGCATTCCCTACAACGAAGTCTTCTTCATGGCGGTGGCGCTGGCCGTCTCGGCCATTCCAGAAGGGTTGCCGGTGGCGTTGACCGTAGCGCTCTCGATCGCCACTCATCGCATGGCCAAACGCAACGTGATCGTGCGCAAACTCACTGCGGTCGAGGGGCTGGGCAGTTGCACCTACATCGGCAGCGATAAGACCGGCACGTTGACGGTTAACAAACAGACCGTGCGCAAGTTGGTGTTTCCCGATGGTCTGACGCTGCACGTGACGGGCGAGGGATACAACGGCCAGGGCGAAGTCCTGATGGAGAGCGGCGCACCGCTCGATGAATCTACGGAAGCGCGCGTCAAGGCGCTGGTGCGAATCGGCATTCTTTGCAATGAAGGACATCTTGTCTACGACAGAGGAACGTGGGAGTATCACGGCGACGCCATCGATATCGCCCTGCTGGCCCTCGCCTATAAAATCGGCGTCGACCCGACGAAGGCCCGCGAAACCGTCCAGATCGTGGCGGAGGTTCCGTTCGAGTCCGATCGCCGTTACGCCGCCACCGCCTACCGCCGGAACGGCGCCGGTCGGATCGCCGTCAAGGGCGCCTTGGAAGTAATCTTGCCCTACTGCACGCACATGCACACGGCCCGAGGCGTTGAAACCATCGTTGCAGGGCCTATCGAGCAGGCAGCGATGGCAATGGCGGCCAACGGCTATCGCGTGATTGCACTGGCGGAAACAGCGCCTTGCGTCAGCGACGAGGACGTCACGCTTGACGACAACATGCTGCCTCCGTTGACCTTGGTGGGGTTGGTTGGGTTGATCGATCCGTTGCGCCCTGAGGCAAAACCTGCCGTGCAAAAATGCATGGAGGCGGGCATCCGCGTCGCTATGATCACCGGCGATCACCCGGCCACAGCGCTGGCGATCGCGCGGGAGCTCGGCATTGCCTCCGGTGCAGAGGAAATTGTGACGGGAAAGATGTTGGCGGAGGTAGGTCCTGCAGACACGCCGGCGTTTCTCGAGGCCGTGAGACGGGCGCGCGTCTTTGCGCGCGTGACGCCGATGCAAAAGCTGGAGATCGTCGAGGCGCTGATTCGGCTTGGTCACTTTGTGGCGGTCACCGGAGACGGCGTCAATGATGCGCCGGCGCTACGCGCCGCCAACATCGGCGTGGCGATGGGGTCAGGCTCCGATGTGGCGAAGGACGTCGCCTCGATCATCATCACCGACGACAATTTCGCCTCGATCGAGGCCGGCGTCGAAGAAGGACGCTTCGCCTACGACAACGTGCGCAAAGTGACCTATCTGCTGATCTCCACGGGATTTGCCGAGGTGGTGCTCTTCACCCTGGCGGTGTTGAGCGGCCTTCCGCTACCGCTCTTTGCCGTACAGCTGCTCTGGCTGAACTTGGTCACCAACGGCATCCAGGATGTAGCGCTGGCGTTCGAGGCGGGCGAACCGGGCGCCATGCGCCGTCCTCCGCGCAAGCCCACAGAAGGTATCTTCAACCCGCTGATGGTGCACCAGACGCTGGTCTCCGGCTTGACGATCGGCCTGCTCGCCTTTGGCGCGTGGTTCTGGCTGCTCGGCGCAGGCTACGATGAGTTTACGGCGCGCAATCTGCTGCTTCTGTTGATGGTGCTTTTTGAGAACGTGCATGTGTTCAACTGCCGCTCAGAATACACGTCGGCGTTTTGCGTGCCGCTGCGTAACAACCGCATTCTCACTATCGGCGTCGTGGTGGCTTTTTGCATCCATGTGCTTTCTATGCATCTTCCCTTCATGCAGGAGCTGCTGCGCGTAGAGCCCGTCACTCTGCAAGAATTCGGTCTCATGCTGGCGTTAGCGCTCGGCGTGTTGGCGGCGATGGAGATTTTCAAGTGGGCGCGCGGCCGAAAGTCAGGGGACGCCTTATGCCGGTGACCCATAGATGCAGCTCGCCGCTGCGCTTGCTCGAATCATCCAAGCTCCTGAGGTCTGGCGAGAAGGCTCGTCTAAGTCGGAAGCCGCGGCTACGGGCTGCAGCCACCACGATTGCCGGAAGATTTCGTTAAACATCGCCGAGCTTCCGGAAAGGCGCTGACGTCGGCTCCTCCCCGATTGGAGCGTGCATCTAAGGGTGTGCGTCGATCACCGGCTTTAAGGAGCGCAGCGTCTCCAGCGGCAGGTGGCAGAGGATGCGATTGCCCGCTTCCGTCTCCTGATAGGTGGGCATTTCGGTTTCACAACGCCTGCCGCCGTCTGGCATCAGGTTGCGCCGCGGACAACGCGTATGAAAGCGGCAGCCGGCGGGCGGATCGATGGCGCTGGGAACATTACCCTCCAATCGAATCCGTGACGGCTGCGCGTTCGGGTCAGGAACGGGCGCAGCGGAGAGCAGCGCCTCCGTGTAAGGATGATATGGCGGCGAATACAGGGCGTCCACCGGGCCATACTCCACGATCTGACCGAGATACATCACCGCCACGTAATCGGCGATGAAGCGCACCACGCTCAGGTCATGGG
>JANWYX010000411.1 GCA_025055055.1 Caldilinea sp. | reverse complement strand
GATGGTGTTCGTCACCACAAACTGTTCATCCGCAGTAATCACCAGCGTGGCGATGCCATCCGTCGACGCCGTGTTGACGTAGGAGCGATGGCCGGCGGTCGCCCAGGCGAAGCTGCTTACCCGTCGCAACACCAGCGCGTCGATCTCCTGTGTGCGCATGAAGGCGCGAATCTGCGCCAGTCGTTCTTCCTGCAATCCCATAGCAAGACTCCTTTGCAAAACGTATTTGCAAAACGTAAAAGTCAGATGCAAGGTGCACAGCCTTGCACTTGTCCGATTTTTCGGCAATTCGTAGGCGCTGCTCGTAACTGCGCTTTCCCGGCTTCTCTATGGTCTTGCCGATCTTGCGAGACTGTCGAGTCTTGCAAGACTGTTGAGGACGTGCGGCGTGAGCGCGCCTACGATAATTGCCGGAAAGTTTTGTTGTACGGAGGTCTCCCCAGAAAGAGGATTCCGCAGGAAACCTCACAACTGCGCAACCCTATTCTAACAGAAGCGGGGATCAAGTGACCGGCGGCCTTCGATCTCCACTCTTTCCGTTCATCCTCTGTGCCAGTAGGTCGACCAGCCCATATACTTGTTGAGCGCCTCATGCACGGCCGCAGCCACCTGCGAGAGGTTCATGGCGACATGATGCTCAAAGCCGTTTTCGCAGATGTAGTGCAACAGATCTTGCAGTTTGGGAACGCGCACGACGCCGTAGCCACCGAAGGTCTTGATCGGGTCGTTGGTCAGCTCGCCCTCGCCCACGTAGGCGACAATTCGGCCGTTGATGTCATCGGTGGAGACGCGCAGATAGGTGAACGGCTCCGCCTTGACGCGGCCGACGATGGTGCCGAAGGTGTTCTCTTTGCCCACGGAGCCGGCGATGATCTCCTGGAAGTCCATCACGGCGATGTCGTCGGCCCGGATCAGGCCGCCTGCGGCCTGTACATCTTTCTCCTCCACAAAGATGCTCTTGGGCAGATTGGAACAGTGGAAGATGATGGCTTTGTCGGGGTCGTCTCCATAGTTGTTGTTCCAGTCTACAATGGCGCTCGGCTTGCCCGAGGCAAAGGCCAACGCCATCATGGCCACAGTGCCGGCGATATCGGTCTCGCATGCGGAGGGCATGAGGCTGTCACTCATGATGCTCATTAGCGTGCAGGGCACCACGCCGTAGTACTCTTCCATCGCCGTCCAACACTGAACGGCGCTGGCGGTCAGCTCTGTCTCCTTCATCCATTCGTCGACGACTGCGCCGAACTTCGCCATACGCAGCAGCGACTCCTGCGGAACGCCGGCAGTCTGCACATAGCGCTCGATCTGGGCCAATTTCTCCTTGACGACACCGGCTTCGTTGTCGAGTCGCTGGATGCGACCGAAGACCTCAGAGAGGTCGAGTGTCTCCACGGAGATGCCGCTGCGCTCCAGGAGCTTCTCGCTGAAACGCACGGTGTTGAAGGCGGCCGGCCGGGCGCCGATCACGCCGATGCGGGCATTCTTGAAGCCGCGCACGATGCGACAGACGCCGGCGAAGCGCGCCAAGTCTTGTCGGAAGGATTCGCTCTCCGGATCGACGGTGTGGAGCGTGGTGAGCGAATACTTGATGCCATATTGGCGGAGGTTGTTGCAGGCGGACATTTTGCCGCAGAAGGAGTCGCGGCGGTCGGCTACGGTCATCTTGTTGGGATCGTCGGGAAAGGCCTGGATCAGCACCGGCACGTCCAGACCCGACCAACGGAGGGCGTCGGCGATGGTGCGCTCTTCGCCGAAGTTAGGCAGGGTGACGAGCACGCCGTCGATCTCATCGCGATGGCGCTTGAACAGATCGGCGCACTTGTGTGCGTCCGCATGCGTGACGACGCTGCCGTAAAGCGTCTCCTCCGGCGAGAGTGCAATCACGCGGAAACCTTCCTCCTCTAGCACCTTAAGGATGGTTTTGCGGCCACTTTCGGCCAGATGCGCCGGGAAGAACCCGCGGTTGCCGACGATCAAGCCCAGCGTGACAGGTTGCGTTGCGGATTTCATAGTTGTGTCCTCCCTCAATTCATAGAAGTTGTGGATGAAGCGACAAAGAGAAAAGCATCGGCGCCGGCCTGTGCCCCTGATCGGCTCTATAGAAGGTTCAATCGCATAATTTGGGCAAGCTAGAATAAGCCGACGATTAAAACGTTTTAAGCAATTGTATCTTAGCATCAAGCAGGTGCGCTGTCAATGCGTGCGCGTTTAGGAATTTGGATAGGTCTTGCAAAGAACCGTTCATTTATGCTTGAATATTATGCTTGAATATCACCCAGACACTTCCATATCACCGAATTATCAACGGCTTGAACAAGTTGTAAATCACAAAGGTTCGGTCGCCGGTCAAGCGATCCCGATAGGCCCTACGCCCAGGGAGTTGCCTAGAGAAGCTCCGCCGGAGGGAGCCTGTAAGGACAGCTTAGGATTATGTCAATCAGCATCTTCGACCTTTTCAAAATCGGCATCGGCCCTTCTAGCTCGCATACTGTCGGCCCCATGAAGGCGGCGAAACTGTTTGCGCTGCGGCTGCAGCGCAACGGGTTGCTGGCCGGGGTCGCTGCGGTGCGCACCGAACTCTTCGGCTCACTCGGCGCGACGGGCAAGGGGCACGGCACCGACAAAGCGGTGATCCTCGGTCTGCTGGGTGAGGAACCGGAGACCGTCGACGTCAACACCATTCCCGAACGAGTCGAGACCGTACGGTCGACGCAGCAGCTGTTGCTCTTGGGAGAACAGCCCATCGCCTTCGTTGAAAAGCAGCATATTCTCTTCCGGCGCAGCGCGTTGCCCTTTCATCCTAATGGCATGACCTTCGCTGCGCTCGATGCCGACGGAGCCTTTCTTGACGCGGCGACCTACTACTCGGTGGGCGGCGGCTTTGTGGTGGACGAAAGCGCAGTCGGCCGCGATCGCATCAAGGAGGATGACACGCCGCTCCCCTATCCCTTCGACAGCGCGGAGGAGCTGCTGGCGCTCTGCGCAGCGCACAACCTGAGCGTCAGCCAGCTCATGCTGGAAAATGAAAAGGCGTGGCGCAGCGAGGTGGAAATTCGCGCCGGCCTGCTGCGCATCTGGGACGTAATGCAGGCGTGCGTGCAGCGGGGAATCACGACGGAGGGTGTCCTGCCCGGGGGCATGAAGGTGCGACGTCGCGCCGCCGAGCTCTATCGCAAGCTGGTCGAGCGACCGGAGGCCAATCTGCAAGACCCGCTCAATGTGATGGACTGGGTCAACGTTTACGCCATTGCCGTCAACGAAGAGAACGCAGCAGGAGGTCGCGTCGTCACAGCGCCCACCAACGGTGCGGCGGGCATTATCCCGGCGGTGCTGCACTACTATACGCGCTTCGTGCCCGGCGCCGACGAAGATGGCGTCATCCGCTTTCTACTCACGGCGGGCGCCGTTGGAACGCTCTATAAGAAAAACGCCAGCATCTCCGGCGCCGACGTCGGCTGCCAGGGCGAGGTCGGCGTGGCCTGTTCGATGGCGGCGGCCGGGCTGGCCGAAGTGCGCGGCGGCTCGCCCGCCCAGGTAGAAAACGCCGCCGAGATCGGCATGGAGCACAATCTGGGCTTAACCTGCGACCCGGTGGGCGGGCTGGTGCAGATTCCGTGCATCGAGCGCAACGCCATGGGCGCAGTGAAAGCGATCAACGCAGCGCGCATCGCTCTGCGCGGGGACGGCAGACATTACGTCTCCCTCGACAAGGTGATCAAGACCATGCGCGAGACCGGCGCCGACATGAAGACGAAGTACAAAGAGACGGCGCGCGGCGGCCTGGCGGTGAACGTCATCGAGTGTTGAGATCGGCTACGCCATCACGTTCGTCAGCCATCACGTTCGTCAGCCGTCCTAATCCTTCCACTTCAACCGTCACCTCATCGCCGGAGCACAGCCACACTTTCTCGGCCATGCCCAAAATCACTCCTTCAGGTGTACCGGTGCAAATAACGTCGCCCGGCTCCAAGGTGAAGTACCGGCTGATGTAGCTGATGATCTCTGCCACGCTGAAGATCATATCTGCGGTGTTGGAATTCTGGCGTAACTCGCCGTTCACCCAGCACTTTAGAGACAAATTCTGGGGATCGCTTACCTCGTCCGCAGTGATCAAATAGGGGCCAAGCGGCAGAAACTTGTCGAGCGTCTTGCCGAGCAGCCACTGGCCGGTGCGGGTTTGCAGATCGCGCGCGCTGAGGTCATTAGCCGTGCAATAGCCGAAGACGCACCCCAACGCCTCATCGACCGACACATGACGGGTGCGACGCCCGATGACCACCGCCAGCTCTACCTCATAGTCATACTGATGCGCCGTCGACGGCAAGGGAATCGCCTCGCGATGCGCAGCCAAGCTGTTATTGAATTTAGAAAAGAGCACGGGCGTTGAAGGAACGGGCAGCCCTGACTCTGCGGCGTGGCGGCGATAGTTCAGACCGACACAGATGATCTTGCCCGGATTGATCAGCGCAGGGGCAAACCGCAGCGTCGTTTCATCGAGGAGGCGCAACCCATACGTCGCCGGATCACCGATCGCCCGGTCGATGGCTCTCTGCAACGCACCAAGCGCTTCCGGTCGGGCAATCAGCGCTTCCATCGAGAGGGTCGGAAATCCAATGGCGCCGCAATCGAGGACGCCGGCGTCGGTCGCCACGCCCACGCGCACGGCGCCGGTGTCAGAGGCAATCAAATTTAATAGTTTCATTGTGCTCTCCCCACAATCGTCTCACCGCTTTTTAAGTGTTTAAAAACGCTTACGATTGTAACACAAATCGCTTTCCTCCAAAGCGCATCGCTCTGCCACCGACCCTTAAGGATTTGTGTTAATTTGCCCATCTCCTTCTCTAAAGAATCTTTACAGGGCAAGGAGGAGGCCGTCGTAGCCCGGCATGCGGTTGGGGGCGTCCTCGCGCAGGATGGCCGGCATGGAGTTGCCTCGAGCAATCTATGCAGCCGACCGGCGGCCAAGACTCGACATGCGCATTCGATTCATAGAATTTTCCCGGTCATGGAACGATGAGAAACGACGCTTCATATAACTGACGACGTCGCCTGCAGATGAGTACAACCGGCCGAGAGCAATGCCTGCGACGCCGAAGGCAATACCCTGCGCACGCTCTGCCCGGCAAACATTCCTGCAACTATCGTTGATTTCGCAACTTTTACGGTTGGTCGTTTTTTTGCCTTTTGACAGCCTGCCAACGCCGATTTATACTTTCTTTGGATGGGAAAATTCACAGAACGCGTGAATTTTTTCATCGCTTCGGTTGTCCGCATCATTCCGACTTCTTGTCTGAATCGCTTGACCAGATCAGAAACGCACGACATGACCGACTCATCCACATCGCTGCTCAACGTCGAGCGCCTGGGGAAATCGTTCCGCGGGTTACAGGCCCTAGAAGCGTACGACCTCTCCCTTCGCCAAGGAGAGTTGCTCGGCGTGATCGGCCCGAACGGCGCCGGCAAGACGACGCTCTTCAACCTGCTCACGGGCGTCACACCGGCGACAACCGGCGTGATTCGCTTCGCCGGCGTCGACATATCCGGCCGGCGGCCCGATGAGATTGCCCGTCTGGGCGTCGCTCGCACCTTTCAGAAGGTGCGGCTCTTCCCGGCGTTGACGGCGCTGGAAAATTTGCGCATTCCCCTCCAGATGCACGAAAGCGCGGCGCTCTGGCAGGTGGTGTTGCGCACGTCCCACTTTCTGCGCAGTGAGGCAACGTTGACCCAAAACGCGCGGGATTTGCTGGCGCTCGTTGATCTGGCGGATGCAGCGCACAAACCTGCCGCGCAGCTCAGTTACGGCCAACAGCGGCGGTTGGAGCTGGCCTGTGCGTTGGCGTTGCAGCCCCGCCTGTTGTTGCTCGACGAACCGGCCGCCGGCATGAATCCGACCGAAGCAGACGCTTTGATGCATCTGATTCTGAGGCTGCATCGGGAGTTCAATCTGACGACGATCTTGATCGAACACAATATGCGGCTGATCATGAACATGTGCTCGCGCATTCAGGTGCTTAACTATGGTCGGCTGATCGCCGAAGGTGCGCCGGACGAGATTCGGCGCAATCCGCTGGTGGTGGAAGCCTATCTGGGGCAGGTGGAAAACCATGGTGCGGGTTGAGGGTCTGACCGTCGCCTACGGGGGCATCGAGGCGGTGCGAGGCGTGTCGTTGGAAGTGGCAGAGGGCGAGCTGGTGACACTGATCGGCAACAACGGCGCGGGCAAAACCAGCACGCTCATGGCGATCTCCGGCGTGGCGCCCATCCGCAGCGGACGTATCGTCATCGACGGCGAAGAGACGACAAAGCTGCCGCCGCATGCGATCGTGGCGCGGGGCGTCGCCCATTGTCCGGAGGGCCGGCTGGTCTTCGGTCGGCTGACGGTGCAGGAAAATTTGCGCCTGGGGGCCTATCAGCGCAAAGACAGTGCCGGCGTGAAGCAGGACCTTGACCGCGTCTATGCGCTCTTTCCACGACTGCTTGAGCGACGCACGCAGCTGGCCGGCACGCTCAGCGGCGGCGAGCAGCAGATGCTGGCCATCGGCCGCGCCCTGATGAGCAGGCCGCGCCTTTTGATGCTCGACGAGCCTTCGCTGGGACTGGCGCCGTTGATCGTGCAGCGCATCTTCAGTGTGATTCAGCAACTGCATGAAGAGGGAGTGACCATTCTACTGGTCGAGCAAAATGCACACCTGGCGCTGACCCTCGCCGATCGCGCCTATGTGCTGGAAACCGGTGAAGTGCGGCTCGCCGGACCGGCGAAACAAATGATCGATAATCCAGAAGTTAGAAAGGCATACTTAAGTCAATGACACTGTTGAAAAACGCCTACGTAATTCTAGGCGCAATTCTCTTCGTGTTTATCTTTGTCATGGGCGTCTGGCTCGACTTTAACTGGCGTGATTCATTGCTGGCTGCCGTCGCCTTGACGGTGGTAGGGCTGGTGTTGGAGTGGGTCCGGCAGACTTTGGGCTGGGAATTTTGAGAGGAGAGCACAGGCGTTGTTCACACCGACTTATGTTGCGCAACAGATTATCAACGGCGTGAACCTGGGCAGCATGTATGCGCTGATCGCCATTGGGTTGACCATGGTGTACGGCCTGTTGCGGCTGATCAATTTTGCGCACGGCGATCTGCTGATGCTGGGCGCCTATCTGGGCCTGCTGTTGGTGAGCGCAACGTTCATGCCGCTGATCTTGACGCTGTTCATCCCTATGTTGGTGATCGGCTTTTTGGGGATCTTAGTGGAGCGGCTCGCCTATCGGCCGTTGCGCGGCGCGCCGGAAGTGACGATGCTGATTACGTCGCTGGCGGTCAGCAGCATCATCGAAAACTCGATGGTGATGACGGTCACGGCGCAGCCGCGTGCTTTCAACCTCCCCGCCGGCGTCAATCGGCTTCACACGGTGGCGGGAGTCAGCTTCAGCACGCTTGACGCGCTGACCGTCGGGCTGTCGGTGGCGTTGATGGCGGCGCTGACCCTCTACGTGCGCAACACGCGCACGGGCATCGCCATGCGCGCAGCGGCAGAAAATCTGCGCGCTGCCAGATTGATGGGCATCGATATCAACCGCGTGGTGATGGTCGCCTTCTTTCTTGGCTCCATGTTGGCGGCGGCTGCGGGCTGGCTGTGGGCAGCCAAGTACAGCACAGTGGAGCCATTCATGGGCTTTCTGCCGGGGCTCAAGGCCTTCGTGGCGGCAGTGATCGGCGGCATTGGCGTCATCCCCGGCGCAGTGTTGGGCGGCTATCTGTTAGGCTTTGCCGAGATCTTCTTCGTAGGCTTTCTGCCGCCCGCCTTTTCCGGCTATCGCGACGCCTTTGTCTTCGCCCTGCTGCTCCTCATCCTTCTGATTCGTCCCAACGGCATTCTCGGCGCATCCACGGAGGAGCGAGCGTAGCGCTATGTCTCGAGCGATGGAAGGCGTGCGCAGGGTGAACATCAACGGGGCGACGCGCAACCTGCTGGTGGGCTGCGCGTACGTTGCACTGTTGGCGACGCTGTTGTGGCTGGCGCAGAGCACATTGAACAATTATTACCTGCGCATTCTGGCCGTGATCGGGATCAACATCATTCTAACGGTAAGTCTGAACCTGACCAACGGCTTCGCCGGGGACTTTTCGCTCGGCATTGCCGCGTTCATGTCGATCGGCGCCTACACGGCGGCGTTGCTCTCGCTTCCGGTCGCCATGAAAACGGCGTCTTTTCCCGGCCTGCCGGCGTGGCTGCAGACGACTTCCATCCCGTTCCTGCCGGCGACGATCGTCGGCGGTGCAATGGCGGCGGCGGCGGCGGTGGTCGTCGGAGTTCCCGTGCTGCGGCTGCGCGGCCATTATCTGGCCGTGGCCACGCTAGGCCTGATGGTGATCGTGCGCGTCATCGCCAACAACTGGCAGGATGTAACGCGCGGCGCGCGCGGCATCAACGGTATTCCCCCGCTCAGCAACATTTGGTGGGCCTTCGGCTGGGCCGCGTTGACGATCTACGTGGTGTGGATGGTGGTGCACTCCCCCTACGGACGCGCCATGATTGCCATCCGCGAGGACTGGCTGGCGGCGCAGGCGCGCGGGGTGAATGTGCTGCGCACGCGTCTGCTGGCTTTCGTTTTGAGCGCCTTCTTCGCCGGCGTCGCCGGTTCCCTCTACGCCCATCTCATCACGGCCATCACGCCGTCTTCGTTTTCGTTTGTCATCACCTTCAACATTGTGGTGATGCTGGTGGTGGGGGGCATGGGCAGCATC
Source organism: Caldilinea sp. (assembly GCA_025055055.1). Classification (GTDB taxonomy): domain Bacteria; phylum Chloroflexota; class Anaerolineae; order Caldilineales; family Caldilineaceae; genus Caldilinea. Next base: position 14,704 of record JANWYX010000411.1, on the reverse strand, counting down.
ACCGGCTCGGTGATCGGCGCCGTCTTGTTGACGCTGCTGCCGGAAGGCTTGCGACAGGTGGAAACCGCATTGGCCGCCGGCGGAACGCCGCTCTACGGCTTGAGCCAGATCGTTATCGCACTGCTGGCCGCACTGGTGATGATCTTTCGCAGACAGGGACTGCTCGGCGGCAGGGAAATCCGTTTGCCGGGGATGACAGAGCGGTAAGCAGGCGATCAGGATGTGGTGATAGGAGATTAGCAAAAATCAGACCTGGGCGCAATCTTTGTAGGAGTTACGCAGTCGGGGGAAACGTTCGCGCAGAATACGACTTTCTGGAAAGCTTGGCTGCGTAGAAGGGAGCCGGCTGCGTAACGCCTACTTTGATCGGTTCATCGTTTTATTATCAATGTTCTTTTTTCTTCCAAAAGGAGGGACTTTATGCGACGCACATGGGCTTTCCTTTCGTTGTTGTTGGCGGTGAGCCTTGTGTTGGCGGGTTGTCCGGCGCCGGTGATGACGCCGGCTGCAGCTCCTGCAGCGACCGAAGCGCCTGCGCAGGAGACAGCGCCCGCCGGGGAACCTATCAAGATCGGCGCCCTCTACGGCGTGACGGGCGGAATGTCCTCGATCGACGGACCTGGTCTCAACGGCTTCAAATTGGCGGCCAAGCAGATTAATGAGGCCGGCGGCATCAACGGCCGCATGGTCGAGGTCATCGCCATTGACGGCAAGTCCGACCAAACGGCGACGACCAGCGCCACTACCGAGCTGATCGAAGTGCACAAGGTCGTAGCGATCGGTGGGTTGAACGATTCGACCTTTGCGCTGGCGGCCGGTCCGATCGCCCAAGCCGCAGGCATCCCCTTCGTCACGGCAGGCGCCACGCTGCCGACGCTGCCCGAACAGATCGGCGATTACTTCTTCATGGCGCCCTTCGGCGACGACGCCCAAGCCTACGCCATCGCCGACTACGCCTTCAACGAGCTGGGGGCGCGCTCGGCCTACATGCTCGTCGATCAGGCGTATGACTTCACTACGGCGCTGGCGCGCTTTTTCAAGGAGCGCTGGGAGGCCAACGGCGGAACCATCGTGCTGGAGGACACCTACAACTCCGGCGACACCGACTTTTCGGCGCAGATTGCACGCGTGAAGGCGCTAGACCCGCAGCCGGACGTGCTCTTCATTTCCGCGATCCCGAATGAGGCGGGCATTACGACCAAGCAATTCCGCGAGGCCGGCCTGACGCAGCCCATCATCTCCGGCGACGGCTTCGACACGCCGCTGATTGCCGAAGTGGCGGGGGAGCTGGCCGACGACGTATACTACTCCACGCACGCTTCGCTTGACAACGAAGCAGAGATCGTGCAGTCGTTCGTCGCTGCGTACGAGGCGGAGTACGGCCGCCGCCCGGAGAACGCCTTCGCTGCGCTCGGCTATGACACCATGAACCTCATTGCCGACGCCATCCGCCGCGCCGGTTCGACGGAGCCTGCCGCCATTCGCGATGCGCTGGCGGCCACGCAGGGCTTCCAAGGCGTAACGGGCGTCATCAGCTATCCCGAAGGCCAACGCAAGCCGATCAAGTCGGTGACCATCATCCGGGTGCAGGACGGCGTCTACTCCTTTGTCACTGAAATTCAACCGTAAACAAACGATATGTGGTGCGTGTTGCGTATTTCGTGTTTCGTACGAGGCGCGAAATACGCATCACGCCACACGCGCCACACAGCCCGCAAGACCAGGAAAGGGAATTGGTTATGAACATCGACCAAGTCGTCACCCAGTGCAAGGCGGCGGGTGTGCGCCTGGTCCGCTTTCTCTATTGCGACAACGGCTGCACGATTCGCGGCAAGTTGGTGCCGATCGAACGACTGGCCAGCCGCATGGCTTCGGGGCAGGGGCTGACGCTGGCCATGCAGGCCATGAACATGCTCGATCAGCTCCAGCCGGTTGAAGGCATGGGGCCGGTCGGCGAGATTCGCCTGGTGCCCGATCCCGACAGCCTGGTGATTCTGCCTTACGCACCCCACAGCGCCGCCATGATGTGCGACATGATCAAGCTCGACCGCCAACCATGGGAGGCGTGCCCGCGCTCCTTCCTCAAACGCATGATTGCCCGGCTCGCCGAGGCCGGGATGACCATGCAGGCAGCGATGGAAGGCGAGTTCAGCCTTTTTCGCGAAACGGCGCCGGGAAAATACGTCCCTATCGACACCGGCCTCTGCTTCAGCACGATCTCGATGACGGCCGCCGCCGACGTAATCGACGCCATCGTCGCTGCGTTCGAGGCGCAGGGCATTCCGGTAGACGCCTACTACCCAGAGCTAGGTCACGGCCAACATGAAATGCCGTTGCATCACGCGCCGGTGTTGCGCGCCGCCGACAACCAAATCTGGTTCCGCGAAACCATTCGCAGCGTCGCTGCGCAGTTCGGTGTCATCGCCTCGCTGGCGCCCAAACCCATGCCCGACCAGGCCGGCAACGGCTGCCACATTCACTGGAGCCTGTGGGATCTGGAGAGCAAGCGCAACCTGCTCTATGATCCTTCGGACCCATATTTGCTCAGCAAAGTTGGCTATCACTTCATCGCCGGCGTGCTGGAGCACCTCCCCGGCCTGTTGGCGCTGACGACGCCCAGCTATAATTCCTTCCGCCGTCTCCAACCCCATTTCTGGAGCAGCGCCTATACCGCCTGGGGGCCAGACAATCGCGAGGCGGCGGTGCGCGTCGTCTCCGGCCACTGGGGCAGCGAGGCCACCAGCATCAACCTGGAGCTGAAGGCTTCAGACTCCAGCAGCAACCCTTACTTGGCGCTAGGCGGATTGATCGCCGCCGGGTTGGACGGTGTGAAGCGGGAGCTGATGCCGGGTGAGGCTGCGCTGATCGATCCGGGCAATTACAGTGAGGAGGAACGCGCCGCGCGCGGCATCCGCCGCTATCCGACAACCCAGGCCGAGGCGCTCGACGCGCTAGAGGCCGACCCGGTGTTGATGGAGGCGCTGGGGCCGGTGTTGGCGAACGCCTACATCACGGTGAAGCGATCGGAGTATGCCGCCTTCTCCGTCCAGGACGTCGATTTTGAGATCAAGCATCACATCTACAAGTTCTGAAAATTACAAGTTCTGAAGATTCTGATGAACTCTGCTCCATGTTGAACTTCGACCACATTCCCATCCTTGATCACCATGCGCATCCTTTTCTGCGCCGCGCAGCCACAGACGATCCGGCGCGCTTTCAGCGCTGGTTCACCGAATCGACCGATCCCGTGATTCACCAGCGCGATGTGCCCAGCCTGCTCGTCTTTCGCACGGCTATCCGATGGTTGGCGACATTTTTGGGAAGCGAGCCGACTGTAGAAGGGATTCTGGCGGCGCGCGCACGCTTCAGCGAGAAGGAGTACACGGCGCGGTTATTCACCGACGTCAACATCGGCATGGTGCTCTGCGACTACGGTTACGGCAGCGCCGAAGCCTATGACCATGCAGGCATGCAGGCGCTGCTACCCTGTCCTGTCCATCCGATCTTGCGGCTGGAGCGCCTCGCCGAGGAGCTGATCGTAGCTGAGCCGACGTTCGAGCGCATGCTCGAAGCGTTTCAGGAGCGCATTGCTGCGGCGCGCGACCAAGGCGTCGTGGCGTTCAAGAGCATAATCGCCTACCGCACAGGGTTGCAAATCGATGCGCCCGACCGGGAGGTGGCGCAGCGGGATTTTGCATACTTAAAGGCAAGGGCGGCTCGCGAGGGCCGCGTGCGTCTGGCACGCAAAGGGTTGTGCGATTACATCGTGCATCTCGCCCTGATCGAGGCGGAGCGACAGACGCTGCCGATCCAGTTTCACACCGGCTTCGGCGACAGCGACGCCGATCTTCGCTATGCGAATCCGTTGCACCTACGCAACGTGATCGAGGCGCACCCTGCCGTCCAACTGGTGCTCCTTCATGCAGGCTGGCCCTTCTTCCGCGAGCTGACGCACCTCACCGCCATCTATTCTAACGTCTGGATGGACCTCTCACTCGCCGTGCCCTTCGCCACCGTGGGCATCCCCGCCATGATTCGCGAGATTCTAGGCATGGCGCCCTTCCGCAAGGTGCTCTTCGCCACCGACGCCTTCACAATGCCGGAAATTTATTGGATCGCTGCACGCTGGGGACGCTGGGGACTCGCTCAGGCGCTGACCGAGTTAACGCAACAAGGCTTCCTGAAGGAAGAGGAGGCAATGCAGGCAGCACAGGACATTCTCTGGGACAATGCACAGCGGTTGTATCAGCTTTCCTGAAACGGGTGGCGTTTTTCGTCACAAAACACAGAGAACACAGAGAAGGCCGCCATAGGCCTCTGTGTTCTCTGCATCTCTATATGCGCCTCTTCTCTATTATGCGTCTCTACAGTGGATTGTTGAACGTCGCCTTTACAACTGGCAAATTCACAACGGCCAGACGCAAACTTAACTTTGAGGCTCCATCGCTCGAGCAGGCTCGCACGATGCTTCATCTGGCCGAGAAGCGCAGTCCTGTCCTTTGCCCAGCTTCTTGCAAAGCTCGCCCAGCAGCCGCTGTTCCTCGGGCGTGAGCACGGACATCTCTTGAGCAATGACCTGGGCATGGCGCGGAAAGATGGAGCGGATCAAGTCCCGCCCCTGCTCGGTCAGCTCGACGATGATCACGCGACGGTCCTCCGGGTCTCTGCGCCGGCGCACCAGGCCGCGCTTTTCAAGATTATCGATGACCAGCGTCGTGTTGCCGCCGCTCTTGAGCAGCTTGCCGCAGATCTCCGTCTGCGACATTGGGCCAAGGTGATAGAGCGCCTCCAGCGTGCCGAATTGGCTTACGCTCAGGGTAGGATGGGTGCCGTGTTGGGCGATGCGCGCCATCAGAGAGTTATTGGCGCGCGTCAGCTTGATGAATGTATCCAGCGCCAGCATTTCTTCGGGCGTTCCTTTGTAATGCGTCGGCATAACTCCTCACTCGGCGACTCCCACACACTGGTGGAGATACTCCAACGAACTCAGCAACCTGTATACAAACTCTCCCACTGCCGCGTAAGACGCCCGGCGCCCTCCTTCTGGTAGAAGATTCGCTTCGGCGCGCAGCGGAACGGACGGCGTTTCACGCATGGCCGGCGGACAGACGAGCGTCCAGGCCAGATGGGAATGCGTTAACAGCTCCAACATACGGAAATGCTCCCTGGCGTAGGGAAGGTAGGCGGGACTGAAGTCCGGCGACTCCAGGCGCAGACGCCCTGTGTTGCGATCTTGCAGGATGCCTGCGCCGGCCACCGCCACCAGACGCTGCAAACCCAGACTCTCCATGGCGGCGATGATGTTGGCCGTCGCCTGCGAAAGCGCTTCCGGTTGAGATGGGTCGGTGAGTCCCAACGCGCTGGCTACGACGTCGCACTCGCGCATGGCATACTTCACGATTTCCATGTCGAGCGCATCGCCGACAAAAACTACGACGGCTGCATCAGGAAGCATCAACTTCGACGGGCTGCGCACCAGCGCGTGCACCTGATGACCATCGGCAAGGGCTGCCTGCAAGATATAGCGACCGGTGCGGCCTGTGGCACCAAACAGCGCGAGCTTCACGACAGGCAATTCTACAAAACCTCTTGCACAGTGTAGTAACCTTACCGAAAAGATGCGCCCCTGTCAATTCGTTTTTAGGGTGGAAGGGTTTTGTTTTCGTCATCTACTTTCCTGGTTGGCGTTTTCTTGGCTGAATGGCGGATTCGTTGCAGCATCCACTGCAGCTATAATGAAAACATCCTTTCCTTTCGGTCAAATCATGTCAATGGAGACGCCACATGACCACAAACAAGCACGACTCCCATCGACGCACCATCGCCGGCAAACGCCTCCGGCCTGAAAGCCTGATGATGGGCTACGGGTATCGCCCCGAGCTTTCGGTGGGCGCCATCAAGCCACCGCTTTTCCTCACCTCGACTTTTGTGTTTCAAAGCGCAGAGGAAGGCAAGGCTTTTTTCGAGCTCGCCTATGGGCTGCGCAGGGAGCGCCCCGGTGAAGAAATGGGGCTGATCTACAGCCGCCTCAACAATCCCAATTTAGAAATCCTCGAAGACCGACTCACGCTGTGGGACGAAGCCGAGGCTGCAGCGGTCTTCGAGAGCGGCATGGCGGCGATCAGCACGACGCTGCTCACCTTCCTCACGCCGGGCGACGTGGTGCTCTTCAGCGAACCGGTCTACGGAGGCACCGATTATCTGCTAAAACACATCCTCCCCCGCTTCGGCATCCGTCCTGTCGGCGTGTTGGCAAATGCGGGCATGGAAGGCTTTGAGCAAACGCTGCTCGACCGCAATCTCCGCGAGCATGTCGGCATGATCTACATCGAGACGCCCGCCAATCCTACCAACGCGCTGGTGGACATCGCCGCCTGCGCCGGGCTGGCGCGTCGGCTTTCGCGGCCCGGCCGACAGGTGCTGCTCGCCGTGGACAACACCTTCCTCGGCCCGCTCTGGCAGCATCCGCTGCACCATGGCGCCGACCTTGTGCTCTATTCCGCCACCAAGTTCATCGGCGGTCACAGCGATCTGATTGCAGGCGTGGCGCTTGGCGCCAAAAGCCTGATCGATCAGGTCAAGAGCTTCCGCACCATTTTCGGCACCATGGCCAGCCCGATGACCGGCTGGATGTTGCTGCGCAGCCTGGAGACGCTCAAGCTGCGCATGACGTCACAGATGAAAAACGCGCGCTACGTCGCCGACTTTCTGGCCGACCATCCCAAGGTAGAGCGCGTCTATTACCTGGGTCATCTTGCGCCGGAGACGCCGGCGCATGCGCTCTACCGACGGCAATGTCTGGCGCCCGGCAGCATGATCAGCTTTGAAATCGTCGGCGGCGAGCCGGAGGCGTTTCGCTTCCTCAATGCGTTGCAACTCTTTCACCTGGCCGTCAGTCTGGGCGGCACCGAATCCTTGGCCGAGCATCCGGCCTCCATGACGCACTCCGATGTAGACCCGGAGGAGCGCATTGAAATGGGCATCACCGACAAGATGGTGCGCCTTTCCATCGGCGTCGAGCACCCAGAAGATTTGATTGCAGATTTAGAGCAGGCGCTCGCAGCGGTCTAGCCGTCCTCGCCGGCACCTCTGCAAGCTGCGCATCAAGACAGAGGTTGTAACTTCGGTTCATCTATGCAAAGCGGTCTTGATTACATGCATGTTTGCCCGTTGCCGGTACAATAGGACAAAATTCAACACGGCCCGGGCGCGTGATGACGCCTGACTGCCGAGACGAAAATCATCAGGAGGGTTTATGCGTTCTGTTTCAATTATCGGCATCGGTCAAACTCCTGTCGGGGAGCTATGGGAGCGCTCCGCGCGCGAACTTGCCTATGAAGCGATTTCCAGTGCAATGGCGGATGCAGGCATCGAGCGTGCCGATGCGCTCTTCGTCGGCAACATGCTCAGCGGGAATTTGCTCGACCAGGAGCACCTTGGCACGCTGGTGGCGGATTTTTGCGGAATGCACGGCATTGAGGCGGCGAAAGTCGAGGCGGCGTGCGCCAGCGGCGCGGCCGCGCTGCGCGTAGGGACGATGGCTGTCGCCAGCGGCTTTCACGACATCGTGATCGTCGCCGGGCTGGAGAAGATGACCGACACCGTAGGCAAAGACACCACCGCCGGGCTGGCGACTGCGTCCGACGCCGAGTACGAAGCGCTGCACGGCGTCAGCTTCGTCGGCTTGAACGCCCTGATCATGCAGCGCTACATGTATGAATATGACGTGCCGCTTGACGCCTTTGCGGGCTTCAGCATCAACGCCCATCGCAACGGTGCCAACAACCCGAACGCTATGTTTCAAGAGCCGATCACGCTCGAAGACTATCTGCGTGCGCCGGTGATCGCCACGCCCATCAACATCATGGACAGCAGCCCGGTCTGCGACGGCGCGGCGGCTGTGGTTCTGGCGCCGACGGAGTGGGCACATCGCTTCACAACCGGCCATCATCGCGGCGCAGTGCAAATTCTGGCCAGCGCCAGCGCCAACGACACCATTGCCGTGCACGACCGCCGCGACCCACTCTTTTTGGAAGCCGCACACATCAGCAGCCAAAAAGCCTTCCGACAGGCAGGCGTCTCGCCCGAAGATCTCGACCTCTTTGAGCTGCACGACGCCTTCACCATCATGACGGCGCTGAGCCTAGAGGCGAACGGCTTTGCGCGTCGCGGGGAAGGTTGGCGTATGGCGCATGAAGGAGAGATCGGCATTCACGGCCGCATCCCGATCAGCACAATGGGCGGCCTGAAGAGTCGCGGCCATCCTGTCGGCGCCACCGGCGTCTACCAGATCGTCGAATGTGTGTTGCAGCTGACCGGTCAGGCCGGCGCCAACCAGGTGTCCAACGCTCGCCTGGCGATGGCGCAGAATATCGGCGGCAGCGGCGCCACCATCATCACTCACATTCTCGGCGCATGAAAAAGCAGACCTCGCCGACGCTCCTTGTAGCGCTCGACGCAACGCTGCGCAGCCTCGGTTTCGCTGCGCTGTGGTGGGTGCTCAACCGCGGCGACGTCGAGTCCTGGACGCTGGGGATTCCGACCGTTGCGCTTGCCACGGCGCTCAGCTTCGTTATGCTCTCCCCTCGTCGATGGCGGATTCGTCCCGTCGGCGTCTTGCGCTTCGCCCTTTATTTCTTCTGGAAGTCGCTGATCAGCAGCATTGACGTCGCCGGCCGGGTCATACGCCCTGAGATGCCGCTGAAACCGGGGATGGTGCGCTATCCCTTACGGCTGCCCCCCTGTTCGGCGCGCGTCGTCATGTCGAACGCGGCGAGCCTACTGCCCGGCACCCTAGGTGTAGACCTACAAGGCGATGTGCTGGTCGTGAACGCATTGGACGTGGACGCTCATGTGATGGAAGAACTGAAACATCTGGAGGAGCGCATCGGCGACATGTACGGCTTTGCTCTGGCGCCCTCCTCGCAAAGGCCAAGCAGCGCAATTTGAACTGGATGTCATCCATATGTCGATGGACTCCGTCTACCATGCAGCCGCCCTCTTCTTGTTGCTGACGATCGGCGTAGGGCTGATTCGCATCTGGCGCGGGCCGACCACCGCCGACCGATTGCTGGCCATTCAATTGTTCGGGACAACCGGAACCGCAATTCTGATCCTCCTGTCGGTGGCGGTCGACGACGTAGCTTTTCAGAACGTCGCACTGATCTTTGCCTTGCTGGCGGGCGTCTTGGGCGTCGTCTTTACACAATACGCCGCGCAGGCCGATCGGCCGCAAAATGGAGCGGCGACAGGGGAAGAGAAGCAACATGAACTGGAATGACCTCATCTCCTTACTCTGTCTGGCCCTTGGAGGATTTTTCTTCTTAGCCGGCACCGTCGGCCTCTTGCGCCTGCCCGATGTTTTCACACGACTCCATGCACTGACCAAGGCCGACAACCTCGGCCTGGGGCTGATCGTACTCAGCGCACTCTTTCAGATCGAGGAGTGGCCGATGCGGCTCAAGCTGGTGTTGATCTGGGCGCTCGTGCTCTTCGCCAGCGCCACCGTTGCGCATCTGATTGCGCGCAGAGCGCTCCAGCAGATGGAAATGGAACAGGAACAAACTCCGGTCGTCGAAAAGCGGGCAGGGCCCGACGTCGCCGAAAAACGCATTGCCCACCCTAGGGCGTGAAACCCAAGGAGCCATGCGGGAGAAATGGCCATGATGGTTGTCGTGTGGTTCGACGTGACGTTGGTGATCATTTTACTGGTCTGCGGCTGGTTGGCGTTGACGACGCCCAACCTTTTACGCGCGGTGATGCTGTTCATCGCGTTTGGATTGCTGGTGGCGCTGGCGTGGGTGCGGCTGCAGGCGCCCGATGTAGCGCTGGCAGAGGCGGCAGTTGGCTCGGGGTTGACCGGCGCGCTGCTGCTCTCGACATTGAGCGCCATGCAACGCGCAAGTCAAAAGCGACGCTCGCGCATGGAGGCCATGCAGCAATCCACAAAGGAGGAGTACGATGCAGGATAGAGACTTCAACCGCGCGTTGCAAGCCGACGACGACACCCGCCTAACGCAGTCGCGTCTTTTGGTTCTGGCGTTGGCGACGGCGCTGGTCGCCGGCCTGGCGGCGGCTGCGATCACCTTTCCCGATGACTTTGGCAGGTTGGCCCCGCTTGCGCTTGACTCCCTGCCGCGCAGCGGAGTCTTGAATCCGGTGACGGCCGTGTTGCTCAACTATCGCGGCTATGACACGCTTCTGGAGGTTGTCGTGCTGCTGTTGGCGATCGTCGGCGTGTGGGCGATTGCACCGACGCCGCGCATTTGGTTCAAAACGCCCGACACACCGGTGCTGGCGACCTTTGTGCGGCTGCTCTTGCCTTTGATGATGGTGGTTGCGGGCTACATGTTGTGGCTCGGCGCCGATGAGCCGGGCGGCGCCTTTCAGGGTGGTGCAGTGCTGGGCGGCGTCGGCGTCTTGTGGGCGGCGGCCGTCGTCTGGCTGCCACGCGCAGGCCGGCCGTTCTGGCTGCGCCTGCTGCTGGGGGCAGGCGTGGCCGCCTTCGTCATCGCCGCCGTTGGGCTGCTGTTTCTGCGCGGCAACCTGCTGCAATATCCTCCAGAACAGGCCAAGACGGTGATCCTCGTGATCGAGAGCGCGGCCATGTTCTCTATCGGCGCTACGTTGGCGATGCTGTTCATCGGCGGCTATCCACGCAGAGAGGAAGCAAAATGATCGGCACCTCAACGCTCTACACACTGGCCGGCGTCCTCCTCTTCGGCATGGGACTCTATGCCTTGATCGCCTATCCACATCTGCTGCGCAAAATTCTGGCGATGAATGTCATGGGCACCGGCGTTTTCATGGTCTTGATCTCTATCGCCTATCAAGGGCCGACGCAGCGCGCCGACCCTATTCCTCACGCCCTGGTCATTACAGGTATTGTGGTGGCCGTCTGCGCAACGGGGTTGGCGTTGACGCTTGCGACCCGGATTCAGGCGCTCACCGGCTCTGCGCGGCTGGAAACGGACGAGGAGGCGTAACATGATCTTCGAGACAGCCTTCTGGCTTCCGATCGGGATCATGGCGCCTCTGCTGGCCGCGTTGTGCACTTTTTTGGCGCCGCAACGCATGTCGCCCCTTGTGACGATGATCGGCGCCGGGATCACGTTCGTCGCCGTTGGCTTTCTGAGCGCATCGTTGGTGCGCAACGGCCCGGCGCGACACACAGTTGGAGGATGGGGCGCTCCGCTCGGCATTGATTTGGCGGTAGATGGTCTTGCAGCGCTGATGCTGATGCTGACGGCTGTAGTCGGCGCAGCGGTCGCGCTCTACGCCTACGGCTATTTCAACTTTTCGGGCCACGGCGAGGAGACGAAGCGCCGGTACGCCTCCTTCTGGCCGCTCTGGCTTTTTCTCTGGTCGGCGCTCAACGCGCTCTTCCTCTCCAGGGACGTCTTCAATCTTTACGTGACGTTGGAGCTGGTGAGCTTTGCAGCCGTAGCGTTGACGGCGCTGGCAGGCAAGCCCGACGTGCTCCGGGCAGCCATGCGCTACTTGCTGGTGAGCCTGGTCGGCTCTCTTTTTTATCTGATGGGCGTGGCCTATCTCTACGGGGAGTTCGGCGTGCTCGATATCGACCAACTGAAAAAGACGGTGACGGCCACACCGTCGCTGGCCGCCGCCGCGGCGCTGATGACCGTCGGGTTGATGATGAAAACGGCGCTTTTCCCCCTGCACTTCTGGTTGCCGCCCGCCCATGCCAATGCCATTGCGCCTGTTAGTGCGTTGCTGTCGGCGCTGGTGGTGAAGGGATCGTTCTACATCTTGCTGCGCGCCTGGCTGGAGATCTTTTATCCGCTCAGCCATACAGGCGCGCCTTATCTGTTGACAGGGTTGGGTGGGGCGGCCATCCTTTGGGGATCGCTGCAGGCGATCCGGCAAGTGCGGCTCAAGCTGCTGATCGCTTATTCCACGGTTGCACAGATCGGCTATCTCTTCCTGCTGACGCCGCTCCTGTTTGTCAAAGAACAAAGTCCGATAGCGCTGAGCGGCATCGTCTGTTTCATCCTTGCCCACGCCGGTGCCAAAGCGGCGGCCTTTTTAAGCGCAGGCGCCATTCAACTGGTCACGGGAGACGATCGCATTTCATCCTTGCGCGGGTTGATGCAGATGCAGCCGTTAGCAGTGGTTGCTTTCGGCGCAGCAGGGGTGAGCCTGGCGGCGCTGCCTCCCAGTGGAGGCTTTATCGCCAAATGGTTCATGCTCCATGCTGCCCTGGCGCATGGGGACCGGCTCGTTGCCGCAATCATTGTGGTGGGCGGCCTGCTTGCTGCGATTTATGTCATGCGCGTGGTGGCCCCGCTCTTCCGCCAACCAGACGATGCAGTGCTGCATCGTCTGACGCTGGCGCCCAAGACGATGACGCTTACCGCCCTCGGTCTGGCAGTGCTGGCGCTTCTCCTGAGTTTTGCAGGCATCCCCGTCATGGAGATGCTTTCCATCGGTGCAGTCGGGATATTGGGGATCGAATGATGGATTGGGAAAGTTCTCTGCCGCTTCTCCTGTTTCTCTCCTCGTTTGCGCCGGGGCTGGTGATCTTCTTTCTAGAAGAAGAAGCGCATACGACGCGCACCGTGCTCAATCTCTTCGGCGCTTTGCTCAAACTGGCGTTGCTCGCCATCATGGTGCCCGGCCTGCTGGAAAGGAAGGTCTACGAGACGCGGCTACCTTTGTTGCCGGAGATCGATCTGGTGCTGCGCGCAGATTCGCTCTCCGTCCTCTTTATCGTGCTGTCGGCCAGCCTGTGGCTTGTGACGACAATCTACGCCATTGGGTATCTGGAGTATTCGCCGAACCGCAGCCGCTTTTTCGGCTTCTTTTCCCTTTGCGTCAGCTCGACGATGGGCATTGCCCTGGCGGGCAACCCGCTGACCTTTCTCATCTTCTATGAGATGCTGACGATCTGCACCTATCCCCTGGTGGTGCACCGCGGCACCCCGCAGGCAATGCATGGGGGGCGCGTTTATCTGGCCTACACGCTGAGCGGCGGCGTCGTGTTGTTGATCGGCGTGATCGGCCTCTATGTCCTGGCCGGCCCCGTGGAATTCGTAGACGGCGGCGCCCTGGACGCGATAGGAGCGCAGTCGCCTGAGGCGCTGCGCTGGCTCTATCCCTTTTTCATCGTAGGGTTTGGCGTTAAAGCGGCGCTGGTTCCGCTGCATGGCTGGCTGCCGCGGGCGATGGTGGCGCCGGCGCCCGTGAGTGCGCTGCTGCATGCGGTAGCCGTAGTCAAAGCAGGAGCGTTTGGCATTGTGCGCGTTATTTACGATCTTTACGGCATCAATCTGGCGCATGCGCTTGGCCTGATCGACCCGCTGCTGATCGCCGCTGCGATCACCATCGTCGTCGGATCGCTCTTTGCGCTTAATCAGGATGACCTCAAAAAGCGGCTAGCCTACTCGACGGTGAGCCAGGTCTCCTACATCATCCTGGGTGCGGCGACCTTCGGCTTGTTTGGCGCCATCGGCGGACTGCTGCACCTCGTGCATCAGGGCGTCATGAAGATCACGTTGTTCTTCTGCGCCGGCAATTTCGCCGAAACGCTGGGCATTCACAAAGTGAGCGAGATGGACGGCGTCGGCCGGCGCATGCCGCTGACCATGGCCGCTTTCACGATCGCGGCGCTGGGGATGATCGGCGTCCCGCCGACGGCCGGCTTCATCAGCAAGTGGTTCCTAGGGGTTGGCTCCCTGCAGGCGCAGAACGACTGGGTGCTGGGCGTCCTGTTGACAAGCAGTCTGCTCAACGCCGCCTATTTTTTGCCCATCCTCTATCGCGGCTGGTTCAAATCGCAGCAGGGCGAGTGGCCTGAAGAACACATCTACGGTCGAATGGAGACGCACTGGATGCTGCTGTTCCCGCCGGCAGTCACCGGCGCGTTCGTGCTGTTGTTGGGTTTGCTCGCCAACCTGCCGTTGGGGCTATTGCGCTGGGTGGAGTTCCTGATCCTGCTGGAGTATCGGCTATGACGGCGTTCGCTGCGCTCTTGCTCCTAACCTGGCTCTATCCTCTGGCGATGGCGCTGGTGTATATGGTGCGGCCGCGCACGTCGCCCTGGCCGGCGGCAAGCGCGGCTGGGCCGGCGCTTGTCACGGCGCTGGCAACGCCTCAGGGGACGGCGCTGGAGCTGCCCTGGGTGTTATTGGGCGCCCGCTATGGAATGGACGAGATCGCCCGAACCTTTCTCTTCTTCACAGCCTTGCTCTGGCTACTGGCGACGTTCTTCGGCATCGGCTATCTGGCAAAAGATGGCAAACGTCGGCGCTATTCCATCTACTTCCTGCTGGCGATGGCGGGCAACCTTGGGTTGATCGTCGCCCAGGACATGGGATCATTCTACACTTGGTACGCGTTGATGAGCTTTGCCTCCTACGGGCTGGTCATCCATACCGGCGACGAGGAAGCGCGCACGGCGGCGCGCCTCTACATCATCTTGGTGATGATCGGGGAGGTGTTGCTCTTCGCCGGCCTGGCGATGGTGTTCATCGCCTCCAACTCATTGGCCCTTGACCTCGCCGCCGATCCCGCGGCCGCAACGTTGATCTTCGCCGGCTTCGGCGTCAAGGCCGGCGTCGTCCTGTTGCACGTATGGCTGCCGCTTGCCCATCCGGCGGCACCCATCCCGGCCAGCGCCGTCCTGAGCGGCGCCATGATCAAGGCGGGCGTGCTCGGCTGGCTGCGCTTTTTGAATCCGGTTGGC
>JANWYX010000333.1 GCA_025055055.1 Caldilinea sp. | reverse complement strand
GATAGGCGCGTGCGCTCAGATTCATCTGTTGCATGGCGGCGCGCATTAGGTTGCGCCCTGCTTCGTCGATCTCGCAGAAGGCCTGAATCTCGGCCGGACCCATATCTCCGTTGACCAGCACGCCCGGCCTGCTCCATTTGCGGAAGCGCGCTTCTTGAATCTTGCGCGCCGCTTCCACGCGCGCCCGGATCGATGCGGAGCCTTCGCCTGCCTCCAACGAAGCCAATTTGTGAAAGGGCACGCGCGCCACCTCTAAATGGATATCGATGCGGTCGAGCAGCGGGCCCGAAATGCGCTGCTGATACCGCTGCACGGCGGAGAGCGAACAGGTGCATTGCTGGCGTTCGTCGCCGTAATAGCCGCAAGGGCATGGGTTCATGGCCGCCACCAGTTGAAAAGCGGCGGGAAAAGTCAGCGAGCCGCTGGCCCGGCTGATCGTCACGATTTTGTCCTCCAGGGGTTGACGCAACGTCTCCAGGTTGCGGGCGCCGAATTCGGGCAGCTCGTCGAGGAAGAGCACCCCACGGTGTGCCAAGCTGATCTCGCCCGGCTTGGGCCAGCGCCCGCCGCCGACCAAACCGGCATGGCTAATGGTGTGGTGCGGAGCGCGGAAAGGGCGGGTGCGCAGCAGCGGCTGACCTGTCGGCAGCGCGTCGGCGACGGAGTAGATGCGCGTAATTTCCAGCGCTTCGCGTAGAGTCAGCCGTGGTAGAATTGAGGGCAACGCCCGCGCCAGCAGCGTCTTGCCTGCGCCCGGCGGACCTTTCATCAGAATATTATGCCCGCCGCTGCAGGCGACCTCCAGCGCGCGCTTGACGTGTTCTTGACCTTTGATGTCGCGAAAATCGACGGGGTAGATCGGCTCTACGTCTTCATGAGCAGCGAGCGAGTGTTCGCGACGTGCAATCATGTGTCTGCCGCACAGGTGTTCGACCAATTCGCGCAAACAGGCGACCGGATAGACCTCAATTCCCTCGACAAGCGCCGCCTCCGCTGCGTCGACGGCGGGCACGAACAGCCGGCGAAAGCCCAGTTGCTGCGCCATGCTCGCCATCGGCAGGACGCCGTTGACGTGGCGCACGCTACCGTCGAGGCTTAACTCCCCGACGATCAAAGCGTCATCCAGTTCATTCGTCGTCTGACGCGTGGCTGCCAGGATGCCGATGGCGATGGGCAGGTCATAGGCCGGCCCCTCCTTCCGCAGATCGGCAGGAGCCAGGTTGATGGTGAGTCGATGCTGTGGATAGAAAAAACCGCTGTTGGCGATGGCGGTGCGCACGCGCTCGCCGCTTTCGCGCACGGCAGTGTCGGGCAGACCCACCAGCGTCACCCTTTCCAGCCCGCTGGCAACATCCACCTCCACGTGCACCGGCTGCGCTTCTAGCCCCACCACGGCGCAACTATGCACCTGAGCAAGCATATGAAGTCCTTTCCGAGGCTGAAACGATCGCATGAACCGCCTACTTCTTATACATCGAAGCAGACGGAAAGCGTACCGACAGATGACGGAAAAGAAAGCGGTTTTGGGAATCAAATCAGGGCCGTGGTATGTAGTGAACACCATTGTCGCCAGCCACGACCAGGTCGGTCGCCATATTGAGGAAGAGGCCATGCTCGACCAGACCTGCGCGCGCGCCGAGTCGTTGCGCCAGGGCCTCCAGGTCGTCGATGGGGCCAAAGTTGCAGTCGACGATCCAGTTGCCGTTGTCGGTGACGTAGGGCGTCCCGTCAGCAGTCGTGCGTAGATTCACCTGCGCGCCCAGCGAAGCCAGGTGGCGCACCTGCGAGGTGTATCCAAAGCGCATGATCTCGATCGGCACAGGCCACTTCACGCCAAGCTGCGGCGAGAGTTTGCGTTCATCGACGACGATCACGAGACGCCGGCTGGCCTGCGCCACGATTTTTTCGCGCAGCAGCGCCCCTCCGCCTCCTTTGATCAGGTTGAACGCTGGGTCGACTTCATCGGCGCCGTCGATGGTGACATCGATCTCGCGCGGCAGATCGTCGGAAAGCAAAGGGATGCCCAGCGCCATCGCCTCTTGGAGGGTAGCCGACGACGTGGCGACACCGACAATGTTGCGCAACTCGCCATTGCGCACCATGGCGCCGATGCGCCGCACTGCGTGGATGGCGGTGCTACCGGTGCCCAAACCAACCACCATGCCCGACTCAACGAAGCGCACGGCGTACTCGCCTGCTTCCCGTTTGAATGTTGCATATGCATCGATACCAACGGATTTCGAGACAATTTTGTCCATCACAGGCCACGCTCCCAAACATCGTAGAATTTAATCGGAAGACATGCGCTCCAGCCCATAGCGGGCGGCGCCGATCAACGCCGCCTGTGTCAACACGACATGAACGGGAATACGGCCGATCATCTCCGAGAAACGCCCTTTGTGGGTGAACGCCCGCAGAAAGCGTTCCTTGCGCAGGAGCGGAAGGATGCGCGGCGGGATGCCGCCGCCCAGATAGACGCCGCCGGTGGCCAGTACTTTCAGCGCCAGGTTGCCCGCTTCTGCGCCGAGCACGCTCACAAACATTTCCATCGTGGCCGCACACAGCGGGTCCGGCTCGATAGGATCAAGGGCCGCCTGCACGATGATAGGCGTGCGGTCGTCCGCCGTCGCCAAGGCCTGCGCAATGTGGGGCGACTCGGGAAAACGACCGCTCTCTCGAAAAAAGTCATAGATGTTGGGAATGCCGATGCCGGAGCAGATGCGCTCGTAGCCGGCGTGACCGTAGCGTTTGAGTAAAAAGCGCAGCAGATCGATCTCGACCTCGTCGTTGGGGCCGAAGTCGGTGTGTCCTCCTTCGGAGGCATAGGCCATGTAGGAGCTTCCGGTCCAGACCAGAAACGCTTCGCCCAGACCGGTGCCCGGAGCAATCACGGCGATGGCGCCGTACTCAGCCGGTTCTCCCTTGTTGAGCGTCTCCAGGTCACTCGGAGTCAACTGCGGCACGGCATAGGCGGTCGCCTGCAAGTCGTTGAGCAGCCAGACGCGCCGCAGGTTGAGTTCGGCGGCGAGCGCTGCGCTGTCGACGATCCAAGGCAAGTTGGTAAGCTGCGCCCGCCCGCCGATCACCGGCCCGGCTACATCGAAGCAGGCATATTCCACGGGCAAATTGGTCTGATCGATGAACTCGCGGACCATGTCGGCCAGATTGGCGTAATCCGCACTGGGGAAAACCGCCTCCGCCACGGGGCGTCGCGGGCCTTCTGCGAGCGAAAAGACGGCCAGCTGCGTCTTGGTGCCGCCAATGTCACCGGCTAAGAGCATAGCACGGACCTCCTTCAAAAGAATGGATAAAGAAGATTGATAGGTGGATTATATCATGCGCAAGGCCGAGAAAGTGGGAGAGGGTCTGCAATTTGCAGGGTGGATTTGGCGCCACCGGGCTACCGGTTTCAAAGGGTCAAGCTCGGCGGCACTGTCTCTAGGCCACCCATTCATGAAGCCCTCATGGAACTTTCCAAATTTCATAGAGCGCGGCGCCGTCCCGTTGCGTGAAGCGACGCTCTAGCACCGGCGTTCGTCCTTGCGCCGCGGCGGCGGCAAAGAAGCGCTCCCTGCGCCCCTTGAACACGGTCGCCTGCTCGCTGTGCAGCAGATAGACATTGTCAGGATTTTCCAGAAACGCGCTCAGCCGTTGCTCGAACTCGTCATCAGGCGCGGCGGGCGACGTATATCCAAAAATTTCGATCGGCGTCACTGCACCCTCGGACAAAAAGCGTACGGTAGCGTCGATGCCCCAGTCGAGTGCAACCGGCGCCCCCATGCCGTTGTAACGCAGATGATAAGCCAGGTGATAGCCGGCGTCGGAATGATCGGCGAGGCCGCCGCTCTGCGTTAACGCCCGATGATAGGCAACGGTGTTGGCGAGGTCGAATGTGAAAGTCGCAAGCAATAGACCGGTCACCATGGCTTGAAAGAAGCGCAGCGATGGAGTGGGGTGGGCGTCGATGTGCTTCTGGACGAGAAGTGTTCCTGCCGCCGTTGCGATTATGCTCAACGCCAACGGTTGGAGCAATGCGTAGTGGGTGACGAAAAGGTCGCTCACGGTAAAGACGCTCAACGCCACGGCGCTCGCCAGCAACAGCAACGGCACTGTCAGGCACGCCGGCGAACGCAGGAGGCCCAATCCGACGAGTGCCAACCCAACCCAGGGCGCCACAGGGTTGGCGAACACGGCACCGAGATACCAGAATTGATCCCCGCGTAAAATCTGAACGAGCTGGCCGAAGCGCGTGAGCAGGTTAGCGCCCAGCGCCAGGTTGTCAATGCCGTAGTAACTGCGCCCCAGATTGGCGACGATGCTGGTCAGCGTGCCGCCGCTTTGCAGGTTGAACCAGATCAGCGGCGTCAACGGGGCGGCAAAGGCGAGCGCCGTCAGCACCAGCGTTGAAGGGGTTATAGAAATGGACTTGGCTCCTTCTTTCTGCAGGCGGAGCAGGGTGAGAAGCGCAAAGAGCGTCAATGGTGCAATCACCCAGATGGTCAGCAACTTGGCATACAGCGCCAGCCCTGCCGTCAGCGCCGCTGCCACCAGCGCGCCCGACCGGCCTGTGCGCAACCAGCGGATAGTCTGCCAGATGCACAAAAAGACAAAAACTTGGGTCACGTTGGTGACAAAGACGCCCTGCCGACTCCAGAAGACGAACCCCGGCGACGCGGCGATCAGCCAGATTGCGACCAGTCCGGCAAAGGAAATCGGCGCAGGAGGAAGTCGGTCGCCGACGGCTGTTCTCCAACGCTCGCTGCGCCAAGTCACCCACTCGGAGACGCTGCGTTCCACCAACAGCAGAGTCAGTGCACCGCAGAGCACCGGCAGCGCACGGAGGTTGGGAACGCCGATCCCCGTAGTGGCGAGAAAAGGCAGCGCCAGGTAGACGTTGAGCGCGCCGATGTAATCTTGCACCATCAAAGGGAAGATGCGCCCTCCCACTTCCACGCCGACGCTGCGAAATGCGGTAATCGGCGCGCCGGTCAGAATCTCCATGGCGTTGAGGCCGGCTTCGCGCGCCTCATCGTAGTGTAGGCCGGGCAGTCCAAGTTGATAGAAAGCCAGCGTCAGATAGAGCGCCAGCCCTGTCAGCAGAGCGATACGGTGGGGCGTCATGAGACGGGCGGACGGCGCAAGGAATTCTATTCGGCGAACAAAAAGACTTCGCTGACCATGCTCTGATAATTCCAGCCGCTGGCGTAGATGCGGATCGAATCGATGCGCGCCGGCCGCGTGTCTTTCAACAGCTCCATGAGGTTGGGGGAACGATAGGTGTACCAGGTGAAAGGCGGAATCTTTTCGCCGTTGACAATCTTCCAGTTCTCGTTCTCCGGATCGCGATAATAAAAGCCGTGCCCCCAGGCCAGTTGTTTGCCATAAATATCTGTATAGGTGATCTCCACGCGCAGCGGGTATTCGGAACTGAGATAGCCGGCGCCCGGCAGACTTTGAAAAAGCAGCTTGACGTCGAGCTGGAGAATAAGGTTGTCATAAACATTGACGTCCCTGTTGATGTGCTGCCGTATGCCGACCTCGGTGGGAACATTGTCTTCGCCCTGTCGAATAAAATAGGCGACGCGGCGACCGTCGCGTTCCATGATGCTGACGCGGCCCGGCGTGACATTTTGCGCGATCACGTAGCTTTCCCAGGTGTCGCGCATCGCTTCGGTGAAGTTGCCGTTGCGCAGCAGATTTTCCGTGGCCGCCAGCGGCGCATCGGCGAGTGCGTCGACCGTCATCCACCCGCGCAGCCCGGACCTTACGACGAGCGAGGGAAAGCCATCCTTTTGCAGAACTGCCTCACCTGCGCTGACCGTCACATTGGTCTGCTCTTGGGTCACTGCAATCTGATAGCTGCCGGTGGACAGATCGACTTCGCCGTGAGGCGTGACGAGATGAACGGCGAAGGGACGACGTTCACCGCTGTTGGTGAAGACGCGCAGTTGGCCGCGCTCCACGGTCAGTTGCGCCCGGTGCGGTGCGCTGCTCATCGCAAACATCGGGCTGCGGATGTGGTCGATGCGCAGTCGCGTGCCGGAGAAAATCTGGACGCTGCCCAAGGATTGGTCGTCATTGCGCTCACTGATCAAGCGAATTGTAGCCTGCGTTGGGCTGTCTCCTGCCTCGACGACGCTACCCTCCACCACTTGGTCGCGCAGGTCGGTGATGGCGATCGGCTCCAGCGAACGCGGGGGATATAACAAGATTGTGCCTTGCGTTGGGTCGAGCACGGCGGCCTGCTTGACGGTGGCAATCTCGATAAAGTGGCGGATGGCGAGTGGAACGGTGATGGCAAGGGTGACGAAGACGGCAAAGCTGCTCAGCAGCACAATCCACGCCAGACGCTCGGGATTCTCGCGCAGGCGATGGCGGGACTGAGCACTCCAAATGGTTTCCGCCGAGGGGACGTGCATCGGCTCGGAACTCATGGTCGCTCCTGCTCCTCACCCAGGGCTGTCTCTCCTCCCGTCGCCGAGCCGGAGGCATTCAACAGTGCTGAAAGCCGCTCAATCCAGTAGTTTGCATCCTGATCGGCCGGATTGACTTCGAGCGCGGCGCGAAACCACTCGAGCGCTTGCGCCAACTCGCCACGCTCTTTATAGATCAGACCGAGGTGATAGTGAACGTTGGGCGCCTTTGGGTCGATCTCCAGGGCGCGCTTGTAAGCGCGGATGGCTCGTTCCTGCTGTTGGGGGCCAGAAAGCTCCAGTCGCCCCAAGTGCGCCGCCGCCAGATTGACCCAGATCATGGCGTTGTCGGCGTGCAGCTCGGCGGCCTTGCTTAGCACCTGCTCCGCCTTGCGCCATTTTGCCATCAGAATGTAGGCGCCGCCCAGGTTGAGCGCAACGTCGGGATGGGTAGGCGCCTGTTCATAAAGCGGAAGCAGCTTTTCCAGCGCTGCCTGCGGTTGATTCATGCGCAGCAGCCAGGCGCTTTCGGCCAACGTGCGCTTGAATTCCTCCGACTGTGACTCAAAGGACATACCTTCTTCCTTTTGCCCTGCCCCATCGGCGCCCCGCCTCCTGGCGCAGGTGCTCTGATGCACTGGCGATCGAACGAATTGGCGTGTGGACAAGTTCCCGTCGATCACATAACAATACTGCATGCCGCTGCAAAGCTCCAAACGTCGCAACGAGCGGTTGTGGCTTCCTCGTGCGGGCGCCCTGCGCGACGTTTCGCAAGTGATTGCGTACTACTGATTGCGTTAATACTGATTGCGTAACGTAACAATGAACAACGCGTGAGTGCGTTCTGCGCAGCGCAACATGTATCACGAAACACGTTTATCCGATGAAAGTTATCCGTGCTATCTAAAGTTATCCGCGCTATCTAATGAAAGGACGTCTGCGATGAGATATCCTGGCGGAGCACCGATCATGGTGAAGAAGGGGCCGGGTTGTCTGGTGCAAATCCTGTGGTTTGTCTTTATCGGCTGGTGGCTGGGTAGCTTCGCCGTGTCTGTGGCTTACATTTTCTTTTTATTGATCGTAACCATTCCGCTGGGGATTGCGATCCTGAACAACATCCCGATGATCATGGCGTTGCGCCAGCCCGACCGCCTGATTACGCCCTATGGCGAAGTCCGGATCCCGCAGTATCCCGTTTTGGTGCGGGCGCTGTGGTTCATCATCGTGGGCTGGTGGTTGGCGGCGATTGCGCTTTCGGTCGGCTACTTCTTGTGTATGACGATCATCGGCCTGCCGCTGGGGTTTTGGATTTTCGACAGGGTGCCGGGACTGTTGACGCTGCGGAGAGATTGAAGCGCCGTTCATCCTAGAAAGATTATTCTTACATACGAAGAGAGCGGGCGTTTGGCCCGCTCTCTTCGTATTCGACGTGCGCCCCTGACAGGACTCGAACCTGTGCACCCGGCTCCGGAGGCCGGCGCTCTATCCTCTGAGCTACAGGGGCAGTTGTGTATAAATAGTATACATCAGGTTGGGCGAGGGTTCAAAGCCGACCAGCTCTGTTATTGAAAGAGAAACGAGCAAACTGGGATTCTGCGCGCTAATAGGGTGTACAGATCAAAAGATACGCTGAATGCGCTTACGCGATTGATGTGCGTGGGTAAGAATCTGTTCAATCCTTGATTGATGTTTTTGTACATTTCA
>JANWYX010000330.1 GCA_025055055.1 Caldilinea sp. | reverse complement strand
GTGGACGACACCGCTACCGACTGGGGTGGCGAAGGGCCGGACGATCGCCGCGCTATTCAGTTCTGGCGCGATCCGCTCGTCACGGCGGTCTCGCCTGCGCCTGACAGCAGCGGACCGGCGCCGGCGCAAATCACGGTGGATTTCTCCATCCCGGTTTCGCCGGTGGGCGGAGACGCATCGCAGGTGATCGTGGTGCAGGACGAAGCGGGCGCCAGGGTCAGCGGCGCAGTGACGCAGACGAGCAGCCGCTCCTTCGCTTTCACACCTGTGACGCCGTTGCAACCGGGCGCATACACGATCACGGTTTTCAACGTCGAACAGACGACGCCGATGGTGAAGCCCTTTGTATGGACGTTCATCGTGACGGAATCGTAAGATTTGTAAAAGGCATATTTTGACATAATAGAATGCATGCACTACACTGCGTTCAGTGCATGCATTCTACGGGAGGGGGCTATGATGCAGTTGACCATCCGAGGAGTCGATGAGCAACTGCACAAGGCATTAAAAAAGAAAGCCGAGGAGCAAGGGATCAGCGTCAATCGTCTGGCGCTCGACGCGCTTCGCCAAAGCGTCGGCCTGGCGGACTCGCAACGGCGTCATCATGATCTGGATCACCTGGCCGGCACATGGACGGAAGAAGAATACGAAGAATTTCAGAAAGCGCTTGAACTTCAACGCAGGATCGAACCAGAGCAATGGGAGCCAGAAAGTTGATGCTGGACACTTCCGCATACTCGGCCTTTCGTCGAGGTCATATTTCGATTCTCGAGACGATCCGGAGGGCGGATACTATACGGAACGGACAGACACTTTTTTGAAATGCCTCAAATTCCTGTGAACCTGGTGCAATAAGGTCCGGGCATGGCAAATGCGTCGCGTCTTGCAATCATCCAGGCCGACATCACCACGCTGCGCGTCGATGCCATTGTCAACGCAGCCAATTCTTCCCTGCTGGGAGGCGGTGGCGTCGACGGCGCTATCCATCGAGCAGCGGGGCCGGGGCTGCTGGCGGAGTGTCGCACGCTAGGCGGCTGCCCGACCGGCGAGGCGCGGCTAACGCGCGGCTATAATCTGCCCGCTCGCTATGTCATCCACACCGTCGGCCCGATCTGGCGCGGGGGAAAGCACGGCGAGGATGAGCTGCTGGCGCGCTGCTATCGCAGCGTCTTCGCCATCGCCGCCGAGCGTGAAGACATCCGCACCCTCGCGTTTCCCTCGATCAGCACCGGCGCATATGGCTTCCCGATCGAACGCGCCAGCCGCATCGCCTTGCGCGAGATGCTAGCCGGCCTGAGAGCCAATTCCCGGCTGGAAAAGGTCATTGCCTGCTGCTATTCCGCGCATGACCTGCGCGTGTACAAAGAAGCCTACGCCGAACTCTGCGCAAACGGCTCACAGACCCACTCGTGATCTAAGTTTTTCTTTTAGCCGGACAAAAGAGAGGCCGCCCGCTCCGCCGCCTCTTGCCCTTGCCGGATGCAATCCGGAAGGCCGACGCCTCGGTAGGCGCTGCCGGCGAGATGAACGCCGGACGGCAGGCTGCGCTCGATGGCGGCGATGCGCTCCAAATGGCCAACGTCGTATTGCGGGTTGGAGCGAGGCCAGCGATGGATGCGGTGGAAGATCGGTTCGGCGTCGATGCCTAGCAGGGCATCTAGCTCGCGGCGCACCGTGGCGTAGAGGTCGGCGTCATCCAGCTCCATCGAGCGCGGGCTGCGCGAGCCTCCGAAAAAGACGCGCAGCAGCAGGCATCCTTCCGGCGCGCGGTGGGCGAATTTGACCGAGCTGAGCGTGACGGCGTTGATCGGTCGGCGCTCGCTCATCGGGATGACGAGGCCATAGCCGTTGAGCGGGTTGCGCGCTTCGCTGCTGCGGAAGGCCAAAGAGATCGTCCCTGCGCTGACATAGCGGATACCATCCAGCAAAGCTGCTGCGTCCGGCGCCAACGGACGCAGCAGCCGGGCGGCGACAAAGGCCGGCGTAGCCAGGATCACCTGCCCGGCGCCAAGCGTTGCGCCGTCGCCGAGATGCAGCCGATAGCCGTTTGCCACAGGCTCGATCGCCTCGACGCCTGTGCGCAGATGAAGCTCCCCCGAAAGTTGCGTGCGCAGCGCCGTCACCAACGTTTCGACGCCATCTTTGGGTGTCACGAAAAAAGGCAACGGTTTGTCGTGGGAGACGGCAGCGTTCTGGCTGCGCCGCCGCTGCGACGCCAGCATGCCCCGGATCAGACTGCCGTGCTTCTGTTCCAGTTCGCGAAAGCGCGGAAAAGTGGCGAGCACGCTCTGCTTGTCCGCCTCGGCGTTGTAGATGCCCGACATGAGCGGTTCGGCGATCTTGTCGAGCGCCTCACCGCCTAGCCGACGACACACAAAGTCGGCCAGCGTTTCGTCGCCGTCGTCTTCTCGCGGCGGGATGAAAAGCTCCAACCCCATGCGCAACTTGCCCCAGGGCGAAATCAGCGGCGAAAGCAGAAACGGCTTGAGGCGGGTCGGCACGATCATCAACACGCCCTCCGGCAGCGGCGTTGGCCGGCCGCGATGGAGGACGTACGTCTGTTTCAGGCGCTCATTCGTCCCGATCAGCGCGTCGCCGAGACCCAGCTCACGCGCCAACGCCACGCCCCAGGGCTTCTGGGTGATAAACGAGTCCGGCCCGGCCTCGACGATGAATGGCGCCTCTTCCTGATCATTGAGTGCAATGCGCTCGGTGCGAATCTTGCCGCCCAGGCGGGCCGCCTGCTCCAGCAACACATAGTCGATCCCGGCCTTCTGCAGCCGCCACGCTGCACTCAGGCCGGCGATTCCCCCGCCGATAACGGCGACCGAACAGCGACTCAACCCTTTTCCCTTCACTGCCCGCTTCTCACTTCTTTCAACCCTTCCTCCACAACCTGCAACGTCGCATCGATCACCGCGTCGTCATGTGCGCTAGAGACGAAGCCTGCCTCGAACTGACTGGGTGCAAAATAAACACCTCGTTCAAGCATTGCGTGGAAAAAGCGTGCATAGCGCGCAGCGTCGGCGTGCTCTTTGGCGGTGGCGTAATCGATGATGGCGCGGCCGGCCGATTTCAAGAAGTAGAAGCCGAACATGGCGCCGGTGCAGCCGGCCTGGAGAGGAACGTCATGGCGGGCGGCCAGCGCCTCGATTCCGTTCACCAGCCGCGCCGTGGCTGCGACGATGGCGTCGAAAACCCCCGGTTTGGTCAGCTCGCGCAGCGTGACGAGGCCGGCGGTCATCGCCAGGGGATTGCCGGAGAGCGTGCCGGCTTGATACATCGGCCCGACGGGCGCCACCATCTCCATGATTGCGCGTTTGCCGGCGTACGCGCCTACAGGCAGCCCGCCGCCGATCACCTTGCCCAGGCAGGTCAGGTCCGGATCGAGCCCCCACAGCGCCTGCGCGCCGCCGAGGCTGGCGCGGAAGCCGGTCATCACCTCATCGAGGATGAAGAGCGCTCCTTCGCGGCGGCACAGGCGTTGCAGGCCGGCGAGAAATCCCTCCTGCGGCAGGACAAAGCCGATGTTGGCTGCGATCGGTTCGACGATGACGCCTGCGATCTCGCCGGGGTAAGCCTCAAACAGGCGCTCGACGGCCGCCAGATCGTTGAAGGGTGCGATCAGCGTGTCGGCGGCGGTTGCGGCGGGCACGCCGGGCGAATCGGGCAAGCCGAGGGTGGCGACGCCGCTGCCCGCCTGCACCAGCAGCATGTCGGCGTGGCCGTGATAACAGCCGCTGAACTTTACAATTTTGGGGCGCCCGGTGTAGGCCCGCGCCAGACGCAATGCGCTCATCGTCGCCTCGGTGCCGCTGTTGACGAAGCGCACCATCTCCACCGACGGCACGAGGTCAATCACCAGCTGTGCCAGCTCGATCTCCAGCTCGGTCGGTGCGCCGTAGCTCGTCCCGCGGGCGACGGCTTCCTGCAGCGCTGCAACCACCGCCGGGTGCGCATGGCCCAAAACCAGCGGCCCCCAGGAAAGCACATAGTCGATATAGCGATTGCCGTCCACATCCCAGACATAGGCGCCTTGCCCACGTGCAATGAAGCGCGGGGTTCCGCCTACGCTGCGGAAGGCACGCACCGGGCTGTTCACGCCGCCGGGAATCACCTGTTGCGCCATGGCAAAAAGTTGTTCGGACTTCGGCGTATTCATCGAAACTTCCTCAATATGCGTCAATATGCAAGGGACTGACTATATTCATGCACGAATTCCACCAGCCGCTTTACGTTGTCCACCGGCGTCTGCGGCAGGATGCCGTGACCCAGATTGAAGATGTGGCCCGGTCGTCCGACCGCGTGGGCACGGTCGAGCACCTGTTGAATGCGCGGACGGAGCGCCTCCCACGGCGCCAGCAGCGCCACCGGGTCGAGATTGCCCTGCACGGCGACGTCTTCGCCGAGCGTGCGCCAGGCGACATCTAGGTCGATGCGCCAGTCCACACCGATCACGTCGCCGCCTGCCTCGCGCAGCAGCGGCAACATCCCCGCCGTGTTGACGCCAAAATGGATGATCGGCACACCGCCCTTGCGCGCGATCTCGATGGCGCGACGGCTATAGGGCAGTGCATGGGTGCGATAGTCGTCCGGGCTGAGCTGTCCCACCCAGGAATCGAAGAGCTGCAGCGCCTGTGCGCCCGCGCGGGCCTGGGCCAGCAAATATTCGCCGACCAACGCGCTGAGCTTTTCCATCAGCGCATGCCACAGGGACGGCTCGGCCATCATCAGGGCTTTCACCCGTCGATGGTCGTGGCTGCCGCCGCCTTCCACCGCATATGCCGCCAGGGTGAAGGGCGCGCCGCTGAAGCCGATCAGTGGCAGGCCGCGCGCGTCCAGCTCACGACGGGCCAGTCGAATAGCCTCCAGCGTAAACCAAAGCGCTTCCTCCGGCGGACGCACCACCAGCGCGTCTACATCCGCACGCGTGCGCACCGGGTTGTCGATGTGCGGTCCTTCGCCCTTGATGAACTCCAGGCGCAGTCCCATGCCCTCCAGCGGAGGCAAAATGTCGGCGAAGATGATGGCGGCGTCCAGGTCGAAGGCGTTGATCGGCTGCAGCGTCACTTCGCACGCCAGCTCCGGCGTTTTGATGATCTCCAAGATCGTGTAACGCTGTCGCAACGCGCGGTATTCCGCCATGTAGCGGCCCGCCTGCCGCATCAGCCAGACCGGCGTGGCGTCGACCGGCCGGCGGCGGCATGCGGCGAGAAAACGAGGGGGGCGAAGGGAGGGAGCCGACGGGGCGTTCGAACGATCGTGCGTAGCTTCTGGCATTGGAGAACCGTCCTTGTTTGCGTTACTCCACCACCCATTTCGCCGCTTCTTTGGCGAAATAAGTCAGGATAAAGTCGGCACCGGCGCGCTTGATAGCGAGCAGGCTTTCCAGTGCGCAACGTTTCAAGTCCAGCCAGCCGTTGGCTGCCGCAGCGTGCAGCATGGCGTATTCGCCGCTGACCTGATAGGCGGCGATCGGCAACGCGCAGCGTTCGCGCAGCGCGGCCAAAACGTCGAGATAGGGCAGCGCCGGCTTGACCATCAGCATATCGGCGCCTTCGGCCACATCCAGGGCGGCCTCCTTGAACGCCTCGCGGCGATTGGCCGGGTCCATCTGATATTGGCTGCGGTCGCCGAAGGCAGGCGGACTTTCGGCGGCCTCGCGAAAAGGGCCGTAAAAGCCGCTGGCGTATTTGACCGCATAGCTGAGGATGGCCACGTGCTCAAAGCCCGCTGCGTCCAGTCCACTGCGAATCGCCGCCACCATCCCGTCCACCATGCCGGAGGGCGCAATCACATCGGCGCCTGCTTCAGCGTGCACGGCTGAGGCTCGCGCCAGCAGCTCGCGCGTCGGCGCATCGAGCAGATACCCTTCGGGCAGGTGCGGATGATAGTGCGTCTCGCCCGGGATGTTAATGATGCCGCAGTGGCCGTGGTCTGTGTATTCGCAAAAACACATGTCGGAGATGACGATCAGCTCCGGCGTTGCATCCTTGATGGCTCGGATCGCCTGTGGCACCACGCCGGCGGGATCGTAGTTGTCGCTGCCGACGGCGTCTTTGTGCGCAGGGATGCCGAACAGGATGACCGCAGGCACACCGAGGCCGGCGATTTCCTTTGCTTCCCCCGCAAGTTGATCCACCGAAAGCTGAAATTGTCCCGGCATAGAGCGGATCGGGATGCGTTGATTGCGGCCATGGCGCACAAAGAGTGGCGCAACGAAGTCGTCCGGGGTCAGCGTCGTCTCGCGCACTAAGCGGCGAAGGGGGAATGTGCGCCGCAGCCGTCGCGGACGCAACGGGGCGGCGTCCGCAGCGAGAGCGAAAGGATGGAGGCGCGCAGAGTTGAGTCCGATCATAGGATCCCCTGGGTCTGTCGTGAACTGTGCGAATCTTTCCGGGTGAAATATGCGGCCAGCGCCGCAGCCAGCCCTTCCAAGCTTTGCTGCGTCGAGACGACGGCGGGAGTGAAACCGGCCTCCTGCACGGCGCGCGCCGTCATCGGCCCGATGCACGCCAGGCAGACACTGTGCAACAGCGCGGGGTCGCCCCCTTCATCTGTCAGCCGCTCCAACAGAAAGCGAAGGGCGGACGCGCTGGCGAGCGTAACGGCGTCCACCCGGCCTTGTGCCAGCAGATCGGGGAGATCAACGCCGCCTGCCCCGCGCACGGTTTCATAGGCGACGATGGGATGAACGGACGCGCCGATCGCCGTGAGACGCTTGAAAAGTACATCGCGGGCCAATGCCGATTGCGGCAACAGGATGCGTTCGCCGGGGCGCGCCACGGGTTCAAGCGCAGCGGCCAGACCTTCGGCGACCTCCTCCTGCGACACGAGGGCGACGTGCAGGCCGAGCTCTTCCTGCACGCTGCGGGCGGTTGCAGCGCCCACAACGGCGATGCGCACCCCGCCGAGCTGCTGCGGGGAAATATCAAGCGCAGCCAGGCGCTGCGCTAAAATGCGCACGGTGTTGGCGCTGGTCAGCACCAACCAGTCGAAGCCGCCCTGTGCGGCGGCGCGCAGGCTTTGGTCAAGCGCAGTCGAGTCGGCCGGCAGTTGGATGGCAAGGCAGGGGTAGAGCAATGGAAGTGCGCCCCACCGTTCGAGCAGCGCCGCAAATGCCGACGCCTGATGCGCCGCCTGGGTGATGACTACCCGTCGCCCCTGCAAAGCCGACGAAAGGGCGTGTGAGGATAGATTCGACGTCATGGTGTCACCTCGGCCAGGAGGCCGGCTGCACCTTGCGCCAACGCCCGAGCCGCCAGCCTTGCGCCCAGCGCCTCGGGATCATCACGATGACTGTCGTCGTCTACTTCGACGCAGCGGCGACCGTCGGGCGAAAGCACGCGGCCACGCAGGTAGAGTCGCCCTCGTTGAATCTTTGCATATGCTGCGACGGGAACTGCGCAGCCGCCGCCCAAATGGCGCAGAAAAGCGCGCTCCGCCGTCACTGCAGCGCGCGTGTCGGGGTCTTCCAGGGGCGCAAGCAAGCGCAGGAGCGCCGCATCGCTTCGACATTGCACGGCCAGTGCGCCTTGCCCTGGCGCAGGCAACATGATCTCCAGCGGGAGCGCCTCGGTGACGGCCTCGGCGCGACCGAGGCGTTCGACGCCGGCTGCGGCCAACACAATCGCGTCGTAGGGCCCCGTCGGGTCGAGCGTTTTGCGAATACGCGTGTCTACGTTGCCGCGAATGTCGACGGTGCGCAGATGAGAATAGGCGCGCAGGAGTTGAGCGCTGCGACGCCGGCTGCTGGTGCCGACGGCTGCTCCTGCTTCAAGTTGCGCCAGAGGGCGACCGCTGCGGCTGACGACGACGTCGTGCACAGGCCCGCGCGCAGGGATCGCACCGATGACGAGCTCCGCCGCCGGCTCGGTGGGGAGGTCTTTGAGGCTATGGACGGCCAAATCGATGGCGCCGCTGTACAGCGCTTCTTCCAGCTCTGCGGTGAACACCCCCTTGCCGCCGATCAGGGGCAGCGGGCGGTCGAGCATACGGTCACCCTGCGTATGCAGGACCGTCACATCGATGTGCAGCCAAGGCCATGTTTTGGCTAACAGCTCCGCTACATAGTCGGTCTGCCGGCGTGCCAGCGCCGAGCCGCGCGTGCCCAGACGCACTGTGTCGATACGCTCACTCATGCGCGTAGACTCCGTTGCAGTAGACTCCGTTGCAATGTTCGGGGCAGAAAAGTGCTGCGCCGTTGGAGGCGCTGAAGAGCGGATGCGCGCACCCGCGCGCATCCGCCGGAGAGGACGTCGGCGCAGCGGCTTCCAGACCGAAGAGTTCGGTCAACGCCCGGGCGAAGCAAGCGCCGTCACCGGTGGCGGCTCGCGCTTTGAGGCGCACGGTCGGCTCATGCAACAATTTGGCAACGATGCGATTCGCCAGGCGCTCGACCTCTTGACGCAGGCGCTCGTCCTCCGGAGGTTCATGCAGCAGTTTACGCAACGTGCGCTCCACCTCCTGCCGGGCGATCGCTTCACTGCGAGTGCGCAACGCCACCACGGTGGGCGCCACGTCGCGCGCGGCAAGCCATTCCATGAACGCGGCGGACTCTTCGGCGATGATGGCCTTCACCTGAGGAATAGCGGCCTGACGGCGTCCTAGGTTGGCGTCGATGCAATGTTGCAGATGGTCGAGGTCAAAGCGCATGACGCCGGGCAGGGCGTCTACGTTTGGATCGATGTCGCGCGGATGTGCGATGTCAAACAGGACCAGCGGGCGGCCGTTGCGCGCGCCCATCGCCTGTGCAACCGTCGCTGCGGTGAGTATCATCGAGGGCGCAGCGGTGGCGCTGATCACCAGATCGACCGTCGCCAGCGCCTCGTCAAGCCGACGCCACTCCAGGGCGCAGCCGCCAACCTGCGCAGCCAATCGCTCGGCGTGGGCTTGCGTGCGATTGATGCAGAAGAGGGAGGCGATCTGATGTTGATTCAGCGCAGCCGCAGCCAGCTCCGCCATTTCGCCTGCCCCGAGGATCAGCGCGGTGCGATGGGAGAGATCGCCCAGAAGCGCCCTGGCCTGTTTCACAGCCGCATGGCTGATCGACGTTGTATAGCTGCCGATAGCCGTCTCTCTGCGCGCACGTTTTCCGCAGTGAAGCGCTGTGTGAAAGAGTCGTGCAAGAATTGGTCCACTGCCTCCGTTCGCCTGTGCGGACGCATACGCGTCGGCCACCTGGCCTAAAATTTGCGCCTCGCCCAGGATCAAGGAGTCCAACCCGGAGGCGACATGGAGCAGGTGCTCAATCGCCGCCTGGCCGGTCTTGATATAGACATAAGGAGTTAACTCGGCCTGCGTCGCGTTGCGTTGACGCGCAATTTCGCCGACGATTTGATGCGCTGCCGTGGGTTCAAGGCTCACGGCGTACACCTCGAGGCGGTTGCAGGTCGCAAGCACGATAACTTCCTGCAAGACGCTTTCTTCCTCTCCATCGTTGCGGAAGGCGCATAACAGGGAGCGCAGGCTGTTCGCATCGAACGAGAAACGTTCGCGCACGGTAATGGGTGCCGTGTGATGGCTCAGTCCAACCAGCAGGATAGAAGACGCGTCCATTTCGGAATCTTTCTGCAATTTCATCTTCGTCGCAATTGTGTAGCGGTTTCACTGCTGACCGGAAGGCGTCGCCTGCAACGCTTCCTCAACCAGCGCCGTCAAAATATTCACCATTGCTGGGCTGTCGTTAAGCATCGGCGGCCGTTCAACGCGCACGCCATGTTCGCGTGCGATCGCTTGTACGCCAATGTCAATATCATAGAGCACCTCGACATGGTCGGCAATAAACCCGATCGGCGCTACGATCACGTTCTTCTCCCCGCGCTGCGTTAGCTCGACAATGAACTCCTCAATCTGTGGCCCCAGCCAGGGAACGCCGGTGTTGGCGGCGCTTTGATAGGAGAAGCCCCACCGTTCTGCGGGCAAGTTCAGCGTTTGCGCCAACAGGCTCGCCGTCTCGCGCAGCTGGCGGTCATACGGCTCTCCACGCTCCAGAATAAAGGCGGGCAGGCTGTGCGCTGTGAAGACGACGAACGTGTCGTCTCGTTCCTCTGGCGCGAAGCGCTCCAGCGCCATGCGCACGTTCGCGGCGACGGCGTCGATGTATTTGGGGTGCATGTGCCAGCTTTCAATGAAGTGAACTTCAAATGGCCGCTCGAGCTGTGCCAACGCCTCGTCAAGCCGGCGACGATACGCGCCGATGCTGAGGCTGCTGTAGTGAGGCGCCATGCAGATGACGACCGCTTGTTGGACGCCGTCCGCGGCCATCTGCGCCACGACATCCTTGATCCACGGCGACCAGTGACGCATGCCGACATAGACAGACAGGCCGATGCGCTCTTGCAGTTTCGCCGCCGCGCTTTGCGTGATGCGCAGGAGGGGCGATGAGCCACCGATGGCCTCATATCGATGGGAGATCTCATCGATCAGCGACTGCGGCGTCTCACGGCCGCCGCGGATGTCGAGCAGATAGGCGGGAATGTCCGCCAGGGAGTTGGGGCCGCCGTAGGCCAGCAGCAGGACGGCAGTCTTCATGCGTCCGCTCCTTCGTATTGCCAGATCGCCTTGCCGACGAAGAACGGGCCAAGCCGCGCCAGATGCTGCGAGGTCTGCTTGGTCTTGCGCATGCGCTGCACGATGGAGGAAAGGGGGTACAGCTCCGGCCCGACCAGGGCGACGACGAAGTCGTTGTCGTTTTTGTCTAGACCGAAGCAAGCCAAACGAATGTCGGTGCCGTGGCCTGCGCGGCCATAGGCGTGGCCGACGCCGCCGTGCTCCATCAGGATCGTGCGCTGCTCCTGGGGCGAAAGTTGCTCGAAGGAGCCGGCGCGGCGCAGCGGGTACCAGATGGCCCAGGGCCATTTCGGGTCGCAGACTTTCTGCCGTGGACGGGTGATCAGCGCACGCTCCAGGTCCTCCTCGTTGCCGATGGCATAGGTGCGGCCGAACATGGTGTATTCCGGCTTCGGCTGCAGCGCAACGAAGGGCGGGCGGTTCAGATAGCTGCGCAGCTCACCTACAAAAAAGTCGGCGTCCTCGCTGAAGGTGAGCAGCGCCACGCCTCGGGGATCGTTGACGTCCAGATAGAGCACGCTGCCGAAGGGTTGCTGACGCAGCGAGTCGATCAATGGAGTGGGGTCGCCGCAGCCGCCAAAGGCGTGCAGTTGCATGAAGAGGCGACGGTTGAGGCGGATAATCTGTCCGTCAGCGGTACGGGCCTGCTCGCTAATGTCAAGTCGTTCATCGGTTGCAAAAGGGTGCGTCATTGTTTTTTAACCTGCTCTCCTTTAATGTGCTCTCTAACCGGTGACTTCACTTTGTAACTCTACAAAGGTTTGTCGTAGGTTCGGTTTCCAGCCGGGCGCTTCTGGTGGACCGTCAGGTTTTGGATCTTTTGAAAAAGCGCAGCTACAAGCTGCGCCTCCAGGTTATAGGGTATTGATTACATCTCGACGAGCCTGCTGGAAGAGGGTTGTATGGTCGTTTGCGGTTCATATGTGCAAAAAGGCTCTTCGTCCAGGTATTCGTGCGTCATGCCGTAGGCGCGGGCGCGACAACCGCCGCAGATGTTTTTGAACTCACAGAGGCCGCACTTGCCGCGCAACAAACTGGCGTCGCGCAGGTCGGCGAAAAGCGTCGACTTCTCCCAAATTTCTTGCAACGGTTGCCTGCGGATGTTTCCCGCCTCAACCGGCAGATAGCCGCAGGGGAACACGTCCCCGCGATGGCTGACGAAACAGACGCCGGTGCCGGCCAGGCAGCCTTTGGTCATGGCGTTCATGGCGCGCTGCGCGTCGCCGGGACGGTCGCCGGCGTGAGCGCCGCCAGCGCGTTGCTGGCGATGATGGCTGTCCGGTCGCCGGCGCACGATGCCTCGTCGGCGCTCCTCTGCCTGTCGCTGGCGCACAATGCGGAAATAATGCGGCGCACAGGTCGCTTTCAGCTCGATGCCACCGGCCATTTCTGCGTCGTACATCCAGTGCAGCACCTGTTCATATTCGGCGCCGGAAATCTGTTGCTCGGGAGCAATCTCCACGCCGCAGCCGACGGGTACGAGCAGGAAGAGATGCAACGCCTGGGCGCCTTGCGTTTTTGCCAACGCCAGCATTTGATCCATCTGATGGATGTTGTGTCGCGCAACGGTGGTGTTGATTTGCACAGGCACGCCGACTTCACGGAGATGTTGCATGCCGGCAAGTGCTCTTTCAAAGGCGCCTGTCCCGCGGAACAGATCATGGGTGGCGGCGTCGGCGCCGTCGAAGCTGATGCTGACGCGACGCACGCCGCTCTCCTTGATCTGGCGCGCGACAGCGGCGTCGATCAGCGTGCCGTTGGTGGCGAGCGCCACGAGCAGGCCGACATCGGCGGCGCGGCGGGCGATGGCAAAGATGTCGGGCCGGAAGAGTGGTTCGCCGCCGGATAGGACAAAGATCGGTCGGGCGAAGGCGGCGATCTGGTCGATCAGGTCAAACGCTTCGGCAGTTGATAGATCTTGGGGCAATAGTTGGTCCGCAACCGTGATACGCCGGCAGTGGAGGCAGGCCAGGTTGCAGCCTGCGGTCGTCTCCCAGAAGATCAAGCGTGGAGGCGGATATGACGGGAACGCACGCATGAAGACCTTCTTTGGATAGTGACTTGTAAGAAAATTCTACGATCGAAATCTATGAAAAATCGAAATCTATGAAAATCTATGTTAATCACATTAAAACTGAGGCAAGACTATACAATGGCTTCGCTGAATGTGCAAATTTAGCGCAATCGGAGAGGAAAATTAAACATGGTACAATGCGGGAACCAATCGGTGTTTATCCTCAGCAAACACAAGAGGAGTTTTCTGTCATGAACGTCGATCATTATCGCGTGCAGCCGGGCAGCACGGTTCATCTTTCGCAATGGCCGCCGGACGACAAGAGCCTGTATGATGGAGATAAGAAACAGGGGAAGCGCGACCTCGAAGAACTTAACAAGCGGTTGGAGACATTGCAAGAGTTGCTCTATGCGGAGGGAAAGCACAAGGTGCTCATTGTCCTGCAAGGCATGGACACCTCAGGCAAGGACGGCGTGATCCGCCATGTCTTTGACGGCGTCAATCCGCAGGGCGTCAAGGTGGCTTCCTTCAAAGTTCCGACGGCGGTGGAGCTGGCGCATGATTTTCTGTGGCGCATCCATAAGCAGACGCCGGGCACCGGAGAGATCGTGATTTTCAACCGCAGCCACTACGAAGATGTGTTAGTCGTGCGCGTGCATGGCCTGGTTCCGCCGGAGGTGTGGGGGCGTCGCTATGAGCACATCAACGCCTTCGAGAAGCTGCTCGCCGACGAGGGGACGACGATCCTCAAATTTTTCCTACACATCAGCAAGGAGGAGCAGCGTCGTCGATTGCAAGAGCGGCTCGATACGCCGGAGAAACGTTGGAAGTTTTCAATGGGTGACTTGGCCGAACGCAAGCGATGGGACGAATACATGGCCGCCTACGAGGCGGTGCTCGGCAAGACCAGCACCGAGTACGCGCCGTGGTACATCGTGCCCTCCGACCGCAAATGGTATCGCAACCTGGTGATTTCGCACGTCATTATCCACACGCTGGAAGGGTTGAACATGCGCTACCCGCAGCCGGAGGACATTGCGTTTGATGAGATTGTGATTGAATAGACGGGACTTGCGGCGTCTCGAACGCTTCATGCGTTTTTCTTCGTGTTCTTCGCGCCCTTCTTGGATCGAGGAAATCCACAAAAGGGCGCGAGGGCGCATGAAGATTTTCCTGTAACATTACGTTCGCGTGCTTTTGCCTGGACGGTCCATCTCTCGCTTTGCGCCTTTACATTGAATCCACTTTCACATCAGCTCCTCTTCGGCCAGCGTCACTGCGTGCTCGAAGATTTCCAGCCCCTCGTCCACTTCCGGGCGGGTGATGATGAGCGGTGGAATGATGCGCATGGCGCTGACGCCGCAACCCATGATGAGCAGGCCGTGCTCGAAGGCAAGCTCGATGACGCGGTCGCGCAAGCGAGCGTTGGGAGCGCGCGTCGCTTTGTCTTGGACAAACTCAACGCCGATCATCAGCCCTTTGCCGCGCACGTCGCCGATGCTGGGGTGATGCGCCGCCATTTCGTTCAGCCGAGAAAGCAGATAGGCGCCTTGCTCGGCGGCGTTCTGAATGCCGCCGCTCTCCAGCACTTCCATCGTCGCCAGGGCCGCCACCATTGCCAGCGGATTGCCCCCGTAGGTATTGCCGTGGGCTCCGGTCGGCCAGGTGGCGACGCTCTGACGGGCGATGAAGCCTCCTAGCGGCACCCCTGACGCAATGCCCTTGGCCGTGCAGACGATGTCCGGCTCAACGTTCCAGTGCTCGATCGCCCACCATTTGCCGGTGCGTCCCATGCCGGTCTGTACTTCGTCGACGATCAGCAGGATGCCATGTCGGTCGCACAGCTCGCGCAGCCGTGGAAAGAAAGACGCCGGTGGCACGACGTAGCCGCCCTCACCCTGGATCGGCTCAACGAGCACGGCAGCGACTTCATCAGGCGAGACCAGGTTTTTAAAGATCACCCGTTCAATGTAGTTGACGACAGTCTCGCCGTAGTCCGCTTCTCCGGGCTGCATCGCCAGCAGCGGGCGATATTCATAGGGATAAGGGACATGAATTACCTCGCGTTGGGGGAGAAAGCCGCGGCGCTGGGTGATTTTGCTGGCGGTGAAGCCGAGCGAGCCGAGCGTGCGGCCGTGGAACCCGCCGATGAAACCCAAGAAGTACGGCCGTCCGGTGTGATACCGCGCCAATTTGATGGCGCCTTCGACCGCCTCGGTGCCGGAGTTTCCCAAAAAGACGCTCGCCGACTCTGCGAAGGGCGCAATTTCGTCGAGGCGCTCGCTCAGTCGCACCCAGCTTTCATGATAATAATCCGAAGAGATGTGCAGGAATTTTTCCGCCTGCTCTTGGATGGCACGCACCACGTGGGGATGGCTGTGGCCGGTTGCATTGACGGCGATCCCCGACATGAAGTCGAGATAGCGGTTGCCGTCCACGTCCCACACTTGCGAGCCGAGACCGTGCGACATCACGAAGTCCGCCACGCGGCCATAGGCGCGCGAGACGACGGCGCGATCGCGTTCCAGGATTGCCCGCGCCTTGGGGCCGGGCACATTGAGTCGGGAGAGAGTTCGAGTTGGATTGGTTCTCAACATAGCGCCTCCTGTTTCAAGTCATGCGAAGAGCCCTCAACCCGGCCAGTAGCCAAGCTGACGAGAAATCTGTCGGGCTGCCATCTGCACCATTGCCGCAATTTGGGGCAGCCGCTCGGCGGTGAGACGCAGGCTTGGCCCGCCCACGCTGATTGCCGCTGCCGCTTGTCGCTCCCGGTCGATCACCGGCGCCGCCACGGCTACAAACCCCGGCTCCAGCTCCCCCTGTGTGACGGCGAAGCCCTCCTGCCGAATGCGCGCCAGCTCTCGGCGCAACTGCTCCGGCTCGGTCACCGTCCGTTCGGTGAGCGGCTGCAACGGTGCTGCCAGCAACTTTTCCGTTTGCTCTTCGGAGCTAAACGCCAACAGCACCTTGCCCGTCGCCGTGGCGTGCACCGGGAGCCGACTGCCGACGTCCTGCGTCATGCCCATGGGATTGTCCCCTGCGACCTCGTCAAGCACGAGCACGTGAGCATCCATCAGCACCTCCAACGTGGCTGCCTCGCCGGACTGCTCGGCCAAGGTGACCAGCGTCGGCCTGCTCACTGTGCGCAGCGGATTCGATCGCATTGCCACGCCGCCAAGGGCGATCAGCTCTACACCCAGTCGATACGCGCCTGATAGCGGATTGCGCATCACCAGATGTTCGGCCTCCAGCGCAGAGAGCAGGCGAAAGGCCGTCGTCTTGTTTAAGCCGGTCGCCCGCGCTAGATCGTTTAAGGTCCACTCCGGTTGCGCGTCGCTGAAGGCCTTAAGCAGCGCAATGGCGCGCGCCACCGCCTGCGTGCCCGGGTAGAATTCGGTTGCGTGCAGGTCAGCTTCTTTTACGGGAAACATAGGTCGCACGTTCACAGACAATGAAGCGATGTTATTTCATAATGTGAAATTATAATACACGATACAAATAAATTAGTCAAAAAACAAAATGACAAATCAAAAACTGCCGGGGCTTGGCAGAATGATCTTGCCCGGATCGGCGACCGTCTCCGCCTATTTGTCTTTCGATTTGTCGAGGCGCAGACCATCATGCCATACTGCAACCATACGTACCATGGAAGATGTACCACCTGCGGCGGCCCTTTAAGCCCTGAGTCTGAAGGGTCGCCGCAAAACAAGCAGGAGAGAGCTATGGCCTACACCTTGCAGATCGGGGCAATTCGCTGTCACATTTTGAGCGACGGGCTGCACTACGTCGATGGCGGCGGCTTTTTTGGGCTGGTGCCTCGGCTGATGTGGGAGCGTGTGATCGAGCCGACGCCCACGAACCTCGTGCCGTGCGACTCCCGTTCGCTGCTGATCGAATCTGACGCCGGATTGATTCTGGTGGACGTGGGCAACGGCGACAAGTTGCCGCTTAAGGTGCGCGAGCGTATGGGGCTAAATGCGCGCAACTTGCGGCTGGTCGGCGAGATTGCGCGCGTGGGCTACAAGCCGGAGGACATCGACATTGTGCTTTTCACCCACTTTCACGGCGACCACATCGGCGGCGCCACACGCTGGGCGGACGACGCTGCGGAACAGCTTGCTGTGCCCACCTTCCCGCGCGCCCGCTATATCGGCAACCGCATCGAGCTGGCCGACGCCAGCTATCCCAACGAGCGCACCGCCGCCACCTACATCGCCGACAACTTCCGTCCGTTGCTCGAGCGCAACCGGCTCGAAATCGTCGATGGCCCGCAGCGGCTGGCGACCGGCGTGCGCACCGACATTGCTCCCGGTCACACGCAGGCGATCCAGGTGGTGTGGGTCGAAAGCCAGGGCGAAAGCCTGCTTTTTTTGGGCGATGCGGCAAGCTGGGCGGTGCATCTGTCGCGGCTGGCGTGGGTGCCGTCTTTCGACATCATGCCGATGATCAGCATCGAGACCAAGCGTCGCCTGCGCTATGAGGCGATGGAGAAGGGTGCCCTGCTGGTTTTCCAACACGATCCGCAAGTCGTCACCGGTCGGCTGGTCGCAGGCGCGCGGGGGCCGGAGGTGGAGCCGGTGCTGACCGAACCGGCGCATTTCGACGCCAGCGCATGAGCAAAAGAGCGGGAGAGTACGGGTATGGGTGAACTGGAGCGTTGTGGGTGGGCGGGAAACGATCCGCTGTATCTTGCCTATCATGACGAAGAGTGGGGCGTTCCGGTCCACAACGATTGCAAACTGTTTGAGATGCTCTGTCTAGAAGGTGCGCAGGCCGGGCTTTCCTGGCTGACTATCTTGCGCAAGCGGGCGCATTACCGCGTCGCTTTCGATTCCTTCGATCCGGTGAAAGTCGCCGCATACGACGAGGCCAAAGTGACGTCGCTGCTCGAGAATCCCGGCATTGTGCGCAACCGGCTTAAGATTGAGGCGTTCATCCGCAACGCCCGCGCCTTTTTAGAAGTGCAGGCGGAATTCGGCTCCTTCGACGCCTATGTCTGGCGTTTTGTCGACGGTGCGCCGATCGTCCATCGGCGACGCTCGCTGCACGAGCTGCCGGCGCAAACGCCGGAATCGGTCGCCATGAGCAAAGAGCTCAAACGTCGCGGCTTTACCTTCGTCGGCCCCACCATCTGTTATGCCTTTATGCAGGCGTGCGGGTTGGTCAACGATCACCTCATCTCTTGCTTTCGCCATCCCGACCGGATGCGATGAATCAACGCGCGTCACCGTCCCCGCGAATTTTGCCTCGCTCCAGCCGATCGTAGAGCTTGGTCAAGTTGGCGCTCGCCACCTCCTCAAGATCGATACCCAGCTCGGTGGCGATCTGCGTCAGGTACCACAGCACATCGCCCAATTCCTGCTTGAGCGCCTCGCGATCCTCCGGCGAGATTACCCCTCCCTTGTCGCGAAAGAGTTTCTTGACTTTGCCTGCGACTTCACCCGCTTCATTGACCAGCCCTAACGTGGGATAGACGATCGGGTGATCGGTGTGGATAAGATTCCATGTGCGACGCGAGGCGCGCTGATACTCATTCAAAGAAGTGACCTTCATGAAGAGCTTCTCCTGATAGAGCCGATTTAGCCTCTGAATAGATTTAGCCTTTGAATAGATGACAATCAACTATGAAGAGGTGTCTGAGCGCTGTCGGTAAATTGCGATGCCTACACCCAAAGCAATGATGGCCAGAATGCCGGTCATGATCGCAATCGGCGTCAACCCCTCTCGGATCGAGCGATCGAGCCAGCTCGGTTCGGAGCGCGTTGGCGCCGTTTCAAACATCGCCGCCTGAGGGCCTGCTCCTTCCACCGGCAGGATGGTGGGCTCGCCGCTTTCGAGGTCTCCGTTTGCGCCGGAGGGTTCGACGGCGGAGCCGGACATGGCCGATGACGGCGTGTCCGTCGGTGTGATGGTGGGGGTGGGTGTATCGGTGGGAGGTGGGGTCGGCGTCGGCGGCGAGGTGGGGGTCGCCGTGGCCGTCGGCGCATAACAGATGGTCAACACCACGTCGTCGATGTATTGCCAGGTGCGCAGGTTGTTGCCGTCGTTCAGGACGTTGAAATAGAGCACCAACGCTTTGCCGCGAAAGGCCGTGAGATCGACGCTCGTCTGTTGCCAAGAGGCGTTGTTGAGCCGCTTGCTATAGAGAATTGCTTCGGTGGAATTGTCGAGATTGAGCAGAATGACCTCCTGTCGGTCGATCAGCACTCCACGCGGCGCATTCTCCAGTGGGCCTTCCTCGGTGCGATCGAGATGCCACCAGCTCAGCGAAGCCGTGCTGGCCAGCGGCGAGATCTGGAATGGTTGCCGAATCGAAGAAAAACTTTCTTGCGAGGGGCTGACAGGAACGGCGGCGGGATCGATGCCGAGGCGCACCGCGCGTAGGCCCGTGCGCACCGGCGAGCCGACGAAGGCGGGACGTACAGGCGCGTTTCCGAAGATCCAGAAGGAGTCTTCCTCAAAGCCGCCGTTGAGGATGCCGTCGGTCACACAGCCAGAGGGAAGCGGCGTCGCAGTGAAGGTGGGCGTGGGCGTCAGCGTGACGGTGGGCGTCGAGGTAGCAGTCGGGGTTATAGGACAGGCGACGACGGAAACGTCGTCGACGTTCATCCATGTCCTGCTGCCGACTCCGTCGTTGTTGACGCTAAAAATCAACGTAATCTGCTGGCCTGCGAAGCTGTTCAGCGAAAAATCGACAAATTGCCAGGATGTGAGGTTTTGTTTGGTGGACAAAACCACCGGAACAAGGGCGCCATCGGCAGTCTGAATATTGACGAACTGTATGTCGGCGTCGCCGATGTTCAGATCGAACTGCGGGAACCATTGAAACGAGAGCGTGATGGTGTGGCCTGCAGGCAGATTGATCGTCTGGCGGAGCGTGCTGCTCACGTTTTGATTGGGGAGGGTGGTCGATAGCCCGATACGCGCAGAAAAGTTTCCGGAAAACTTGACCTGCGAATCGGGCCAGGCGTAGCCCTGGGTTGACCAGCCCGCCAGGTTCGGCGATTCAAAGGCCCCGTTGTTGACCAGTTGGATGCAGTTTGGCTGTAGGGCAGGGCTTTCGCCGGGATGAGCCGGGGTGGC
Organism: Caldilinea sp.; assembly: GCA_025055055.1. Taxonomy (GTDB): domain Bacteria; phylum Chloroflexota; class Anaerolineae; order Caldilineales; family Caldilineaceae; genus Caldilinea. Next base: position 9,902 of record JANWYX010000330.1, on the reverse strand, counting down.
CGCATATGATGGCGCAGCCCCGGCAAGAGCAAAGACGACGATCGTGGTGAATAGCGCAACGCTTATCCACAAGTGGCGCATCGAATGCGGCCTTTCAAAAGTCCGGTAAATGCTGGAATGAATCGGTGCCAAACGCTGTGCGCAAAACGATATGACAGTCTTTTGGGTTGCGCCAACAAAAGTTACTCCGTAAGCGATTCTACCATAACGTCTAAGCGGTGGCAACGCCGAAAACGCTTAGGCTGGGGTGAAGCCGTTGCAAGGTTGGCCAATTTCGATGAGCAGAGTCGGCGTTCGAGGAGCGAAATTACAGTCGCCAATTCCCTAGACACGCCGTGGAATTTCACCGAGTTGAAATCTGCGCATTTTTTACACCTACCCGATCGCAGCCGTGCGCTCCATCCTTGCCAACGTCTGCTTACTTACCTGGGAGTCGGTGTAGGCGTCGTATTTGCCCTCGCTGAGCGCAGTCGCCGGAATGTTGAGCGATGAACTGCATGCTCCGGCGACTGCAGACGGTCTTGCAAGGTGAAGAGCGTCCACACTGTGCTCATCCTCTTTGCAGTATCGGAAGACTGCAAGACCGGTGGCGTTCTGCTCACCACGTTGAACAGCCGGGCGCCGGACGCAAACCTCACACTGAATTTTGGAGAGGACGGCGAGGCGTATAGACTGACGGTTGCAATCGGCTCAACACGATGTTCGCTGCGTCTCGTTCCAACGGCGCGACCGAGACACCGGCGGCCATGACGGCAATCGCAAGCCCAGGCTTGTGGAGAACTAGGCAGCCTACATGGAGAATTTATTTGATGCTCTATCCGGAAGAGCCGGTGCAGATCGCCCGCACGCAGCCGGCGCTGCACAGACGACCGGTGTGTATTGCCGTCTTCAGCGTGAGGATGTAGGCGGCGCAATGTGTTGCCGGAGGCGATCCCCTATAGGCCCGCGCAGCGGTTCGCAACCGCCGGTGGACCCTCACAAAAACGTGCGGCTACAAGCCGCATCAACAAAAAGATTGGAGATGAGTCATGACGCGCACACAATTCGACCGGGAACTCGAAGAACGACTGATTCGCTATTGCAAGATCGACACGCAGTCGGATGAAAAATCGGCCACCTCGCCGAGCACGGCGAAGCAGTTCGACCTGCTCAAGCTGCTCGTCGAAGAGCTAAGGCAAATCGGTGCGCAGGAGGTGACGCTGACCGACTACGGCGCCGTGCTCGCCACCCTCCCGGCGACCGTCGAAACCCGCGCGCCGGTGATCGGCTTTCTGGCGCACGTGGATACTGCGCCCGCCTTCAACGCCAGCGGCGTCAAGCCGATCGTGCATCGCAATTACGACGGCGGCGAGATCGTGTTGCCCGACGACCCGTCGCAGGTGCTATCGCCGAAGCAGTCGCCCTATCTGGCGAAAAAGGTCGGCGAGGACATCGTGACCGCCAGTGGAACCACATTGCTTGGCGCCGACGACAAAGCCGGCGTCGCCATTCTCATGACGATGGCTCGGCACCTGCTGGCGCATCCCGCGATCCCTCGCGGCAAGCTGCGCATCGCCTTCACGCCCGATGAAGAGATCGGTCGCGGCGTGCATCCGAACCTGCCTGCCGATCTGGGCGCCAAGTTCGCCTACACCCTAGACGGCGGCGACTTGGGCGAGATCGTCTATGAGACCTTCTCGGCAGACAAAGCGACCGTACGCATTCAAGGCGTCTCGATCCATCCGGGGCAGGCCAAGGGCAAGTTGGTCAACGCGCTGCACTTGGCCGCCAAGCTCATCGACACCCTGCCGCATGTGAGGCTGACGCCGGAGACGACCGAAGGACGAGAGGGATTCATCCATGTCTATCAGATGAGTGGCACGGCGGCCGAAGCGGAGCTGCATTTCATCCTGCGCGACTTCGAGATGGATCGATTGGACGCGCATGGACGACTGCTCCGGCAAGTCTGTGAGACGATCCAGGCCACCGAGCCGCGCGCTCGCATCACCTGCACAATCACGCCGCAGTATCGCAACATGCGCTACTGGCTGGAAAACGACATGCGCCCGGTCGAGCTGGCGCGCGAGGCGTGCCGGCAGGTGGGCGTCGAACCCTTCTCTATCCCGATTCGAGGCGGCACCGACGGCTCGCAGCTGACCGAGATGGGCGTGCCCACGCCGAACATCTTCACCGGCATGCAGAACATCCATGGGCCGCTCGAATACATCAGTGTGCAAGATATGGGGCGTGCAACAGAAGTGTGCATTAAATTGGTGCAGCTGTGGAGCAGAGAGGAGGAATCGAAAGCATAACAGAGCGACGCTGTTGGTGGGTTTTTCTCGCAACAGACAACTTTTCGGAAGGCTCCCACGGAGATGTCAAGCCGGGGGCGTGACGTTCGTATGCGACTGTAGGCTCGGCTTTTGTCCGGACACTGTGGGTGGGGATGTCACGCCGGAGGCGTGTTCTACGCGAGCGGGGTGTTGCGCCGGGGGTGTGACCTGCGCAAGCCGGATGTTACGCTGGACGCCGCTCGACGGCGACCTCATCGATCGGCTCGGCGATGCTTTCTTTGAACGTGTGCAGAATGCGTCCGGACGGCCTGCCTGGAACGATCTACCTTCAGCTATGATTCTGCACAAGTGCGGGCGACGATGATGCGCATGGAGCTCGATGTGGCGACACCTGCCGGTGCAAAACTGGAGGGGTTGGCGGCGCAGGCTGTTGTTGCATCGTTGTGTCGTTGGAACGTAGCTCAGAGAAACGGACAACACCCTATGCAAAAAACAAGCATTTTTCAAGCCATCTTGCTGATAGGAGGATTCATGGTGGCGGCGCTGCTCTTCGGCGCTTGCCAATCGGTGGCGCCGCCGGAGCCATCCGGGCCTCAAACGAAAGCGACGCCGGCGTTCGAGGAGCCCGACATGGCCGGGAAGGAAAATGTCGGAGAGGGTGTCACCGAGGGAGAGCCAACTCTTGAAGGCGTGATCTGGCACATTGTCGAATATCTCGGCGCCGACGCTGCGCTCAACGAAACCGTTGCCGATGCTACGATCACCTTCCAGGGCGGTCAAGTCGCCGGCAACTCCGGTTGCAATAGCTTCTTTGCCGACTATGCGCTCGCCGGTCAACAGTTGACGATTGCACAGGTCGGCAGCACCCTAATGATGTGTGAGGAATCTATCATGGCGCAGGAGCAGGCGATTCTGGCGGCGCTTGGGAAGGTGGCTGCTTATGCTCCGAAAGATGACGGAGTTGCATTGTTGGATGCTTCCGGCGCCGTTGTACTGACCCTGGCGCCTCAGCCGCAGGCTTCGTTGACCGGCGTCGTCTGGGTTGCAACCACGGTCAACAGCGGTCGACAGGCGGTTGTCAGTCTTTTGGAAGGAACCGAGATGACGGCCGTCTTCGATGAGGAAGGGATGCTGTTCGGTTCGGCGGGCTGCAACAACTATCGCACCAGCTACACTCTCGACGGCGACACCATTGCGCTTGCGCCGATCATTTCTACGCGGAAATTCTGCAGCGAGCCTGAGGGCGTGATGGAGCAAGAGGCCAACTATCTAGCGGCGCTAAAGACGGTCGCCACGTGGTCGATCCGAGGAGATGTGCTCGAGCTGCGTGACGCCAACGGCGCTCTGGCGGTGAGTTTCCGTGCGAGCCGGACACCAGATTGAGCGCGACGATAATCCTTGCGCGCAAAGATGCGGTTAGGTGTGCGCCTTCATGTCGATTGTGTTTTATCCGGTGGTCAATGAAGGCGCCGGATTCTACGGAAATTGCGCGTCGCTCCCTTCCCGGACGCCTAAAGGCGTCCGGGAAGGTCTTTATCCCCCTTATCGGTTTGTTTATCAGATGGATGGATCGATGCCGGCGCTCTCCGTCGATGGAGTCGGCGCCCCGAGTGGAGGATAGTACAGCTCGCCCGTTCTGTCCTTATAGGCGATCTGGCCCAGCAAATTGAATTGGTACATATACGTTGCGAAGGTGGCCAGTGGAATTGTCAGCACCAGCCCCACCAGGCACAATAGCGTACCGATGACGCTTGCCGCCATAAAGAATATAAAATTGGCGATCAGCACTGCGATCAGGAAGAGCACGACCTCGATCAGGTGCTGGCGCGTCCAGGCGAAAATTTCGCTCAGTTGCAGGCCGCTCTGAATTTGTTCGTCGCGCGCAAACCAGAGCACAAAGCCGGGCGTCATCAGCGTGACGAAAATGCCGTACAGGAAGGTCAGACAGGTCGTCCCGACCAGGACCATGACGCCGAAGGTGCGCACGAAGCCGTCAGAGTCCGCCATGATCGAGCCGAAGAAGAGGGGAACCCCCGCCGTCGCCGCCGGCAAGCTCCAGATCAGGTAGACGATGGCGAGCTTAAAGCCGCGCACCAGGTCGCCGCTCCAATCGTCCCACTCCGGCAAAGGCGTCCGTTTGCCGTCACGCATGTTTTGCATCAGGCGCAACGCGTAGCCGAGCAGGACGAGGGCGGGCACAATCAACGGGGCAAAGAGCGCCAGCGCAGCGCCGATCACGACTTTCTCCTTCCACCGCGGATCTTCTGTGATAAAAGTGAGCGCTTTGATAAAATCCATAGGTCTTCTCCTTGCTAGAGAATCGATGCCTGCGTTCTCCTCTTCTAGGCAGCTTGAAGCTTCCGGAAAGAGGAGCAACTTCGCCAATCGCAAAGTTCATATTGCAAAGTTCATAAAGTTCTCTGAAAAGTTGTATTTTCTACCTTGAAACACCAATACGAAATGGCGACCGTGAAGTTGCAGCGAAGTGTGGCGTCGACGGGCTTGCGACTACGCGGGCGTCTCCGGCGTCTGTCGGCCGGCCCAAACAAAGAGTGCGATTCCTGCCACTGCGCCGACCAGCAAGGCGCCCAGTTTAAAGAGACGGTCGTCGATCGTCAGGGTAAAAACTCCCAACACAGCGCAGAAGAGCCAGTAACTCACCACCAGGACGCGTTCGTCGACGCCCATATCCAGCAGCCGAAAATGCAGGTGATCGCGGCCCCCTTGCCCCGGCGACAGGCCGCGGCGCCAGCGCGAATACATCAGCCAGCCCACCTCCAACGCCGGCAGACCGACGACCATCATCACGGTGGCCAGCCGCGCGCCGCCGATGATGCCCAGTGCGGCGACGGCGAAGCCCAAGAAATAGCTGCCGCTGCTTCCCATAAAGATGCGCCGCGCAAAATTGAACGGCAGAAACCCCAACGTGACGCCGAGCAGCGCCGTGGGCAGCAGGGCGACGCTCAGCTGGGGCGGCTGCGCCTTGAAAATCATGTGAAGCGCCAACACCGTCGATAAAACGGCAGTGACCCCCGCCACCAGCCCGCTGGCGCCGTCCAGAAAGTTGATCGTGTTCATCATCCCCATAAACCAGAAGACGGTGAGCAGAAAGACCAGCCACCAAGGGAAGCCGTCCGGCCCCCATAGGAACCCATCAGCGAAGGGATTGTTGACGTGCTTGATGAAAATGAGGCCGGCGAACGCAATCACGGCGGCGCCGAATTGAATGAGATATTGGGGCCCGGCGCTGAGGTTGAAACGGTCGTCGATCAGTCCAAAGAGAGCGCAGTAGAGGGAGCCGATCAACAGCGCCGCCAGGCGTCGCTCTTCGTTCGGATCGTTGCGCGCCGGAAACCAATCTGCGACCGCCGTCGATGTTTCAGGAAGGAAGGTGATCAGAAGCACGGTGATAAAAAAGCCACTGAAAAGCGCTAGCCCTCCTGTGCGAGGGACGACGCCGCGATGTCTGCGGCGCCCTCCCGGCGCATCGACCAGCCCCCAACGCCGCCCCACCCGGCCCGCCAACGGCGTCAGGAGCAGAGTGAGCAGAAAGGCGAAGGCCAACGTGGCAAAGAAGACCATAGCTCAATGCACAAACGTCCTGATCGCTTCAGGGACGCATTGTCGTCAGCGTGCGCGGGAAAGCGATCGTCTCGCGCACGTGATCCAGTCCGCAGATCCAGGCGACGGTGCGCTCCACGCCCAGGCCAAAACCGCTGTGGACGACGGAGCCGTACCGGCGCAAGTCGATATACCACGCATACGGTTCTAACGGCAGGTTGTGGCGTCGGATGGCAGCGATCAATTTTTCCGGGTCACTGATGCGCTCGCTGCCGCCCGTGATCTCACCGTAGCCTTCGGGCGCCAGCAGGTCGACGCTGCGACAAACTTCTGGACGATCCGGCTCCGGCTCCATGTAAAAGGCCTTCACCTGCGTCGGATAGTGGTGCACAAAGACCGGCTTGTCGAACTGGGCGGCGATGTAGGTTTCATGCGGGCTGCCGAAATCGTCTCCCCATTCGAGCGGAGGCACAGGGTCAGGATAGCCGGGCACAAGCTCCCCACGGGCGGCGGCGGCGTTGACCATCTCCACCGCCTGGTCGTAGGTGATGCGCGGAAAGGGTGGGACCACGCGCTGCAGCGCTGTGGTGTCGCGCTCGAGCACTTTCAGCTCCGGTTCACACTCCGCCAGACAGCGCTGCACGATGGAACTGACGAATTGCTCCTCGATCTCCATCAGTTGTTCGAGGTCGCAAAAGGCGATCTCCGGCTCCACCATCCAAAACTCTTGCAGATGGCGGCGCGTCTTGCTTTTCTCGGCGCGAAAGGTGGGGCCAAAGCAGTAGACCTTGCCGAACGCAAAGATGTTGGCCTCGTTGTAAAGTTGACCGGTTTGCGCCAGGTAGGCGGGTTCGCCGTGATAGTCGATCTGAAAGAGCGTGGTGGTGCCTTCGGCTGCGGCAGGCGTGATGATGGGGGTGTCTACGTTCAGGAAGCCGTGGTCGTCCAGCCAGTTGCGAATTGCGCGCACGATGACCGCACGCACGCGCATTGCCGCCCATTGTCGCGTGGAGCGCAGCCAGAGATGTCTGTGCTGCATTAAAAATTCAACCCCATGCTCCTTGGGCTGGATTGGGTACGGCTCGGCGAGACTGACCAACTGTACGCGCTCCACGTCCAGCTCATACCCGCCCGGCACCCCCGGAGCGCGCGGGTCTGCCTTGACCGTTCCGCTGACGATCAGGCTGCTTTCCTGGGTGATGGATTTGGCCGCCTCAAAATCCGCCTCTTGGACGTTGTTGCGAAAGACGACGGCCTGACAAATGCCTGTGCCATCGCGCACCTGCAAAAACACCAGTTTCCCTTTGGTGGTTTTCGCATAACACCACCCCTGTATCGTCACCGTCTCGCCGACATAATCGGCGAGCGAACGAATCGTCACGATCGGTGCGTTCATAAGTAACATTCACTCTTCCTCTTCCCAGTCCGTCCAGTTAAATTCCGGCTTCGGCAACCCTTTGAGCAGTGGCGCATCGTCGGCCCCCTCGCCGCCTTCCACGAACAGCAAAGAAATGTCAATCTGAAAATCTTCGATCCGGCGTCCACCTTTGGAGAAATGTTCTGGGCGAAATTCGTAACTGTCGCGCATCTCCGGATGTGAAGTGTGGGTGTAAATAAAGACAGAAAGCGGCGGAACGTAGTCGATTTCTGTCTCTGTGCCGGACGGTGCGCGCACCTCCTCCGTTATTCGCTGGCGCGAGCGCGCCTTACGGCGCGCCTTGCGTCGCCGCGCCGGCGCCTCCAGGCCAGGCGACGGTTGAGCGATCGGGGATTGAGGGATCGTTGTAGATTTTGTTGCGTTTTCCTTTACCGGACGAAAGAACCGTCGCCGTCCACGCCGCAGACTGCGACTTGATTTCCCATTGCTCATAGGTCTGTTGTTCCTCTGCGATTCGTAGATGGATAGAAGGTCACGGAACTGTGAGTCTGGATATTTCCTGTCCCTGTGGATTCACCAAACGAGCCACAGCGCCGCGCTCCCAAAGCGGCGCCGCCTGATTCCAGTAGAGCGCGACGCTCGTGTCTACGCCCGTCCCCGTATACAGCGTGACGCCGGCGCCGGGGAACAGGGAGACGCCGCCAAATTGATAGACAGGGCCGTTCTCTTTTTCGAGCCGCCAGCCCTGGAGATTGACCACTAGATCGCTGTCGTTTGCAATTTGCACACCCTCGCCGGCGAGCGCGCCGACGCCGACAAACGACGCGATCCGCAGCCCCGTACCTCCCGTGGACGCCGAAACGGGCGTGTTGGTCGCAGTTGGCAAGGTGGACGATGACCCGCCGCGCGGAATCACCAATCTCTGCCCGACAAAGACGAAATCTGGATTGGTGAGGTTGTTGGCGTCCATAATCGCCTGCATGCTGACACCGTAGCGCGCAGCGATCGCCGACAGGATGTCGCCCGCCTGAACGATGTAGACCTCATCCTCGCCGATGGCCTCCGGCGTTGGCGTCGGCGTCGGAGCCTTCGCCGGGGGGCTTTCGGCGACGGGTGTCGGCGTGAAGGTGGGGATGGGGAGCGACGCCGCATTCGATGTTTCCAACGCAACCAACGGCTCGACGTCCAGGCGACGCTGTTCAACCACCCAGATGACCGCCACTGCGATCGTCAGGCTGATGAGTGCGTTAAGGATAATAACAAAGGCTAGTTGACGTCGGTTCATGCTCGATCGTTCTTCTTTTGCGGATGGCCGCTTGCATAAAAAAGCGACCCCAACGCCGCCACGATGATTGTACCACAGCAATGGTCGAAGTCACATCGGCCTTCGAAGTTTGGCATCATCGAGGATTCCTGCTCGCCTTCAGCGCCGGATGGATGCTTGAAAATACAGTTTGGATCGTGAGCCAATTCACCGTATGATTCGGATGGACGCGCTACAGTAATGTGCATAACGATTGTAGAGGCATGTCTTAAACGGAAATGAACATGTACGACCTAACGCCGCCCGCGCGACAATCCAAATTTTCCGTTTTTTTTGTCATTCTGGCGGTTTTCTCGCTTGCAGTTGCGCTCTGTGGCGTTGTCGCTTTGGGGTATATAACCATCTTGCGCCCTGCGCCTGTACAGTCGACGCAAGTGCGTACGCCGCCCTCGGCGATGCCGGTCGCTTTCCAGGCGACGCCTCAGCCACTGGTGATCGTGCAGCCGCCGCCTGAAGGCATCGATTATGAAAGCGCAGTCCTACGCAATCTCTACGAGCAGAACAATCGCTCTGTCGTCAACATCACGGTGTGGATGGATCACCCTGCGTTGAGTAGTGGTTCGCTGCTTCCTCAAGCCCAGCCCGATCAAGGCAACCTGCTGCCGTTGGTTAACGGCTCCGGCTTTGTATGGGATGTGCAGGGGCATATTGTCACCAATGCCCATGTGGTCGAGGAGGGCAGACGCTTTCAGGTCACCTTTTATGACGGAGCCGTAGCCATCGGCGAAGTCGTGGGGCGCGACCCGGACAGCGATCTGGCCGTCATCAAAATCGATCCGGAAGGGTATGAGCTCATTCCGGTGAAGCTGGGCAACATGGACGAAGTCTTTGTGGGAATGCGCGTCGCCGCCATCGGCAACCCCTTTGGATTGCAGGGCACGCTGACCAGCGGCATCGTCAGCGCCTTGGGGCGTACCATCCCCTCCTCCCGCGGCAGCTATAGCATTCCCGATTCCATTCAGACCGACGCCGCCATCAATCCAGGTAACTCGGGCGGCCCGCTTTTCAATGAACGCGGGGAAGTGATCGGCGTCAACGCACAGATCCGCTCCGAAGTGCGCGCTAATAGCGGCGTCGGCTTTGCAATTCCTGTCGCCATCGTGCAGCGCGTGGTGCCCAGCCTCATCGAAAAGGGAACGTACGAACACAGTTACATGGGCATTAGCGGTGCAACGTTCAGCCCGATTTGCAGTGATGAACAGGGCATCGACAAAAGCAAACGTGGGGTGATCGTCAACGAAGTGTTGCGGGGTACGCCTGCTGCTCGCGCCGGACTGCGCGGAGCCGCACAGTCCATCCGCACCGCCTTCCCCGGCGTGTGTCCGTCCGGAACCGGTGGAGATTTCATTGTGGCAGTCGATGGTCA
>JANWYX010000259.1 GCA_025055055.1 Caldilinea sp. | reverse complement strand
GAGCTTGCGAGAGTCGTGGCGCCAGGGGCGCTCTGCATCGACGACGTCGCCGGAAAAAATTCGAAATTCTCCCCATTCGTCGGCCGGTGGGATGGTTACCCACCTGGCGGAAGGAGAAGGCTGCGTCTGGGGGTCATAGTTGTCATTGGCCAGCGCCATCAAGAAGGCGTCGCCGATGTGTTCGCGCAGCTTACGCAGATGGTCGAGCACTGTGTAGCCATCCGTTTCGCCCGGCTGCGTCGCTACGTTGCAGATGTAGATGCGCACGGCCGACGAGGCGAGAATGGCGTCGCGGATCGCTTCAACCAGCAGATTGGGTAGGACGCTGGTGTAGAAGCTGCCCGGACCCGCCACGATCAAATCCGCCTGTAGGATGGCGCGAATCGCTTCCGGGTAAGCGCGCGCATGGGCGGGTTGGAGATAGACGCGCTCAATTTGACCGGCAGCTCTGGGCAGATTGCTTTCGCCCTGCACAGTCACCCATTCGGTGCGTCCATCTTCGGTGGTGCGCCGCACCTCGGCGCAGAGGGTTACGTTCTCCAGCGTGCTGGGCAGAATCCTCCCCCTCACCGCTAACACGCGACTGCTTTCGGCGATGCCTGCCTCAAAACTGCCCGTGATCGCCGCCATTGTCGTGATGAAGAGGTTGCCGAAGCTGTGACCGGCCAGATCGCTGTGTCTTTCTTCACCGTTGGTTACGTCCGTTTCCGGAAAGCGGAACTGAAAGAGGCTTTTCATTAAGCCCTCGGCGTCGCTGAGCGCAGCGATGTTGTTGCGAAAATCTCCCGGTGGGAGCGCGCCGGTCTGTCGTCGCAGGCGTCCGCTGCTGCCGCCGTCGTCCGCCACGGTCACGATGGCGGTGATGTTGTCGGTGTACTCGCGCAAACCACGCAGGAGTTGCGGCATGCCCGTGCCGCCGCCGATCGCCACCACACGCGGCCCCTGGTGACGCTGCTGACGTCTGATGAATGCGCGCAGCATGGCCTGACCTTCAGGTGTGTGCAGCTCCGGCCACACGTTGCGCTCGAACAATGTGCGTAGCCGCCAGGCACCAACTCCCCCGATCAAGAGACCGAACAGAACCAGTAACAGGGCGCGCAGCCAATCCGGCAAAAAGTCGAGGAGAAGGAGATGGAAAGGGCTTTCGGCAAGCAGCGCTATCAGCAGCAACGCCAGACCAAGGCCGGTCAAAAAAAGCCCAGCCAGCGTGGCGAAGAGCCAACGTTTAACGCCGCCGCCCGGACGAAGCATCGACAGCCATTTCTGGATCGCGCGCAGGAGATGTGACGTTTGAGCGAACATAGGATATGAAAGAATCCCCGTCAGCGCACCGATGGATTCCCACCGGCGCCTGACGGGGATCGACCCCGGCCTCCTCGACGAAATGCGTCCGTCAGATCGGACGCATACACTGTTCGTCGAAGACGGCCAATCAACTGTGCAACGCGCGCCGGCGCCAAGGGCAGCCGTCTGCGTATAAGCGCGTTGTCATCGGGCCATCGGCACGTACAGAATTTGCCCTTCGGTTGCGTTCGACTGCACCGTGACCTCGATCTCTTCGCTCAGGGTGGCGTGGCCCGCCGTGTCCACCACGCTGATGGTGTATGCGCCCGGCGCCAGGTTCTCCACCATCACGCCGGCGTCATCCGACACAAACTCGCCGACCAAAGCGCCGTCGGTGTTGGTAACGCGTATTTTGACGCCGGTCAAATTGACTTCGTCTGCATCCATCACGCCGTTGCCGTTGTGATCGACAAAAAAGAGCACGGCGATGGCGTTCGCCGGCACGGAGGCGTCGTTCACGATGAGGGCAGGGGCAGCGATGGCGCGCGTGGGCGTCCTGGCGACGGGGCTCCCCTCGATTTTGCGCATGGAAATCAGCGCCTGGTCGAGCGCAGCAACGAGGACATCGAAACGCTCTCCTGTAACCGCCAAACCGGCGACTGCATTCTGCAGATTCGCCAGCGCCGAGTCTTGGTTCTGAAGTTTGGTCGCAGCTGCATCCAATTCGCTGCGCGCACGGGCGAGCTGATCGCGCACCTCGGTGACCTGCGACGCAACGATGTCGAGATTTTGGCTGACGGCGCCGACATTTTCGCTGACGCGGGCTAGGTTAGACTCCATCACCGCCAGGCGTTCGGGACGGGTGAAATTGAGTGTGCCGCCGTTGATGATCGCCAGCACCAACAGAGTGGCCAACGTGCCCAGTACGGCGCCGCCGATCGCTGCAAAGAACATGGACAGCGAATCTTGAGACGCGGCTTTATACTCCAGTTCCGGGGCGGAGAGTTTGCGCTCGCTGCTTTTCATGTCAAGGGATTCATTTTGTACGCTCATAATGCTCCTTCATAGTCAACATTTTCCGGTCACCATTTCCTGATCAACATTAGAGGCCATTGAACCTCTGCAGCATCTGCGACAGGAGTCGATTACGGCCTTCCGAATACGCGGACACCATTTCATCTTATCACAATTTGTAATTTGTGTGCCATAATGGGCGAGGTTGAAAGCGAAATCATTGCACCAATCCAAACTTGACGGATGGATAAATACAGAGCAGGTGAATCCAGTGTACAGAGTGCTGCAAGCAGCGTCAAGCCGAACGAAATGCAATTGACCGACGAACACCCAACGTTTTCCAATCTGAACGCTCGCTCCACTCTCCCAACCGATGGCGATCGCAGCGCCGCGATCGAGTTTGTGCTTTCTCCGACGGCGCAGCCTCTTTTGGAGACGCTGACGCAAGAACCGCTCGACGACCGACGCATCTTGGCGCTTGTGAGCCGATTGCGGCGCTCCCATCCTGCAGCGATCGCTGCGGAGCTGGTGACCCAGGCTCAATTGCGGCAGCGCGCAGCGAAGAAATTCAGGGACGCCGGCCGTATGTTCTTCACCGCGGAGGCGCTCGAGCAGGCCACCGCTCAGCAGCCGGCCGAACATCGCGCCGCACAACTGGACGAAGCGGCGGCGCCGGGCATTTTCCTCGACCTGGGATGCGGGATCGGCGGCGACCTCCTTGCGCTGGCGAGGCGACGACCGGGCGTCGCCTACGAGAGGGACCCCCAGCGCGCGCGCCGCGCCCAGGCGAATGCCGCCGCCCTGGATTTGGCGGAGCGCGTGACCGTAGTGCAGGCGGATTGGACCGTCGCGTTGGCGAAAGGCGCACTGCCTCAGGCAGCTGCCGCCTTTGTGGACCCCTCGCGGCGTAGCGAGGGGCGTCGCGCCTTCAGCTTGTGGGCAATGCAACCCTCTATCGGTGAGATCCTCAAATTGTGCAGACGCATTTCTCTTGTGGCCATTAAAGTCATGCCCGGCGTGCAGGCAGCCGAGATCCCGGCCGATTGCTGTGTAGAGTTTGTCGGCCATGACGGGGTATGTAAGGAGGCAGTGCTTTGGTTCGGTCGCCCGCGCGCGCCCAAACGATGGGCCTCCGTTCATTGCGCAGAGGGCTGGCTGCAGATTGCCGATGAAGGTCTTCCTCCGCCCGTGGGCGAATTGGCGCCGGGCATGGTTCTGTACGAGCCCGATGGTGCCGTGATTCGCGCCGGCGCCTTGGGGACGCTCTGTGCACGGCTCAACGGATGTCTTGTCGCACCGGATGTCGCCTACATCGCAGCGCCGCGGTTCGTCAAAGAGCCGCTTGCCCAGGCCTTTTTTATCGAAGAGGTACATCGATTCAGCCTGAAAGTGCTCAATCGGCGGCTGGCGGCTCTCGGCATCGGCCAAGTGGAGCTGCTCAAGCGCGGCTTTCCACAGGCGCCGGAGTTGCTGCGCTCTCGTCTGCGCCTGGTCGCAGGCGGGCGGGCCGGCGCCGTCCTTTTTATGCGCCGCGGGGATGAGCACTGGATGGCGATCGGCCGACGACTATCCGATCGATGTGGGGAGAGAATTGATGGTTGACATGGATGAGGTAATTCGGCTCGCACGGCGAGTTGGGGAGCTCTTGATCGAGCGCAGCTGGATGTGCGCGACGGCGGAAAGCTGCACAGGAGGGCTGATCGGCCATTTGATTACGGAGAACGCAGGCAGCTCCGCCTATTTCGCCGGCGCAGCGGTGGTCTATAGCTACGCCGCCAAGGAGCGTCTGCTCGCCGTCGATCAGGCGACGCTGTTGCGCGAGGGCGCAGTCTCGGCCGCAGTCGCCCGGCAGATGGCGCAGGGCGCGTTGCGGCTTTTCAGCGCCAATATAGCGGTCAGCGTCACCGGCATTGCCGGGCCGGGCGGCGGGCTGCCGAACAAGCCGGTCGGGACGACCTATCTGCACCTCAGCGCTGTGGACGGCTATGAGCAAGGCGCTCACTTTCTCTGGAAGGGAAATCGGAGCCAGAACAAATTGCTCAGCGCCCATGCAGCGTTGACCCTGTTGCTGAATTATCTGGAGGAGAAGCGTCAAGCATCATGATGAGAGAAGTGCTGGTCGAGGAGCCGGTGAATGCGCTGGTGCGGGTGATGAGCGACGGATCCGTCCTCCCCACCTCGTTCGTCTGGCGGGATCGCACCCGCTACGTGGCGACGGTGGGGCGGCAGTGGGAGGAGCGCGTGCAAGGGAAGCTGATTCGTTGCTATCTGATTCAATCGGTGGATGACAACACATTCGAGCTACACTGGGATCCGGGCGAGAATCGGTGGATGTTGCACCGCGCCTGGCTGCGCGATCTGGTGGTGTAGGGATGGGTGCGCGCATTGCGGTGCCAACGGTCTCAATCGAGCAGATGAAAGCGATCGAACGGTTGATGACCAAGACTTATGGCATTGATCCGTTGCTGGTAATGGAGAACGCCGGTCGCAGCCTGGCGACCCTGGCGCAGCGACTGCTCGACGGCGACGTGGCCGACCGTTCGATCGTCGTGCTTGCAGGCCGCGGCCCAAACGGCGGCGGTGGGCTGGTCGCCGCGCGACATCTGACCAACTGGGGCGCTTGGGTGCAGATCGTCTGCTGCCATCCACCGGATCGCTACCAAGGCGCAACCGCCAGGCAGCTCCGAATCTTACAGGCGATGGGCGCGTCGCTAGCCTGGGCCGAAGAAGGCTGGGAGCTGCCGCCGGCCGATCTACTGATCGACGCACTCATCGGCTACGGGCTGCGCAGCGCCCCACGTGGACCCTCGCGCGATCTGATCCGGCTCGCCAACAGCAGTGCGGCGCCGATCCTAAGCCTCGATGCGCCCGGTGGCATTGACACAGCTTCTGGAAAGATTTTCGAGCCTCATCTCCAGGCCGCGGCAACGTTGACGCTGGCGTTGCCCAAGGATGGCTTGCGTCACCCGGAGGTTGCACGCGCCTGCGGCGCACTCTATCTTGCCGACGTCGGCGCGCCTGCGGCGCTCTATCGGCAGATGGGGATTGACGTCCCCCTGCTTTTCAGACGCTCCCCTCTCGTCACATTGACCGTCGAAGACGACCAAATTTGGACGGAGCAGTAACATGGCGGGAGCCGACGTCAATTTGCTGCATCTGCTCGGTTACGCGCTGATGGTGCTGGGCGTCATCGGCGTCATGCTGCCGTTTTTGCCGGGGCCGCCGCTCATCTGGCTGGGCGCGTTCGTTTGGGCGTGGGGGGACGGCTTCGTGCGTATCAACTGGGTAATTTTGGCAATTTTGGGGATGTTGGCGGCGCTGGCCTGGGCGTCCGAGCTGCTGTTAACGACCGCAATAAGTAGACGGGCGGGCGTAAGTTGGAAAGCCATCGCAGGCGCCATCGTAGGCGGCCTGGTGGGCGGCTTTCTGTTGGTCGGCCTTCCATTGATCGGGGCACTCTTCGGCGCGCTGCTGGGCGCCGTGCTCGGCATGTTTGTGGTGGAGTGGATCGACAAACGCAATCTGCACCGGGCATTGCGCGCCATATGGGGCTACATGGTCAGCACGCTGCTTGCTTCACTTTTGAAGTTTGCCATCGCTCTCGCCATGCTCTTCATTGTGGCTTGGCGAATTTGGGGATGACTGCTTTGCGGGTTTTAAGGAGACTTTGCGTCAGGATGCAAACTCGATATGTACGCTGTGCTCGGCGGAGGCAGCGCAGCAAGGAAACGGGTTGATCTCGTCGCACACCTGCAGCGGCGTGCGCGGCGTCGTCACGCCAAAGATCGCTAATAGTTCGCACAGCTCGACCAGCGGCAGTCCCATGACGCTGGCGAAACAGCCATCCAATGCGCAGACGGGCGCAAAATCAGGCGATTGAATGGCGTAGGCGCCGGCCTTGTCCATCGGATCGCCGGAAGCGACATAGGCGGCGATCTCGGCGTCGCTGTAGTTGCGCATCGTCACGGCGGTGCGATTCACGCGCGTAGCGCAGCGAGACGTCGCCGGTTGGAGCACGGTGACGGCGCTGATCACCTCATGCGTGCGGTTGCGCAACGCACGCAACATGCGCACAGCGTCTGCGGCGTCTTCCGGTTTGCCGTAGATTTCTCCGTCCAGCGCCACCGTCGTGTCCGAGGCGATGATCAGAACATGTTCACCGGGGTCGGCAAGTTGCTGTGCAACCGCCTGTGCCTTGGCTTCCGCCAGTCGCACGGTCATGGCGGCCGGCTCTTCGCCGGGCAGCGGCGTTTCGTCGATGTCGGGAAGCCGGATGGAGAACGCCAGGCCCAGATCGCGAAGAAATTGTTGACGTCGCCGGCTGGCAGAGGCGAGAATGAGGGAAGGTTGCACGGTCATGGATGGATTGTAGCCGACTTAGGCGCTTTTTCAGAATTGTGCAGTGCATGTTCAGAGCAACATCTGGGGTATCGGGCGCTATTTGCCCCGAAAAAGCGACGTCCGGCGCTTTGGACAGAAATTCATCCTCTGTGGCACTATACAGTAGGTATATATCCGTGTTTCGTCTGGAAGGGATTCAGCGATGTCCGAACCGTCAAAAAAGGCGTCTGCGCCGATGCGCATCGCCGTGATCGGCTGTGGAGGAATGGCGCGCCACCACACGACTTCGATGTTGCGCCACCCGGAGATGGTGACCATTCCGGTCGTCTGCGAGCCGTCCCCGGCGACCTATCAGCGTTATGCGCTCTTGTTCGAGGAGGCCGGTCTGCAGCCGCCACCCAATGAACCGGACTTATCGACGATGTTGCGCAAGCATGCCGACAGGCTGGACGCCGCTTTCATCATCACGCCGCACGCCTTGCATCACGACCAAGCGGTCGCCTGTCTGGAGGCCGGGCTGGACGTGCTGTTGGAAAAGCCGATGGTGATGAACGTCCTTGAGGCACGCAGCCTGATCGCCACGCGCGACCGCACGGGACGGCGGCTCGTCGTTGCTTTCAACGGCAGCCTTTCCCCGCAGATTCGCACCGCTGTGAAGATGTTGCGCAGCGGCGAGCTAGGGCAAATCCTCACCATCCACGGCGTCGTCTGGCAGAGCTGGAACGCCTTCACTATGAACACATGGCGCCAGGTGCCGGAGCTGTCGGGCGGCGGTTTTCTCTTCGACACAGGCGCGCATCTGCTCAACACCGTGGCCGATCTGGCGGGAGAACCGGTCGTCGAGGTGGCGGCCTGGCTGGACAACCGCGGTCGGCCCGTCGACATCTTGGGCGTGGTTATGGCGCGGCTGGCCTCCGGCGCGCTGATCAGCCTGGGCGGCTGCGGGGACACAATCCAGTCCTGTGCCTCGGACGTGCGCGTCTTTTGCACCAACGGCATCCTGCGCACCGGCGTGTGGGGCGAACGATTGGAGGTGCAGCGGCAGGGCGAAGGCGAGCTGAAGCCGGTCGAGACGCCGCCTTCGTTCGGTGCTTGGGAGCAGTTCATTCGCGTCTGTCGCGGGGAGATGGAAAACCCCAGTCCGCCGGAAGTGGGCCTGCGCATGGCGATCCTGTGGGACATGATTCGCGCCTCGGCCCAGCGTGGGGGCGTCCCGGTGACGCAGCGCGAGGCGGAGCAGTTCGTCGCCGATGCAACGTCGGCGAGGGCCTAAATTGCTTCCAACGAAATCAACAAAGGGAGAACACATTGATGGCGACGCCAGTCCGCGTGACCGTATGGAACGAATATCGTCACGAGAAACAAAACCCGAACATCGCTGCGATTTATCCGCAGGGCATTCATGGCGCCATCGCCGGCTATCTGCGCGGCCATGGCTGCATTGTGACCACCGCCACGCTCGACGAACCCGAACATGGGTTGACCGAGCATGTGTTGGACAATACGGATGTGTTGGTCTGGTGGGGACACATGGCGCACGAGGAGGTGAAAGAGGAAATCGTCGCCCGCGTGCACGACCGCGTGCTGCGCGGCATGGGGCTGATCGTGCTCCATTCCGGCCATTTTTCCAAGATTTTCAAGCGGCTGATGGGCACAACCTGCAACCTGAAGTGGCGTGAGGCAGGCGAGCGCGAGCGGCTCTGGGTGGTCGCTCCCGGTCATCCGATCGCCGAGGGCATCGGCGAGTACTTCGAGATTCCGCATGAGGAGATGTACGGAGAATTCTTCGATATCCCCGAGCCGGAGACGCTGGTGTTCATCAGTTGGTTCCAGGGCGGCGAAGTCTTTCGCAGCGGTTGCTGCTATCGCCGCGGCCAGGGGCGCATTTTCTATTTCCGTCCGGGCCATGAAACGTACCCCACCTATCACCAGCCGGAGGTGTTGCGCGTGATCGGCAACGCCGTGCGCTGGGCGACACCGGTGGAGCGCCCGGTCACAACCTACGGTCACCGTCCGGAGCCGCTCGAACCTCTGAATCGGTGACGTAGGAACCGGCGGCTGCATTTGAGCCGCCGGCCTATTGAGTTCAATCGTTCACCCTTGCCATCTCCGCCAGCGGGTCGGCCTGCACGTGCTGCCGCGGCTCTTGCATGCCGAAGTAGAGCACCAGCAGTGTGGCAGCGCTAAGCAGGGCCGACCCCAGAAAGAGCCACTCGTAACTGAAGGCGGCGACGACGCCACCGATCACAGGCGCGATCGCCCCGCCGATGCCGGTGACGGTGTTGCCAAGCCCGATGTAGGTGGGACGATGCTCCGGCTGCGAGAACTCCATTACAATCAACACGCCGGAGACAATTACGATGCCGTTCACGATTCCCATCAGAAAGAAAATGGCGTAGTACCAGTCGGGGTGGGGCGCCAGCCACGCCATCCCGAAGGTCAATATGCCGGCCCACTGCGCCAGCTCCAACGTGAATTTGTGGCCGCGGCGGTCGGCGATCACGCCGGCCAGCAGATTGCCAAGCGTCTGACCGATCAGCAGGGCCGCCGTGTAGAGGCCGACGCTGGCGTCGCTCACCTGCCATTGCTGAATTGCCGCAACGGTCAAGAAGCCGGCGCCCATGCGCCCTAGGTTCGACAAAAGACGGGATATGAGAAAGTTCCGAAAGTTGCGATCGTTGCGCAAAATTGCAGCGATCTTTTTCCAGGATTGTCGGCTGCGTTGACGCACTGCCTCGGGAATCGGTTGCACCGGTTCGCGCGCCAGCGCCAGGGAGACCCAACTGAGGGTGATGGCGAGCGCGGCCACCAAAAAGGTGTAGACGAAGTTGTGTGGATAGGGAAACGTTTCCAAGATCCAGCCGCTGGCGATGGCGCCGATTGCGCCAAGGCCGGTGCCGATGAACGAACTGAAGCCGAAAAACCAGCCCCGACGATCGATCGGAAAGATGCGGGCGATCATATCCGACCAGGCGGGAGCGATCATGCCTGCACCGAATCCATGCCAGGCATAGGCGAGAAAGAACAACAACAGCGCAAGTGTCGGGTGGTCAGGCGCCAGCCAGGCCGCCACCGGCAACAGCCAAATCGGTAACCGCTCGGTGAAAAACCCGACGTTGATCACGACAGGCTTTTTGCGCGGCAGCCGCTCGGTCACGCCGGCCGTCAACAGTTGCGGCAGATACCAGCTTGCCTGCGCCAGCACCGCCAGCAATGCAAACCAGAACGGCGAGGTTGTGAGTTTGCTCACGAAAAGCGGTAAAATGGTGGTCGCCGAGATAAAGCTCAGGCCAAACCAAAAGGCGGCGCCGTCGATCAGATTCACCGTAAAATTCCAGCGATAATTGCGGCGAACTTCCTGCTCCAGCTCGTCGTCGGTGATCGGGCGAATCGGCTTATCGAGTTCAAGCATGAGCCGGATGATCTGGCGGCCGCGTGGCGTGCGCTGTAGTCCCATTGGACATTCCTTTGATATTGATGATGGATTTGGAATAGAAGCAAAATCAGTTCAATCGATACAGAATCATAACAAAACCGTGGGCTGTCGTAGGCGCCCAATCGATTAGTATACCTGACTGCACGCATCAACTTGAAAGGAGGCGCTGTGAAACAATTCCGACGAGCAGGGCTCGCTCTTACCTTCTTGTTTTTGTTGCTTATGAGCGGTTGTAGCATTCAAAACACCCCTTCATCGGCCGATGCTCGTCGCACGCTTTGTCAAACGTTGACTGCCTTACGCGAAGCCGCAGCCGGCCTTGGTCAGATCGACGCCAATACCGGCGTCGGTCAGCTCCGGGACATGCGCGAAGGCGTCGGTCGCTGGATGGAAGCAGCCCGTCGCGCCAACACCGTGTTGCAGTTTCAACAGATCACCGAAATGGTGAATGCGTATGATGCATTTAGCCGCACGGTGGATAGCCTGAATCCCGATCAGCGCGTGGGTGCGGCGGCGGCGGGTCTGCAGGCCTCGGCAGCGCAAATTCTCACTGCGCTCAACCAGGCGCACAGCGCCGCTCGGTGTGGACAGTAATCTCGATGTTGGAAGAATCTAGGAAAACGAAAAGAAGACGTCATGGAGCAGTACAAGCCGTATACGCCCCACCGGGCGATGTTTATTTTTGCGCATCCGGATGATATCGAGTTCGGCGTCGCCGGCACGGCTGCGCGTTGGGCGCAGTGCGGCGCCGAAATATCGTATGTTCTGTTGACCAGCGGCGACGTCGGCATCGCCGACCCCGGCGTGACGCGCGCCGAAGCCGCCGCCATTCGAGAACAGGAACAGCTCGCCGCTGCTGAACTGATCGGCGTCAAGGAGGTCATCTTCCTGCGCGAGCCGGACGGCCTGTTGGTGAATACGCTCGAGCTGCGACGGAAGTTGGTGCGAGAAATTCGCCGCTTCCGTCCGGAGGTCGTCGTCTGCGGCGACCCTACGGCGTGGTTCGTCAACTCTACCTATGTCAATCATCCGGATCATCGGGCCGCCGCCGGTGCAGCCATCGAAGCGGTTTTCCCGGCGGCAGGGCAACCCCACGTCTTCGAAGAGCTGGCGGAGGAGGGTCTGCAGGCGCACAAGGTGCGCAAGCTGTACGTCGAGGCGTGGAACGGCGGCGACACTTGGGTCGACATCACCGAGACGATCGACCTGAAAATTGCGGCGCTGCGCTGCCATGTCAGCCAGATGCGCGATTGGGACCCGGAGCCGATGTTGCGCCAATGGGCGGCCGAGGCGGCGAAGGGCAAGGAAATGGCTTATGCCGAGGCCTTTCGGGTGATTACACTGGTCGGCGAGGAGCCTCCGACGAGGCCGACCGAAGGCGGGGAACGCCTCCTATAAGGAGGAGAAAAAGGAAAGCATTGCATGGGAGCTATGCCGAAAGCGCGTGTTATGGAGCTCGAAGCGCAGCTGCGCACACAGAAAGAGCTGCTCGCAGACTTTCACCAAGTGTTTGAGCATAGCGACGAGGCGGTGTGGATTTACGATGTTCAGAGTCGTTCGTTTCGATACATCAGCCCCGGGTTTGAGAGACTCTTCGGATTGCCCGTTGACATTCTTCACAGCGATCCGTTGGCGTTTCTAAAAGTCGTGATAGCGGAGGATGTATCTTTTGTGCATGCAGCCTTTTCTCGTTCGGCCCAGGGAGAGCCCATCGACATCGAGTTTCGCATATCTCATCCCGACGGCTCCCCTCGCCGGCTGCGCATCCGCAGCCGGCCGACGTTCAATTCTCAAGGCGAGCATGTGCGCACCTTAAACGTCGCCTCCGATCTCACTGCATTAAGGGCGGCGCAAGAAGCGGCGCATCACCTAAAGCAAAGGTTGGAGGCGCACCCCGAAGAGCGCACGCAGACATCGCAGCTGAACGAGCGAAGGTTGCGACAGATCATTGACCTTGCGCCTTATCTCATTTATGTGAAAGATCTTGAGGGTCGGTATTTGCTGATCAATCGGGCGGCAGCCGCCGCGCTTGGGTTGACGCCGGAAGAGGTGATCGGACGCCGCGATGTCGAGGTGCAGCCATCTTCCGAAGCCGCTCTCCATTTTCGTGAGGAGGACTTGCAGGTCATTCGAGAAGGCGTCACGCTCTCGATTCGGGAAGAACAAGCGCAGTTTCACGATGGAACCGTGCACACCTTGCAGACCATCAAGCAACCTCTTCGCCTGGAGGGCCAGGATGCGCCTGTTGTGCTGGGCGTCGGCATCGACATCACCGAGTTGAAGCAGACAGAGGCGGCGTTGAGAGCGATTGAAGCCGAGCTGCGGCGCAGCCATGAGGAATTGCAGGCCGCCAATGCGGCCTTGCAAAACGCAGCGCGCATGAAAGATGAATTCATGGCCACCGTCAGTCATGAGCTTCGCACGCCGCTCAGCAGTATTTTGGGGCTGACCGAGGCGCTGCAGACAGAAATGCACGGCGCTCTCAACGACCAACAACGGCGACTGTTGAAGTTGATTCAAACCAGCGCCCACGATCTATTGTCGCTCATCAATAATTTGATAGATTTTTCCCGTATCGAGGCCGGAGAGATCTTCCTGCAAATCGAATCCTTCGACGCAGTTGCGCTGTCGAGACTGGCCGTGGCGCGCATCGCGCCGGAAGCCGAAAGCAAACGGCAGAGGATTCAATTTGCATCTTCCTGTGACCGGTTGATGGTGGAGGGCGATCAGCTGCGCTACATTCAGATTCTGCTGAATCTGTTGAGCAACGCCATCAAATTCACGCCTGAGCACGGAGAGCTGGGGGTGTTGGTGGAAAGAGATGCAGCGACTCCCACAGCCCGCATCACCGTCTGGGATCACGGCATAGGAATTGATGAAGAAGGCATGGCGCATCTGTTCCGCCCCTTTATCCAGTTGGACAGCTCGCTGCGACGTCGCTATCCAGGCGTGGGCCTGGGGTTGGCGCTGACCAAACGGCTGGTGGAGCTGCTCGGCGGGCGGATCGTCGTAGAGAGCGCCCCCGGACAGGGCAGCCGCTTCACCGTCGTTCTACCCTTATTGAATTCTAGCTTGTAACGTCATATGCGGGACAATCTTCCAGAAAGTCCCAACGCTTCATCCGTTGTTGCCGTTCATCTGCGTCGCTGCGTCGTGCGCAGGATATTTGCCAGATGCTCCGGCCGCACCGGTTTGGTCAGAAAGGCGTCCATCCCCGCCGCAAGACATGCATCACGGTCTTCCTTCATGGCGGCGGCGGTCAGTGCGACGATGCGCGGCTGGCGCTCGGAGGCCATGTTGTGCCGAATTTGCCGTGTTG
>JANWYX010000253.1 GCA_025055055.1 Caldilinea sp. | reverse complement strand
CGGCTTTTGGCATGAGATAAATGACTGCCCGAAAGCTTGAAAACTTAATAGGCTCAGTGCAGCAAATAATGGAGTGGCGATGTGAGTTTTGTTGGAAAGGGGGGGCGGAAAAGATAAGCGATTTGCACGGAGAGGTGCGATGTGCCGAGTTCAAAAAGTTTCAAAAACAAATTAAATATCGGCAAATCGTGATTCTTTCCATCTTTGTGCTATGATGGCCTTTATTCAATACAACGCTTCAGATAGACGGTGTAATATGAACAAAAAGCGACTGACTGCGGCGGCCTACGGCCATTTTTCGATCGACATTTTGAATTCCTCTGTGGCAATCATCTTAACCCTGGCTGCTTCCCATTTCAACCTAAGCATCGCCCAGATCGGCTTCGGCGCCATGATGTACCAGATGTTCGCCGCCATGAGCCAGCCCCTGTTCGGCGGATTGACCGACAAGCTCAACGGACGCTGGATCGGCGCAGTCGGCGTGTTGTGGACGGCGGTGTTTTTCGCCGCCGCAGCGTTTATGCCGACGTATCCTCTCTTTATCACGCTGCTGATGATCGGCGGATTGGGCAGCGGCGCCTTTCACGCAGCAGGCATGGTGAACGCCTCGGCGGCCGGCGGCGCCAGGGCGGCAACGGCAACCTCCTACTTTTTCTTGGGTGGGCAGACCGGTCTGGCGTTGGGGCCAATCCTGGCCGGCCTGGTGATCGGCAGCCTGGGTTTGGTGGGAATGCCGCTGATGGCACTGGTGGCGATTCCCGCCATCGTGTTGATGTTTATGCACATGAACGACGCGTTGCCCACACCACCGAAATCTCCCATCGTCGAGCAACAGAGCGGCGAGGCTCGCCGCAACCACACGGCTGCGGCCTTATTGGTGACGGTGTTCGTGTTGTTCATCCTGCTTCGCTCGGGCGCTGCGCAGGGGTATGCGACCCTCCTCCCCAAATACTATGAGTCCGTTGGGTTTGCCCCGGCGCAGTTTGGACTCATGCTTGGCCTCTTCAACTTCGCCGGCGCGCTGGGCACCCTGGTCGGCGGCTATCTCGGCGACCGTTTCAATCGCCGCACGATCATGATTGTAGCTTCGATCCTCAGCGTGCCTTTCACCTACGCTATGTTGCACCTGGGTGGTCTCGGCTATATGGTTGTCGCCGTGTTGGCAGGCGTGTTGTTGAGCATGCCGCATAGCCTGTTGATGGTGATGAGCCAGGAGCTGGCGCCCAACCGCCGCGGCCTGGCCGGCGGTTTGGTGCTCGGCTTCATTTTCGCCAGCGGTTCATTTATGGCCTGGTTGGAAGCGATCATCGCCGAGCATGTCGGTCTGCTCTCGGTGCTGTCGATTGTCGCCATCTTGCCTTTCTTCGCCGGGCTGGTCGCCTTTGCCTTTCCCTCGGATCGCAAAGCGCATCCGTCGGCAACCCAAACTCCCACGCCGACGGCGGCAGCCGGGGACTGAATCGATCGAAGGTGTGTGGGCGTCGGCCTTTTCTCCCTCATTTTGATAATTAAAACAATTTCATTTGACAAAAATGTTTTCTCGTGGTATTGTCCGTGAATGTAGGAATGGAAGGGCTGGCGACGAACCTGAACTGCCCTGTTGCCGGTCGTCGCCTTCTTGAGCATGTGAGAAAACGCAACATGACCTTGAGTGCACTTGGCAGGCGGGATTCTCCACTCTGGCGAATTATCGAACATCTTCAGCGCAACGGCTCGGCGACGATCAAAGAGCTGGAAGAGGTGCTTGGTATCACGACTACTGCGGTGCGCCAGCACCTGCATACGCTGCAGGCGGAAGGATATATTGAGCGGCGTATCGTCCATGCGGGCGTGGGCCGTCCGCATCATGCCTATTTTGCGACTGCACGTGTACAGGAATTGTTCGCCTGTCATTGCGATGAGCTGGCGTTGACGTTGCTCGAGGAAGTTTTTCATCTGGAAGGGGAGCAGCGCGCCATCGAGTTATTGAATCGAGTGGGCGTGCGACTGGCGCAGAAGTATGCGCCGTCTGTGCGTTCCTCTCTGTTGCGCGAACGCGTCGGCGAATTGGCCGAGGCCTTCAACAGCCAGGGCATATTGGCGGACGCCATCGTCGACGAAGAAGGGACGATTGCACTTCGCACCTACAACTGCCCCTTTCACGAGCTGGCGCAGGAGCATCGCGAAATCTGCGAGATGGATCGCGGAATGCTTGAGAAAGTGCTCGGCTCGGATGTTAGGCTGAGCCGGTGCATGATGGAAGGGCATACAGGCTGCACTTTCACCGTTCGGCACAGAGAGGTGGTGCAGAGCGTGGCGGAGGGTGCTCCTGTAGAGGGCGCAGCGTTGGGCGTTGCCGTGTGAATATGCTGGGCGAATGTTGGGATTTACAGCGAAATCGCATAGCATGAAGGAACCGGGTTGAATCCAGGGAGATCGGCGGGATTGGATGATTCAGCGCAGTCGACAGCCGATTTCGACCTTACTTTATTCTTGAATAGCGTATCTAACTTGAATAGCATATCTAAGTCGTGCACAAAGGTTCTTGGAAAAAGAGGAGTTAACAGCAATGAGTGTTTTGGAAATCCGCAACCTTCACGCCGCCGTTGAAGATCGTGAAATTCTCAAGGGTGTCAATCTGACATTGCGCACCGGCGAGATTCATGCGTTGATGGGGCCGAATGGTTCGGGCAAGTCGACCCTGGCGTACGTCATCGCCGGCCATCCCCATTATGAAGTTACCGAAGGTGACATCTTGCTCGACGGCGAGAGCATTCTCGACCTGGAGCCGGATGAGCGCTGCAAGAAGGGCATCTTTCTGGCCTTCCAGTACCCGGTGGCAGTGCCGGGCGTGAGCGTTGCCAACTTCCTGCGCACGGCCGTGAGCAACGTGCGCGGCTACACCTCGCAGCCGGTCGACGCGGAGGGGCGTAGCGGCGTCATCGGCAGCAATTTGATGCCGATGCGCGAGTTCCGCAAAGAGCTGAACGAAAAGATGAAGGAATTCAATGTCGACCCGAGCTTCGCCCGTCGCTATCTCAACGACGGTTTCTCCGGCGGTGAGAAAAAGCGCACCGAGGTGTTGCAGATGGCGATGTTGCAGCCGAAATTCGCCATTCTGGACGAGTCCGACTCCGGCCTGGATATCGATGCGCTGCGCGTTGTGGCGGACGGCATCAACAAGTTGGCGACGCCGGACCGCGGCTTCCTGTTGATCACGCACTATCAGCGCATCTTGAACTATGTCAAACCTCACTACGTCAGCATCTTCTACGACGGCCGCATCGTGATGACCGGCGGTCCGGAAGTGGCGCAGATGCTTGAAGAGAAGGGCTACAGCTGGGTCGAACGCGAGTTTGGCGAGGCTGTGGCCGCGTAAGGCGACCTTTAGCACAGAAAGGACAACAACCATGGCCACCCATGCAGATCGAGAAGCGCTCAAGGGCGTCAAGGAAGACTACGAATACGGCTTTCACGATGAGATTGAGCCCGTTTTCAAGACGGAACGCGGGCTCAATCATGACGTCATCGATAAAATTTCCGATCAGAAGAACGAGCCGCAATGGATGCGCGAGTTCCGCCATCAGGCGCTCGACATCTTCTTTTCCAAGCCGTTGCCGACGTGGGGCGCAGACCTGAGCGGCATCAACTTCGACGAGATCGTCTACTATGTGCGGCCCACGGAAAAGCAGGGAAGAAGCTGGGATGAAGTGCCGGAGAGCATCAAGCGCACCTTCGATCGTCTCGGCATCCCAGAAGCGGAGCGCAAATTCCTGGCCGGCGTCGGCGCGCAGTACGACTCCGAAGTCATCTACCACAGCCTGCGCGAAGAGTGGGAGCGTCAGGGTGTGATTTTCCTGGATATGGACAGCGGCCTACGCGAGCACGAAGACATCGTGCGCGAGTACTTCGCTACCGTGATCCCGGCGGCGGACAACAAGTTCGCCGCGCTCAACAGCGCGGTGTGGAGCGGCGGATCGTTCGTCTACGTGCCGAAGGGCGTGCACGTGGACATCCCGCTGCAGGCCTATTTCCGCATCAATGCCGAGAACATGGGGCAGTTCGAGCGCACGCTGATCATCGTCGAAGAGGGCGCCAGCGTGCACTACGTCGAAGGGTGCACGGCGCCGATCTATTCAAGCAACAGCCTGCACAGCGCCGTTGTGGAGATCATCGTCAAAAAGAACGCGCGCTGCCGCTACACCACGATCCAGAACTGGAGCACAGACGTCTACAATCTGGTTACCAAGCGCGCCGTCGCCTACGAAGGCGCCACCATGGAGTGGATCGACGGCAACCTGGGCTCCAAGGTGACGATGAAATATCCGGCCGTCTACATGATGGGGCCGAAGGCGCACGGGGAGATCCTCTCGATCGCCTTCGCCGGCCGTGGCCAGCATCAGGACGCAGGCGGCAAGGTCATCCACGCTGCGCCTTACACCAGCTCGAAGATCGTCTCCAAGTCCATCAGCAAAGATGGCGGCCGCGCCAGTTACCGCGGCCTCCTGCGCGTCGCCAAAGGGGCGCATCACAGCAAGAGCAATGTCGTGTGTGACGCCCTTCTGCTCGATGAGCATAGCCGCTCCGACACCTATCCATACATCGAGATCGAGGAGGAGCAGGTGAGCGTTGGCCATGAGGCTTCGGTAAGCAAGATCGGCGAAGAGCAGCTTTTCTACCTCATGAGCCGCGGCATCGGTGAAGATGAGGCGGCCGCCATGATCGTCGGTGGCTTCATCGAGCCTCTGGTAAAAGAGCTGCCGATGGAGTATGCAGTGGAAATGAATCGCCTGATTCAGCTCCAGATGGAAGGTACGATCGGCTAAACCATCCGAATTGTGGACGGCGAGTTGTGCTTTCGGCTTCTTTTCATCTACAGAATTGAAGCTGCACACAACTCGTCGTTTCACGATTTGAGAGACTGAGGAGAGAAAACGTGAGCGTCTTTGTTAAAGAAACCGAAAGCGTTGCACAGTCCCTGCAAGGATTTAGCGAAGAAACCGTGCGCGCACATTCTGCGGCGCGCAACGAACCCGAATGGATGTTGGAATTTCGCCTGAACGCCTGGCGCCAGTTCGAGCAGATGCCTTGGCCGCAGCCGACGGATGAATCCTGGCGGCGCACGCGACTGACGGGCTTCGACCTGAACCACTTCAAGCCGCTGGCCGTAGCCACCGGCCAGGTGGAAAAGGGCGAATTATCGAAGTTTCTTCAAAACGAGTTGAATGAGATGGACAGCGCCGCCAGCATGGTCTTCGAGGACAGCGGCCTGCGCAACAAGATTCTGAACACCAACCTGGACGAGCACGGCGTCATCTTCGCCGACCTGCAAAGCGCTCTGCTCGAGTATCCGGAGCTGGTGCGTAAGTATTTCATGACCGAAGCGGTCAAACCCGAACTCAATAAGTTCACGGCGCTCCATGCCGCGCTGTGGGATACGGGCGCCTTTGTCTATGTCCCTGCCAGAGCGCGCGTGACGTTGCCGCTCCAGGTGATTCTGAACCAGGCCACGCCCGGCGTGGGCGGCTATCATCACACGTTGCTTGTCACGGAAGAAGGCGCCGAAGTCACCGTCGTAGACGACCTATTGGGCGCTCAAGATGGTTTGCAGGCGAGCGTCGTGGAATTGATTCTGGGCGCCGGCTCGGTGGTGCGCTACATGAACCTGCAGGATTTCGAGCACAGCGCCTGGAACTTCCTGACCGGTCGCGCCGTGATGAGCCGCGATGCAGACCTGCGCTGGATTCAGGTGAGCTGGGGCAGCCGGCTGACCAAGGCCTTCCTGGACGTCGATTTGATGGGGCCGGGCGGTCATGCCGA
>JANWYX010000227.1 GCA_025055055.1 Caldilinea sp. | reverse complement strand
TCACAAATTTGCTTCATGAATAGGGAGTTTCTCATGAGACGTTTGTTTCTAGTGGTAGCGATTTTGTCAATATTGATGCTGGCGGCTTGTGGCGGTTCGGCGACGCCCACCCCAACTCCACCGCCGACGCCGACGACCGCAGCCCCTTCTGCGCAACAGGTGATCGCCGCCACACTCGATGTGATTATGCACGACATCTACTTCGGCGACGACAGCAACAACATCGCCAACCCTCCGGTCTGGCGGGCGCCCGCCGGCGCAGAGGTGACTGTCAACCTCGACAACCAGGGCGCGCTGGAGCACAACTGGGCTGTCGTGAAAAAGGGCGTAGAGCTGCCGATTCCTTTCATGCCCGACCAGAATAAAGACCTTCTCTACTGGGAGGCAGGGGTGCTGCAGGCGGGACAGAAAGATTCGGAGACCTTCACGGCGCCAAGCGAACCGGGAGAATACATCGTCATCTGCACCGTCGCCGGCCATTACCCGGCCATGCAGGGCAGATTGATTGTGGAGTAGGCAGGCTTTAGCAAAATAACCCGGCAATTATCGTAGGCGCAGCTCCCAGCCGCACAATCTCGGTGGACACGAGTGCCCCCTCTCCCAATGCCGGGAGAGGGGGGAAAAGAGCACCGTAGGTGCAGCTCCCAGCCGCATATTCGCGGGAACCGCAAGCCCTTGCGGGTTTCGAGAAGATGTAGCTGCGAGTTGCACCTCCGGGCTACCGAAGAAATTTGTGAAACGACGTAGAGCCTTCCGGGAAGATTTTTCCACATTCTCGTCGAGATTGCGTCATCACCGTCGACTGCAAAGTCCATCACACCGGAACAAAGAGCGTTTTGACTCCGCTGCGATCTTCAAACGTTGCAAACCCTGCTTCCCATTCCGTGATGGGAAAAACATGTGTGATCAGCGGCGCCGTGCGCACTTTGCCGGTGCGCATCAGGTCGAGCGCCCGCAGCCACGACGACGGCGTGCTGGCGTTGGTGCCGGTCGCCGTCAGCTCTTTGTAGACAAGCTGGTCGAGGTCCCACGCCACCGATTTTCCGAACAGTCCGATCTGCACATAACGGCCGCGACGGCGCACCAGCGTCAACAGTTGTTGCGCAGCTGTGCCGGCTCCGGCGCACTCATATACCACATCGGCGCCCTGACCGCCTTCAGTGAGGTTGCGCACAAGGGGAAGCGGATCCTCTCGCTGCACGTTGACAACGTGATCTGCGCCCAACGCTTGTGCCAGCGCCAGCCGCCGCTCATCGGCGTCTGTTCCGAGCACGACGGCAGTCGCTCCAGCAGCTTTGGCAACCTGCAAGGTGAGCAACCCGATGGCGCCCGGCCCGGCGATCACAGCCAAGTCGCCCGGCGTCACCGTAGGCGTCGTCAGCGTGGCGTGCACCACGCAGGCAAGCGGTTCCGTCAGTGCGCCGGCCTGAAAGTCGACGTTCTCCGGCAGCGCGTGAATGTTGCGCGCCGGAACAATCAGGTAATCGGTGAAGCCTCCGTTGACTGCCGAGCCGATCGAACGACGCTCCGGGCAGAGGTTGATTTGACCGGAGCGACAGTAGCGGCACGTGCCGCAGTAGGAAAAGTAGGTCTCTGTCGTGACGCGCATGCCCGGCGTCATTCCTTCGACGCCCTCGCCCACCTCGACGATCTCGCCGGCGACCTCATGGCCGAGCACCACCGGCGGCCAGGAGCGGAACTCGTCCTTGTAAATGTGCAGGTCGGTGCCGCACAGCCCGGCGGCGCGCACGCGGATCTTCACCTGACCGGGACCCGGCGCAGGTTCTGCAATGTCGCGCAGCTCGATGTTGCCAACGCCCGGCGCCACTTTCATAATTGCTTTCATCGGTTGCCTGTCTTCCTCTATTGAACATGAACCCGGTTCATTTGAGTAAAATGTATCGCCAAGACGCAAAGATGCAAAGGCGCAAGAGAGCTGAATGCAGCGCGCACAGGCGGCGCATCACTCTTCTTCGCCAGAGCAATCCAACACCACCTGGATCGTCTTTTCGGGCTCCTGCTCGCAGAGGCGGAAGGCTTCGGCGGCTTGGCTGAAGGGCAGCACATGGGTGATCAACGGGCGCAGGTTCAATGCCCCCTGCGCCTGAAGGTGCATGACCGTGCGCACCAGGCGCTCTCGGTTCCAGCGGTAGGTCAGCTCGGGAGAGACGCCGTAAATCTGGGAGCAAACGAGATGAATGCGGTTGTGATGAAACTCTTCGCCAAGAAAAAGGCCCTGTCCCGCTTCCTGGAAGAAACCCAGCGTCACCACTCTAGCGGAATATGCGGCCGAGCGAATCGCTTCGTGCAGCGCCGGATACGCGCCGCTGGCCTCGATGCAGACGTCCGCCCCGCGGCCGTCGGTCAAGGCTCGAATCCGCTCTGCCACGGTGCCCTCCTGCGGCGTGAGTGTTTCATCGACTGCGCCCACCTGAGCGGCAACGGTTCGTCGCAATTCGAGCGGATCGACCCCGATCACCTGCGCGCCGGAGCGTTTGGCAAGCTGTGCGATGATCTGCCCCGGCGTCCCCAGGCCGAACACGGCCACCGTCTCGCCGATGCGGATGGCGGCATCGAGCACACCGTTGAGCGCAATGGCGCCGATGTGCGAGAAGATGCCGAGGATGGGGTCAAGCCCCGGCGGCAGGATACGCTGCGCCGCATACGCCTCGGTCACGACGTGATGGGTGCGATGGCCCCACGCCCCGTAGATGCGGTCGCCTGGACGCACCTGTTTCACCTCGGCGCCGACCTCGATCACCTCGCCGCATTCCTCGTAGCCGATGCCGAGGATCGGATAGTGCAGGCTACTTTCCGCTGTAGGAAGAAAGAGGCGAAGCCCATCATCCCAACGCTTATGCAGATAGGGATTGACGCCGCGATAAAAAGTCAGCTCGGTGCCGGCGCTGATGCCGGTGTAAAGGGTGCGCAGACGCACTTCATTGGGCGCAAGGGATGGATCTTCCGTTTCTTTGATTTCCAACGATCGTGGTTGTGTAATCGTAACAATTCTTGTCATGGGAAAATCCTTCGTGGGAGTCAACGAAAGAAGTGCAGAGTAGGTGAATCGCTTGCGTCGCCCCCCGCAGCAATCAGGTAAGGTCGGAGGCGATGTCCGAAATTACATGAGACATGCTCGGTTGACGCGCTTTTCCCAGAGATGCAAACTAACGAAGCGATGACGACAAGCCTGGGCCGGACGTTCTTCGCCGGGCGTACCATTTGCACGATCAACCTGCTTTTGCTATTCTTGCGCACGATGCAATCACACGCTGCGAATCTTTCATCGATGCACCATCGTCGGAAAAGTCGCCGCCGGCTTCGCTGCGTCAACCTGTTCTTGGCAGGCATTTTTGGGTTGATCCTCCCCTTTGTCTGTTGGGGCGCCGAGGCGACGCCGGGGCACGCCCACGTTCGCGCGCATTTTGTCTTCATGGCGCCCAACGCTTCCAGCGCTCAGGCGTTCACGGCCTACTCCACTGCACAAGCCGTAATCCTCGCCGCCATCCGTTCCATGGCAAATGGTTGGCATGAGTTGTGTACCGCTCCCGTCAAAAGCGCCGGTCCGAACTCCCCGGCGGGTCAATCTACGCCGCAGACTCTGGCCGTCACCTTGTTGCTGCTTGTGGTCTTCGGCGCTTTGATCGCATTGCTTCGCCATTATCCAGGCGGTTTCGCCGAACGCTTCTCGGTGATGTTCCTTTTCTGGCTTCCTCTTGATGTCGCAACGCCCCCGCCTCGCCCCTCTCTTCCGACTTGAAAAACAGATTCAACGCAAAGGGTGTAAGACGCAAAGCAGGGCTGAAAAGCGCTTTGCACGCTCGGCGACATCTGTATTGCCTGCGCGTTTATCGTCTGCGCGCTATCACGCATAACGCCTTCTTCTGCAAATTATCTCTCAGGAAGGCCGGTGATTCCTCGAGCATTCGAGCAGATGTCTCGATCGGCGGAGCGCCGTTGTCTAACAATCTATCACAGGGCTACATGCGGGTGCAATCGGGTTTGTAAACGTCTAAACCGACGTTGGTTGAGTTGATAGCAACCATCAAAGCGCCTGCGCAGCCTGACAAATAGGGCAGACCTTCAGTTTTTTAGAGGAGAAGAGAACCATGCACATGTATATGCAGCGGCTTGCCATCTGTCTTTTGGTATTCGCCTTCGTTCTTTCCGGTTGCACTGTGGCGCCTGTCCAACCTGCGCCGACCATCGACGCCGTTACGGCGACCGAAACGCCGCCGGAGCCGGAGCCGGGCAGACTGACGATCGTGGACGTTCGGGCGCGGCCTGCGCCGCTAGCAGGAGGCACCGGCGCCGTCTATTTCACCGTCTTAAATGGACTCGACCGAGACGTTCAACTGGTTTCTGCGTCCAGCCCGGTCGCCAAGGTGGTTGAGACACATGAAACCGTCAGCGAGAACGGTGTCATGAAGATGATCCCCCTGCCCGACGGCTATGAAATTCCGGCCGGCGAGGCGCTCGTGCTCAAACCGGGCGGCAAGCACATTATGCTGATCGACCTCGTCAAGCCGCTGCAACCGGGCGATGAATTCACCTTGACGGTCAACTTTGATAACGGCGAATCGTTCGAACTGACCGTGCCGGTGCTGGACATGCAGATGACCATGCCCATGCCCGATGCGCAGCACGATCATGACCAAGATCATGGCGACGCCAAAGCAGAAGATACCTCCCACGATCACGGCCATGGCGACGCCGAGATGAAGGAAGAATCGCGCAGTCACGACCATGGCCACATAACGCATAGTGAGGCGACAATGGCGGCAATCCAGGCACTGCCCATCAGTGCAGTGCACAAGTTGGATGAAGCGCTTCACGCCGGCGAGGCCATTGATCTCAACGCTGCGCTGGAGACCGTTCACGAGCTAAAAGAAAAGCTCGACGCCACCTCGTGGCCTGAAGAACTAAAAGAGGTGGTCAGCGCCATCCGGGCGAAGGTAGAAGCGTTGCATGCGGCGCTGTCCAACAATGACTTGAACGCAGCCAAAGCGCTGGCCGCCGAGCTCCATGACCTACTGCATCAGTTGGAGGGCCATCGATAGTCGACAAGCAATCCTGGTGAGAGCTGTCTCAGTAGAGTGCAAAGGTTTGGATGAATGTAGGCGCAGCTGCGAGCTGCGCCTACGTCTACTAGGGGTCATTTGTTAAATTCCATAAGCTCCTCACTCGTTTCCTGTTCAACCGAAAACCCCAAAACCGCAATCTTTTGACAGCGAACGCGCAGTTGTGATATTCCTACTCTATTGTGAAAAATACAACGAAGGTACGCCGCGTCACGCAGCAGGCGCCGGACTTTGAATAAAATAAAAGGCGATGGACGATGAGCGCCAAAGCAAACCATCCAAATCTGACTCAGGCGGCGAAGGGACATTTATGACCCATAAAAATATTGACCTACAATTCACCCAACTCGACCGTGAGCGGCGCATTGGCAAACTTTATGATGCAGCCGTTGCATCGAACAGCGCAGTCGCTTTATGGCGGCTGCCGGGGACGTCGCAACCGCAGGCGATTGTTGACTTCAACCATCCTGTGCGGTTTGCGCCGGTGGATTTTCTCGAGCGCCGCTCCGCTTTTATCTTTGCGCCTTTTGTGTCGGAGCCGGCGGGTGCGGCTTTCCAGTTGCAGGCCGACCTTTGGTTTGACGGCGAGCGATTGCACAGCCATCGACCGAATGGCTCGCCGGCGCGCGCAGAGCGAGCGGAGCGCTTTTTTGCTGCGTGGACGGCGGATGCTACCTATGCGACGCGAGGATGGTATCGCGCCGACGCAGCTCGCACCCACGCTGCGACGGAAGATGAGTTCATTGCACTCGTGCGCAAGGCCATCGATTTCATCCGTGCGTCGGGCATCGCCAAAGTCGTGGTCTCGCGCACCGTCTCGGTTCCTTTGCCACTCCAATTCGACCCGGTGAAGACGTTTCTATCGTTATGCATGCGATATCCCCACGCCTTCGTATCGTTGACGGCGATCCCCGGCGTCGGCGTGTGGCTGGGCGCTACGCCAGAGGTGTTGTTAACGTTGGACAACAACGGTCTGACCACGATGGCGCTGGCCGGCACGCAGCAGCGCCCCGCCGACCTGCCGCTCGACCAAGTGCAATGGAGGCGGAAAGAGATCGTCGAACAGGAGATGGTGGCCGACTACGTGCGCAACTTCTTCGCTGCTGCGGGCGTTGTGGGCGTAGAAGAACGCGGCCCGCAGACTGTCGCCGCAGGCTCCATCGTCCATCTGCAAACACTCTTCCGTGTCAACCTGCCTGAGGCCGAACGTCTTGCCCTCGCCAACCGCGTGCTCGATGAATTGCATCCCACGTCCGCGGTCTGCGGCATGCCCAAACGTAAAGCCCTGACCTTCATCCTTGCGCACGAAGGATACGACCGCAGCTTTTACAGTGGCTTTCTCGGCCCGGTGCACATTCAGGGTCGATCTAGCCTCTACGTCAATCTGCGCTGCATGCGCCTCGGCGTCGACCAGGCGAATCTCTATGTCGGCGCCGGCATCACGATCGATTCTGACCCGGTCGCCGAATGGCGCGAGACCGCTTTAAAAGCGGAGACGATGCTGGCCGTGCTGAGCGCAAGTGAAAAGGTTTCCGGCTGAGATGACGGACGGCGTCTTCCCGCTGGTAGAGCTGGCGATTCAGATCTGCGTGGCGAGAGGCGTGCGCCGCTTCGTCGCAGCGCCCGGCTCTCGCTCTGCGCCAATTACGACGACGCTGGCCGCCCATCCTGACGTTACGGTGCATGTCGTCTACGACGAACGCTCCGCAGGCTACGTTGCCCTTGGCTTGGCGCAACAGCTGCGCACGGCGGTGGGTCTGGTCTGCACGTCGGGCACGGCCGCCGTCAATCTGGCTCCGGCGGTGGTGGAAGCCTTCTATCAGCAGATTCCGTTGGTGGTGCTCACCGCCGACCGCCCGCCCGAATGGATCGACCAACAAGATAATCAAACCATCCGTCAAACCGGACTCTATGGTCCTCACGTGCGCTATGCCGCCACGCTGCCGATCGATGACGGCCATCCCGACACGTGCTGGCACACCGTGCGGCTGATTACCGAGGCCATCGACGCCGCGCATGGGTTGCAGCCAGGGCCGGTGCACATCAACGTCCCGCTGCGCGAACCTCTCTATCCACCTTCCGGCTATCGGCATAACTTTGCCCGCGAAGTTGTCA
This sequence comes from Caldilinea sp., assembly GCA_025055055.1. Classification (GTDB taxonomy): domain Bacteria; phylum Chloroflexota; class Anaerolineae; order Caldilineales; family Caldilineaceae; genus Caldilinea. Next base: position 7,770 of record JANWYX010000227.1, on the reverse strand, counting down.
TCCGCCACCGGCCATCGGCGCAACCGACGCTAGACGAATCTACCTGGCAGTCCTTGCTCGATCGATGGCGCAACGCTCGACGCAAATTGATCGTCGCAGGCATGATGAACGTCGATCCGACGCTGCATGCCGCGCTACAAGCCCTACAAAACGATCCCTCTGTGGTTGTCTTCGCCGACGTGACGGCCAACCTGTGGCCGCAGGTCGCCCCACTCGTTCATGCAGACGTAGCGCTCGGCACGCGCGACCCCGCCACCCTGGAGGCGTTGACACCGGACCTGGTTGTGTACATCGGCGGACCGGTGACCTCCAAATATCTGAAAACACTGTTGCGCACCCGCCCACCCCAACAGCTCTGGCGAATACAGCCGGCAGGCGCAGCGCCCGACACCTATCAATGCACCACAACGCTTATTCACATGATGCCCGGCAATTTTTTCAGTGCCCTGGCCGAACGCGCCCCTGAATCCACCGATTCTGACTATGCGCAGAATTGGAAAGCGCTGAACGCTCTGGCCCGACAGCAACTCTTTCAGTTGCTGAACGCTGCGCCCTTCGGAGAATTTCAGGCCACGCGCATCGTGCTGGAGGCGCTGCCCGATCAAAGCCTGCTTCAGATCGGCAACAGCATGCCCATTCGCTATGCGAATTTCGTCGGCGTGACGCCCGGCCATGTTCCGGCGCAGGTCAACGCCAACCGCGGCACCAGCGGCATTGACGGCTGCGTCAGCACAGCGGTCGGCGCAGCCCTGACTACCGACACACTCACCACGCTGCTCGTCGGCGACCTGGCCTTTTTCTACGACCGCAACGGCCTCTGGCAGCGCACCCTGCCGCCAAACCTGCGCATTGTGCTCTTCAACAACCACGGCGGCGGCATCTTCGACATCATCGAAGGTCCAAACCGCCTCGATCCGGAGACGCGCACAACCTATTTCCTGACGCCGCAGCCCCTCTCGGCGCAACGCACAGCAGCCGACCATGGACTACGCTACTTTTACGCCGCAGACAAAGCAGCGCTCCTCGACGCCTTGTCGCACTTTTTTTCACCCTACGCCGGACCAGCGATCCTGGAAATCGAGACAAGGATGGCCGTCAATCGCTCCGTTTTTCAGTCTTTCAGAGAAATGACGGCCGCTCTGCAGTTATAAATGTTCCACAATTGGAAAGAGCGGCGAGCAATTGCACAGTCAACGTCGAGCAATCTGCTCAGCAGCCGGGCTGGAAACAAGAATTCAGGACTTTGCGCCCGTAAGGCAAAACCGTAATATACGACCGCAAGAGCGGTAAACAGTTGAAGGTGAGCAAGAGCGCCATGAAGTTAAAAAAAGACACAAGGCAGTAAAGGAGCAGGCGAGCATCATGGGAGAATTCCAAACGAACGATCCACTGGCCGAGATCGCGGCCCACAATCTCAAGAAACTGCTAGCGTCCAGCGGCGTCGCCTGGCAGCAGGTGAAGGCATACAGTGACATCACCTATCATAAGGGAGAAGGCATTGCGCGTATCGCCTTCAATCGGCCCGAGGTGCGCAACGCCTTCCGTCCTCAGACCATCGACCAGATGATCGAGGCCTTTCGCGATGCCTGGATGGACAACTCCATCGGTGTGGTGTTGCTGACAGGCAACGGCCCTTCGCCCAAGGACGGCGTCTATGCCTTCTGTTCAGGCGGCGACCAACGGGTGCGAGGCCACGCCGGCTACGTGGATGACACCGGGCTGGCTCGATTGAACGTCCTGGAGCTGCAGCGCATTATTCGCTTCATGCCCAAGGTGGTCATCGCCGTGGTGCCCGGCTGGGCTGTGGGCGGGGGCCACAGCCTCCACGTGGTCTGCGATTTGACCCTGGCCAGTAAGGAACATGCTAAGTTCAAGCAGACAGATCCGGACGTAGCCAGCTTCGACGCTGGGTATGGCTCCGCCTACCTGGCGCGTCAAGTAGGCCAAAAGCGCGCCCGGGAGCTTTTCTTTCTGGGCAAGGTCTATTCGGCCGAAGAAGCCTTTCAGATGGGCATGGTGAATGCGGTGGTGCCCCACGATGAGCTGGAAAAGGTGGCCTGCGAGTGGGCCAAAACCATCAACAGCAAGAGCCCCACAGCCATCAAGATGCTTAAGTATGCCTTCAATCTGATCGACGACGGCCTGGTAGGCCAGCAGATCTTCGCCGGCGAGACCACTCGTCTGGCTTATATGACGGACGAGGCCCGAGAAGGCCGGGACGCATTTGTGGAGAAGCGGCGGCCTGAGTTCGAGAAATTCCCCCGCTGGCCATAGGCCGAAACGCAGAAGGCTGTTGACAATTGTTAACTGCGAGAATTCTCATGAGGGACCAACGCCCGAGCGCACTATGTTTCATCTCGCTGTAACGCCTTATCAACTTTTCTTCCGAAAGCCGGCGCCCACCTCGCGTGGGATGTTGACAACGCGCACGGTCTGGTTTGTACGCGTCTGGCGCAGCGAAGCGCCCGATCAGGTCGGCTGGGGAGAAAGCGGCCCTTTGCCCAACTTGAGCCGAGACAACTGCGAGGATTTTGGCGCGCTGGCGGAACAATTTTGCGCCCGCTTCAACGACGCGCAGATCGATTCCTTCGATACAGCGCAAACCTGGGTACAGCAAATTGCGTGGGATCTTCCGGCGCTTGCGTTCGGTGTGGAGATGGCGTTGCGCGACCTACGCACGGGCGCGCAACGCCGTTGGTGGGACACGCCCTTTACACGCGGAGAAAGCGCGTTGCCGACGCATGGCCTGATCTGGATGGATGACTTCGATGGTGTTCTGCAACAAATCGAGACGAAAATCGCTACAGGCTTCATGGTAATTAAGCTCAAGATCGGCGCCATGCCCTTCGAGGAAGAACTCGCCCTCCTCCGCACCGTACGCAGCGCCTATCCCAACATCGAGATTCGACTCGACGCCAACGGCGCCTTCAAACCTGCGGAAGCGCTCGACCGCCTCGACGCGCTCGGGCCGCTGGACATTGCCTTCGTCGAACAGCCGGTGAGGGTCGGCGCCTGGAGCGTGCTCGCCGACCTCTGTCGCCACTCACCGGTTCCCATCGCCCTCGATGAAGAGATGATCCCGATTCGCTCCCCCCAGGAACGCGACGCTCTGCTGTCGATCGTGCGTCCACAGTTTCTGATCATCAAGCCGACGCTTCTCGGAGGCTTTGCTGCCGGCCAGAAGTGGATCGACGAAGCCGAGACGCGCAACATCCGCTGGATCATCAACTCCTTGCTCGAATCAAATCTCGGCCTCAACGCCATCTGCCAGTGGACAAGCGCTATCGGCGGCGCACAGGTTCACGGCCTGGGCACAGGCAGTCTTTTCAGCAACAACATCCCTTCTCCCCTAACCCTGCGCGGCGCCCAGTTGCAGACCGATCTTTCCGGCGCCTGGCGTCTTCCGGAGCTTGCACAGCCCGACGCATCGATGCGCTTCGCAGCTTCACACAATCTGTAGAAATTCACTTACCGAATTCCGGGCGGCAGCAAGAAGCTTTTTTCTTCCGGCAGCCCGCAGCACCGGTCTTGCTCTCACTCGCTGAATCCGTGCTTTCTATTGCCGGGGTCAAACCGCACAATTTTTCTATCTCTATTGCACCGCGTGCTTATTATGGCCATCGATAAACCCAATCGATAAATCCGATCTTCCGCTTGACAAATCGACAAACATCGATATATTATAAACTATAACCCGACACCGGGATAATACAGTACACCGATTGAAAATCGTCGATTCATCGAAAGGCGCACAAGACCATGACCCAGTTCACCGAAGTCCATGCAGCAATCCGCCAGCGCTACGGCGCCATCGCCGAGCAGCGCAGCAGTTGCTGTGGCCCCACCGACTGTTGCGGCGAAACGTCCGGTGCAACGTCGCTGTACAACACAACGCTGCTCGAAGAGTTGCCCGCCGACGTGACCGACCTCTCGCTTGGCTGCGGCGACCCGGTGACGATCGCCGGGCTGAGCGCAGGCGAACGCGTGCTCGACCTGGGCAGCGGCGGCGGCATCGACTGTTTCTTGGCGGCGCGGCAGGTTGGCCCGACAGGGCACGTCATCGGCGTGGACATGACGCCCGCCATGCTGTCTAAGGCGAATGCCAACAAAGCGCGCCTAGGGGTCGAGAACGTCGAGTTTCGAGAGGGGCAAATTGAAGCGCTGCCGGTCGAAGACGAAAGCGTCGATGTCGTGATGTCCAACTGCGTGATCAATCTGGCGCCGGACAAGCTGGCCGTCTTCCGCGAGGCTTTCCGCGTGCTGCGGCCGGGTGGACGCATCGCCATCAGCGACATCGTCACTGAAGGAGAGTTTAGCGACGAACTGCGGGCCGACCTTTCGCGCTGGGCGGAGTGCGTCACCGGCGCTATCGACGTCAACACCTACGTCGCCCTCATGCGACAAGCCGGTTTCACTGAGATCACGGTGACCGACAAGCGCTCCGCCGAGGAGATCGTCCCGATTCAGCCGGGCATGCCGAGAGTCTACAGTGCGCGGATTACGGCGGTGAAATCGAAATAATGGTGCTCAACTCGTGTTGCGTGTTTCAGAACATGTGGTTATGATTGCGGAAATTATAATTGTGCATGTTCCAAGACCATGAAAAAATGCGCACACGCATCGGATGCAACATGCTCCCTCGGGTCCGGCTAAATGACGCAAATTTTCTCCATTGTTGAGCTTGTTCAACAGCTGGAAGCGCTTGGCGTACATTCCGGCGCAGTGCTGCTGGTGCACTGCGCGTTCTCGCAGGTGAAGCCGATCGAAGATGGCCCGCTCGGGCTGATCACAGCTTTGCAAGAAGCGATCGGCCCAAGTGGGACGTTGGTGATGCCCAGCATGACCGACGAAGAGGAAGAGGTTTTTGCCCCGGAGCGTACGCCATGCCTGGGCATGGGAGTCGTCGCCGACCTCTTTTGGCGACTGCCCGGTGTGCTGCGCAGCAACAGCCCACACGCCTTTGCTGCTTGGGGAAGACATGCGTCGGAGATCGTCGCTCCGCATCCGATCGACGTCCCGCACGGCCTAGATAGCCCGGTGGGACGCGTCTATGCGCTGGACGGGCAGGTGCTGTTGCTCGGGATCGACCACACGGCGAACACCACCATTCATCTGGCAGAAAATCTCGCCGGTGTGCGCTATCGGCGGAAGAAACGGACGCCGGCGCTCGAGAACGGACGCCTGCGCTGGGTTGAATATCGGGAAATCGACCATTGTTGCGAAAATTTCCGGCTGGTGGATGCATGGCTGCACGAGCGAGGACAGCAACGCATGGGAGTGGTCGGACACGCACGAGCACGGCTGGCGCGGGCGCGCGAGATTGTCAACGTCGTGGTCGAGCAGCTTCGGCGCAATGAGACCGTGTTTTTGCATCCCTTCGGTGTGGATGCCGAGTGCGACGAAGCAAGAGCCAGCTTGGCGGACGCCTAACCCCCTGGGACGGCACTCTCACATCGAGACCGAACCCTTGCGAAAATCCGTCTTGCCAAGGATGACGTTCAGCACCGTTGGCTTGCCGGCAGCTGCGGTCTTGCGCGCCTGTTCGATCGCCTCCGCAGCCAGTTCAGGGTCCTCCAGGCGGAAGCCCGCTGCGCCGAAGCCTTCTACCGCGCGCTCGTAGTCGCTGTGCGCCAGATCCGTCGCCACCGGGTCACCCAAGAGCTCGACCTGTTCGCGCGCAATCTGCGACCAGCTCGCATCGTTGCCGATCACTGCAAGCACCGGCAGTCCGTGGCGCACGAAGGTATCGAACTCGGCGACGGAATAGCCGAAGGAGCCGTCGCCATAGAGCACCCACACGTCGGCTGTGGGATGGACGAGCCTGGCGCCGAGCGCAAAGCCGGCGCCGACGCCAAGCGTGCCGAACGCTCCCGGATCGAGCCAGCGCAACGGCCCCGGCGGACGGATCACATAGGAAGCGGTCGCCACAAAATCGCCTCCATCCCCGATCAGGATCGAGTTGGGCGTGAGCTGGCGGTCGATCTCCATGCACAGATGCAACGGATTGACCTTGCCGGTCGGCACCAGCGCCTGTGCAGCGATCTCGGCGTTGCGCGCGTCGTCGCGGGCACGCACATGGGCGACCCACTCGCGCCATGCTTCGGGCCGGGGAACAGCGAGCATCGCAGCCAACATGCGCAGCGTCAACGCCGGGTCGGCCAGGAGGCCGAGCGTCGGTTTACGATTTTTGGTCAGGTCCTCGCGGCTGCGGTTGACCGAGACGTAGACGGCGCTGCGACGGATATGGTTGCCGTAGTCGAGCCGAAAGTCGCAAGGGACGCCGGCCAACAACACAAAATCCGCCTCGCGCAATGCCTCGCGACGTTTGTGACGCATCTGCAGCGGATGGTCGCGTCCCAGCAGCCCGCGCGCCATGCCGGAGAGATAAACCGGCGCAGCGATCGTCTCTAGCGCCTGCACCAGTTCGTGAACGCGGCCTGCATCGAGCATCGCCTGGCTGCCGATCAGGAGCAAAGGGCGCTGGGCAGCGAGAAGGCGTTCGGCGACCTTTTGCAGCGCCGCCGGATCGGGCGCCGGCGGCGTCGCTTCGACCCTGCTGCTCGGGCGGACGCTGTCGGCGCCACGAAAGAGACGGTTGACGTGAAAACGTAAATAGTACTTAAGCGCTCTGTCGGCCAACGATTTACCCCCGCGGTCTGCGCCGTACCAGGAGCGCACCGTTGTCTCGTCGTAAAGCAGGTCTACCGGACACTCGACAAAAACCGGGCCGGGAATACCGCTCTGCGCGATCTGGAAGGCCTCCTCCAGCGTCGGGATCAGTTCTTTGACGCGCTTGACCTGCTTCGCCCATTTGACCACCGGCCGCACCACGGCCATCTGATCGATGTCCTGAAGCGCGCCGCGGCCTTGCAACGCAGTCGGTGCAGCGCCGCCGATCACCACGACCGGAGACTGCGCCATCTGTGCATTCTTGAGCGCCGTGATCGTGTTGGTGACGCCTGGTCCTGCCGTGACTGCGGCGACGCCGGGGCGCCCGGTCAGCCGCGCCACGGCGTCGGCGGCGAAGACGGCGGTCGCCTCGTGGCGCGTGTCGATGACGCGTACGCCGCGCCGTTTGGCCCCTACCAGGATCGGCGAAATATGGCCGCCGACCAGGGTGAAAAGCAGTTCGACGCCCTGCGCTTTGAGCACCTCCGCCACGCGGTCTCCGCCGTGCATACGCTGAGTCTCCTGGGTGAGAGAATTTGCAAAACTGGGTTGGTCGCCAAAGATCGTTTCACCGTCAAGATGTAGAGACTCGCTCACACGAAACACTCTACACTCTCGGCGTCTCTGTGGTGAATCTTTTGCGCAGTGAGATCGGAATCGGCATAAAATCTTAACATCAACCGGTGGCATATGCCAAGAGCGATGGCTTGTGCTATACTTGCAGCACGCACTTGACATCGATCCCGGACAAGACGTTTGAGTACAAGGCTATGACAGAAGTAGGCAAATTGTTGATGGTGATGGGCGCCGGACTCTTTTTGATCGGGTTGCTGCTCGTCTTCGGCGCCAGGTTTCCGTGGTTTGGCAATTTGCCCGGAGACATCGTTATCAAGCGCGACAATTTTACACTGATCGCGCCGCTTGGAACGATGATTCTGCTCAGCATCGTGTTGACCATTGTGCTCAACGTGATTGCTCGCCTCTTTCGATAAAAAGGCGGAGCTGCATCGTTCCGTCGATTCACAAACAAAACAGCCCGACGAAGTTGTCGTTATGGCCGGCATCGGTGCAAAGCTATTTTCGCAAAGACCGTCGGCCCTC
>JANWYX010000139.1 GCA_025055055.1 Caldilinea sp. | reverse complement strand
TCGCGAATGTAGGGGCTGAATTTGAGACGGCCTTCGATGAACTGCGGCGAGAAGCGTTCGCCGTTGGCGAGCGTCACCATGTCTTTGACGCGGTCTAAATAGATGATGTGGCCGTCCGGGTCGAGGTAGCCGGCGTCGCCGGTGCGGAACCAGCGCACTCCCTGCTCATCGACCAGCAGCGCCTTGGCGGTGGCTTCCGGGTCTTTGTAATAGCCCTGAAAGACGTTGGGGCCGCCGATCAGAATCTCGCCGTCCTCGGCGATGCGCACCTCGATCCCCGGCGCAGGCTTGCCGACGCTGGCGAATTTGATATCGTTGTCGCGGTGCACGGTGGCGCCGCCGGAGACCTCCGTGGAGCCGTAGATTTGCTTTAAGTTGACGCCCAACGCGTGAAAGAAGCGCATGGCGTCGGGGCTGAGCGCCGCGCCGGCCGTGTAGGCCGAACGCAGCCGAGAGAAGCCCAGTTGATCGCGCAGCGGGGCAAAAAGCAACAGATCGCCGAGTCGATAAAGCAGGTTGAGCCCAAAGCCGACCGGTTGATTGGCAATGCGCCGGTCGGCGACCTGATAGCCGATAGGCAGAAACCATCGGTACAGTTGGCGATAGAGCCAGCTCGCCTCGTTGATCTTGACCTGCACCATGCCGACCAGGTTGTCCCAGAGGCGGGAGTTGTAGAGGATACCCTCCGGTGCAATCTCGCGCACGTTGGCGCGCACCGTTTCCGGCGCTTCGGGGAAGTTCATGATGATGCCGAACATCACATGCGGGGCAACGCCGAGCACGTGTTCGGCGATCCAGCCGAGCGGGAGAAGGCTGACATGATTGTCGGTGTCGTAACGAGGGTCCACCTTGTGAAACGCTGCGGTGGCGTAGATCATATTGGCGTGCGTCAACATGGCGCCTTTGGGCAGCCCGGTGGTGCCCGACGTATAGCAGAGCACGGCCAGATCATCCCCGCCGCCGGCGGCCACCTCCTGCTCGAATCGGTCAGGCTCCTGTTCACAACGCTTTCGCCCAAGCGCTTGCACTTCTTCTAGGGAGATCAGCCAAGGCTCCTTGTAGTTCCAAAGGCCGCGATCGTCCCAGTAGATGACCCGCTGCACCTTAGGCAGGCGTTCACGAACGTCCAGCAGCTTATCGCACTGTTCCTGATCTTTGGCGAAGACAAATGTTGCGTCGCTGTGATCGACAATGTAGGCGATTTCATCGCTGCCTGCATCGGTGTAGAGACCGACTTGAACGCCGCCCACCGCCAGCAGTCCCAAGTACGCCCAGAGATAGAAACGGTCGTTGTCGCCGACCGTGGCCACGCGATCCCCGCGCTGCATCCCCAGCTCGAGCAACCCCAGCGCAATATCGCGCACCTGTACATAGGAATCTTGCCAGGTGAACTCTTGCCAGATGCCGAACTCTTTCTGGCGCAACGCCACCTTGCCTGCACCATATTGGCGCACGCGTGCGAGAAAATATTGGGGAATCGTCTGCGGCGTGTCCATCATGTCTGACCGAGATAGGCACGGATCACGGCTGGATTGTTGCGCACTTCATCCGGCGACCCTTCGGCGATCTTGCTGCCGAAATCGAGCACGAGCACGCGGTGAGAAATGTCCATCACCAGCCCCATGTCGTGCTCGATGAGGATGATGGTCACGCCACGTCGCTCATGCACGTCTAGGATGAAGCGCGCCATGTCTTCTTTCTCTTCGATGTTCATACCCGCCATCGGCTCGTCAAGCAGCAACAATTTCGGCTCTAGCGCCAGCGCGCGGCCCAGCTCGACCCGTTTGCGCAGCCCGTAGGGCAGCGCGCCGACGATGGCCTTGCGAATATGGGCGATTTCAAGAAAGTCCATGATTTCTTCAACGACGCGGCGGTGCCGGATCTCCTCTCGTTGGGCAGGTCCCCAGTAGAGGGCGCTGGCGAGCGCATTCTCTTTAATGTGAATATGGCGCGCCGCCATCAGATTTTCGAGCGTAGTCAACCCTGTGTAGAGTGCAATGTTCTGAAAAGTGCGCGCGATGCCCAGGCGCGCAATCTGATGCGTCGGCGTTTTGACGAGGTCGCGGCCCTCGAAAAGAATCCGACCTGTTTGCGGGCGATAAAACGCGCTGATGCAGTTGAGCATCGACGTCTTGCCTGCACCGTTCGGCCCGATGATGGCAAAGATCTCACGAGGCGCAACGTCGAAGCTCACTTGGTTCAACACGGTCGCGCCGCCGAAACTCAAAGAAACGTCTACGACGCGCAGCATTGGGTTTTGTTCTGACATGCGTATGCTTAATGTTGAAACAATGCGCCGATGGGCGCAGCGTTCGGTCGGCTGTCGTCTTTGTTCTGACGGCTGAATCAATTGAATCGACCAGGAAATTTGGAGCGAGGCAAAGCATACCATAGAGCGGCGCATCGACGCAAACTGCGAAAAAGTCATCCAACTGCGGCGATCGCGGTCAACAACATTTCCCTAATATTTCAACAATGACCTCCGCCGGTCTCTTGGTCTCCGACAAAATCAGAGGAGGGAGATGAAAACCTGGAGTGATCCTACTTTAGTTTTCGGGGAAAAGTGACTTCCTGCCACCGCCTTGCACGCAAGCGGCGGCTGTTGGAGCGGGAGGGCGCCGGCAGATGGGCAGCTGCAAAATTTTGCTTGATTTCGTCGAGGAATCGTCATGCAAAAGGAGAAGAGTTGAAGTAAAAGAGTTCACAAGAAAGGTCTGCGCGACCGCCGAGGCGCAAAATTTCTCTTCCGGGAAGGCGTGACGCCCGGCGGCGCACCCCTCGCTCCACCCGAAGGTGCGGTCGGAAGCCGGCCCTACGCAGCCGATCCTATGCAGCCGGCCCTACGTAATTGTCAGAAGATTTTGTTCCACTTTGTCGAACCGGCGGCGCTCATAGAGTTCATCGACCATCGGACCCAAGGAGATATTCTATGCGTTTCACCCCCCCCCCATTCTGGCCGTCGAGCGCGGGGCCTGCTGTGGCTGCTGCACGTGACGAGGCTGGCGAGCCTGCTCGTTGTGGCTAGGTTTTTACAACGGGCTTGGTCAACTGCTGCAGGTGCAGACGGCGGATGCGC
>JANWYX010000114.1 GCA_025055055.1 Caldilinea sp. | reverse complement strand
CTTGACGCCGAACTGGCGCTTGAGCATGCTGATGGAGAGATCGCCGAAGAAAGCGAGGACGCCGGCGACCAGTCCGATAAAGGCGCCGAAGAACGGGCCATTGCGCACCGGCAGCACCGCCGCCAGGATGGCGCCTGCGATGGCAGCGAAGAGCCAGCCGCCGATCGTGCCCTCCCAGCTTTTTTTCGGGCTGAGCCGCGGCACAATTTTATGTTTGCCGAAGGTGATGCCTACAAAAAAGGCTGCCGAGTCATTGGCCCAGGTCACCAAAAAGCCGAACAAGAGATAGGCGAAGCCATTTTCCAGAAAGCGTAGCGAAACGATCTGTCCGAGCATGACGCCCAGATAGATGGCGACAACGCTGGTAGAGAGCCACGCGTTGACGGGATGCTCGTGCAGAAAGAGGCAGTAGGTCAGCGTCACCAGGAAACCCGCAACCAGCACGGCGTCGGTCGGGAAGGAGAACAGCTCGATCAGGCGCATGGTGGGTTCCGTCAGCAAATTGGTAAGGGGGATCGAAGAGCGTTGAACCTGCACGGGGTCCCACCCCGAAAGAAAGAGCAAGACTGCCCACGGCACGCCGATCCAGCGCACAGGATGATAGTCGCCCCTGGAGAACATATGATACATCTCCAGAGAGCCCACGATGGTGACGGCGATGCCGAGCACCAACCCCCACACGCCACCCAGATAGATTGGAACTACGACAATTGGGATTGCGATCAAAGCGGCGATGATTCGTGTGCGCACAGGGAAGCTCTCGCCAGAGGAGGTCGCCGTTGTTTGAAAACGGCAGATTCTATTTGTTCAAGACGCGACCAAAGCGTCGCTCTCGACGGCTATATTCCATCAAGGCGCGGTCTAGCTCGACTTCATCAAAGTCCGGCCAATAGGTCGGCGTTGTGTAATACTCGGCGTAGGCGGCTTGCCAGATCAGAAAATTGCTCAAACGCCACTCGCCGCCGGTACGGATGATCAGGTCCGGATCGGGCAGCCCCCCGATATACATATAATTGCTCAAGGTCTCTTCGGTCAGCTTTTCCGGGGGGATGCCGTCGCGGATAATGTGGCGAACAGCGTCGACGATTTCGGCGCGGCCTCCGTAGTTGAAGGCGACGTTGAGGATGATGCGATCGTTGTTCTTGGTGACCTCAAGCGCATGGCGAATCTGTTTTTGCAGATGTTGATTGATTCCTTCCATGCGACCACTGTGCAGAATGCGCACGCCGTTGCGGTTCAGCTCATCCAACTGACGCTGAATTGTCAGCCCAAGCAAGCGCATCAGGCCGCTGACTTCATCCGGCGGCCGATGCCAGTTTTCGGTGGAGAAAGCGTAAATGGTCAACACTTTGACGCCGCGGCGCACACAGTGTTCCAGGATGCGCCGAATGTTGTCGACGCCCGCCTGATGGCCGGCCAGCCGAGGCAATCCGCGCGCCTGCGCCCACCGGCCATTGCCGTCCATGATGATGCCGATATGGTGGGGCACGCTGGTGATTTCAGGCGGCAACTCAATTTGGCTTTGAAGCGATTCGGTCTGAGTCGTCACAGACGAACATTCTCCTGCGTCAGACGGTCATGATCTCTGCGTCTTTTTCTTTGACGATTTCATCCACGCGCTTGATGTGCTGATCGGTCAGCTCTTGAATTTTTTCCTCGGCGCGTTTGCGCTCATCTTCGGAGATCAGGCCCTCTTTTTCAAGTTCAGCCAGATCTTTGTTGGCGTCGCGGCGAATGTTGCGGATCGCCACCCGGGCCTCCTCCCCGCGCTTGTTGACCACCTTGGTCAACTCGCGCCGGCGCTCTTCGTTGAGAGGCGGAATGATGAGTCGAATGACCTGTCCATCATTGGTGGGCGTCAACCCCAGATCGGACTTAGCGATGGCTTTTTCAATTGCCGGAATATCCCCGCGCGTGTAGGGACGAATTAGAATCTGTTGCGCCTCGGGCACCGAAATCGTGGCGAGCTGTTGCAGAGAGGTGGGAACGCCGTAGTAGTCGACCGTGATATGCTCCACCAGCGCCGGAGAGGCGCGGCCGGTGCGAATCGTCATCAGGTCATGACGAAGCGCTTCGATCGCTTTTCCCATGCGTTCTTTCGCATCTGCAATAACGTCACTGATCATATGTGCACTCCTCTTCTGGGAGAATCGGTGAAAGGTTCTGCTCTCTTCTGGTCGCCGGGTCGGGCCACCAGGGCAGGAAAGACGGTCAATAGTTGCTATTGTAACAAATTCCGCCGGAAGTGAAAACCAGCCATGCGTATTTTCGCAAGGGAGCCGTCAATTCGCCTGGATGACTACGAGCCCCTGGATGACTACGAGCCGAAGCTGCTTGCGCTCACGCCGTGATGGTGGTGCCGACGGGCTCGCCGAGCACGACACGTTCCAGCGCCCCTTCTTCCCAGAGATTGATGACGGCAATCGGCAGGTCGTTGTCCATGCACATCGCCATGGCCGTGCTGTCCATGACGCCGAGCCGCATATTGAGCGCCTCAATATACGTCAGATGCTCGAAACGCTTGGCATCTCGGTCTTTCTTGGGGTCGCGGTCGTAGACGGCGTCCACCTTGGTGGCTTTGATCAAGATTTCGGCGTCGATCTCCATGGCGCGCAGCGAAGCGGCCGTGTCCGTTGTAAAGTACGGGTTGCCGGTGCCGGCGCCGAAAATGATCACGCGCCCCTTTTCCAGATGACGCACGGCGCGGCGTTGAATGTAGGGCTCCGCCACCGCGCGCACCTCGATGCCGGTCATCACTCGCGTCGGGATGCCGATGCGCTCCAGCGCATCCTGCAGCGCCAGCGCGTTCATCACCGTCGCCAGCATTCCCATATGGTCGGCAGTGACGCGTTCCATGCCGTGGTCGAGACCATCTTGTTTACCACGCCACAGGTTGCCGCCCCCGATGACGATGGCGACCTGCACGCCCATGTTGACGACATTGCGCACCATGCGCGCCACAAACTCCGCCTGCCGCGGATCGATGCCGAAGCCGCCTTCGCCGGCCAGCGCCTCTCCTCCCAGTTTGAGCAAAATGCGTCGATATTTGAGCTCCGCCATAGCTGTTCCTTTATCGATCTCTCAAAAGGGTTTTCAACTCTGCGTTGATCTTCTAGAGCCGAATAAAGAAACGCCCAGCCTACTCAATCGGCTGGGCATTTCCGATTACTCTGCACCAACTTCAAAGCGACAGAAGCGCCTGATTTTTATGTTCTCCCCCAGCGAAGCGATGCGACTGGTCAGCAGGTCTTTGATCGTGATCTGCGGATCTTTGATGAACGGCTGTTCAAGCAGGCAGACCTCCTCGTACCACTTCTCGAGTTTGCCGTCGACGATGCGTTCGATGACCTCGGCGGGTTTGCCGCTGTTGGCCATTTGCTCTCGATACACCTCGCGCTCCTTGGCAATGACGTCTGCAGGCACATCTTCGCGCGAGATGTATTGCGGACGAGAGGCGGTCACATGCATGGCCAGATCGCGTGCCAGCTGTTGGAACTCATCGGTGCGCGCCACGAAGTCGGTTTCACAGTTCACTTCAACCAACGAGGCCACTTTGCTGCCCGGATGCACGTAGGAGCCGATCAGCCCTTCATTGGCCTCGCGACCGGCCTTCTTGGCGGCCGTCGCAAGACCTTTCTTACGCAGAATTTCGACGGCCGCTTCAAAATCGCCGTTCGTTTCGACCAATGCTTTTTTGCAGTCGAGAACACCGGCGTTGGTTGCCTCGCGCAGTTGCTTAACCATTTCGGCGGTGATTTCAGCCATAGTAGAGTCCTCTTCGTTTATTCTTCTTCGTCTGCAAGTTCTTCTTCAAATTCTTCTTCGTCGACTTCCTCGTACTCCTCTTCGATGTCTTCGTATGAATCAAACTCTTCATCGTCGAGGCTCTTCAGCTTGGCGAGCACACTCGGACCCAGATATTGTTCCATCTCCGCCAGCTCTTCGCTGCTGACCTGACCGGTTTCCACCATTTCGACTTCGCGGATGCGCATGCCTTCCTCGGCCGCATCGGCGATGGCGCCGACGATCAGCTTGATGGCGCGGATGGCGTCGTCATTGGAAGGAATCACGTAGGTCACGGGCTCCGGGTCAGAGTTGGTGTCGACCATGCCGATGACGGGGATGCGCACCTTGTTGGCCTCTTTCACCGCCAGCTCTTCGACGGTGGTGTCGACGACGAAGAGCAGGTCAGGCAGGCTACGCATGGTCTTAAGACCGCCGATGCGTCGATTGAGCTTTTCCACCTCGCGTTGGATGCCAAGTCGCTCCTTCTTGCCCAAGTTATTGAATTCCCCGGCGTCGATCCGGCGCTCCAGTTGCAGCAAATAGGTGATGCGCTGCCGAATGGTCGTCCAGTTGGTCAGGGTGCCGCCCAGCCAGCGCTGGTTGACGTACGGCATGCCGCAGCGCAGCGCCTCCTGCTCGATGGTGGCTTGCGCCTGGCGCTTGGTGCCGACGAAGAGGACGGTTCCCCCTTTAGCGACTGTGTTGCGCACCACATCGGTCGCCCTGTTGAGTGCCTCCAGGGTCTGTTGCAGATCGATGATGTGAATCCCGCTGCGCTCTGTAAAAATGTAGGGGCGCATTTTGGGATTCCAACGCCGCGTGCGGTGCCCGAAGTGGACGCCCGCCTCCAAAAGCTGTTTCATGGTGATGTTTGCCATATAATCTCCTTTTGGGTTAGACTTCCGCCTTCTTCATTCCGAAGAGCCGACCTCCAGACGCACTGCTGGGGGCACCCATCCTCCGGTCGGAAGACGTGATAGATTCTCGAGGCGCCGAAAACGCGCCAAGCAAAAATGATACCATAGCTCAAGAATTGCGTTCAAACGGCGAGCGGCGAAAATTGCAACAATTCAAAAGGGCAGATGGAAGAGGCGTAGGCGGCGATCACAAGGCGTTCAGGGGGCGTCTTGCGCGTTGTCGCGATTCTTGAAATCGACGAAACGATAGCCCAACCCTCGCTCTGTGAAAATATAACGCGGATTGCCGGGGTCTGGTTCGATCTTCTGACGCAGGTAGGTGATGTAAAGGCGCAACAGATGGTTGTCATTGGCGTATTCGTGGCCCCACACTTTGGTGAGCAATGTTTCGTGAGGCATCACCCAGCCGGCGTTCTGAATCAGATGATAGAGCAAACGATATTCAGTCGGGCGCAAATTGATGCGCTTGCCCTCGACGATCACCTGACGCCGTTGGAGGTCGACCTGCAGCCGGTCGTCGATCGTGAGGATCTGGTCTTCCGGTCGGCCTTGCGGCTCAAAACGGCGCAGCACAGCGCGGATGCGGCTGGCGAGTTCACGCGGGCTGAACGGCTTGGTGACATAGTCGTCGGCGCCGAGGTCCAGCCCTTTGATGCGATCGTCTTCATCCGCACGCACCGTGAGCATGATTACCGGCGCATCGGTGATCTCGCGGATGCGTCGCAAAGTCTCGAAGCCATCCATGCCGGGCATCTCTACATCGAGCAGGATCAGGTCCGGCTGATGGTTGCGCACTTTTTCCAGCGCCTGAAAGCCGTTGTTGGCCTCCAGCGTGATATATCCCTCAAGATCGAGGTTCATCTTCACAAAGCGCACGATGCGCGGCTCGTCGTCGACAATTAGGATCGTTTTCGGCGTGCTCATAGATAACCAGTGTATGCCAAAGCTTCAAAACTTGCCAACAGCGCCTATGCGACAGCTCCATTTCACCCCGGTTGCGACTGCGGTGCAGCCGTTTGTTATTGACCCTTGTATAAAAATGCCCAAGGCTGTATGCTCACGGCCTTGGGCGCATCTTGCTCCATTCATTTTATTGCCGCCAGACTTACCTGCGTGCGCGGCAACCCTTCTGACTGCGCCGTCAGGATGATTTCTCCCGGTTGGCCGTTGCTGCGCACCACCGCCAACAGATGTCCCCGGTATGCTTTGCGGCGGTCGCCCACGTACGGCTCTTCGGAAAGGGGATTGCCCGTCCCGATCGCCAGTAGTTCGCCGGCGCCGTTGACCGTCACCGTAATTTCCGGCTCGCAATGTTTCACCAGCCTGCCTTCCCGGTCGCGTACGGTGACATCGACGTAGATGATTTCGCCGACGTCCGCCTTGATGGTCGTGCGATCCGCAGCAAGCTGCAATGCGGCCGGCGCAGAAGTTGTCTCAAGCGTACAGCGACCCGTTTCTCGACCGTTCTTGTAGCCGATCGCCTCAATCGTTCCGGGTTGATAAACGACCTCGAAGCTGGCCTTATTTTCGGTCGCCGCACCTGCAGGCCTGCGCCCTACACGCTGCCCGTTGATGCGGAGCTCCACCTCATCATCAATGGAGTAGACGTCCACGCGCGTGGGTTTGCCTTCTTGTCCCGGGAAAGTCCACGTGTCCAGAACCGGATCCCACGCCCATGGGTTGAACGCAATGTTTTTGCCGAACAATTCCGGCGGAAGCACAGCGATGAACGGCTCGGTGCGCACGCCCCACAACAGCTCGCGATAGTGGGATTGAGGTCGTTTTACGCCGCAGATGTCGAAATCTCCGCAGCCGTACAGATGATATGGGTACGCTGCGCCCATCGACGGCGAACCATCGGTCGTAAACGCGCCGAACCCGGCTTCGCCGATATAGTCGATGGCGATCCAGAGGAAATCGCCGATGACGTGGGGCAGCCGGGCGGTTTCCGTCCAGAAGAAATACGAGCGATACCCCCAACTCTCCGTCCCCACGATGATGCGTCCCGGGAAGCGGTGTTGATCGACGGCGTAGCGCTGCGGCATATAATTGTATCCAACCACATCCAGCGGCCTGGCAAACTCTGCGGTGAGGTTTCCCCAAAGGTCTCTGCCCGGGTCTTCAGGCGGCGGCGGCAGTTTGAAAAACGCCCCTGGATCGCCGGACTCAACGAATTCAAGGAAGTATGGCATGATGCCGGAGGTGACAGGGCGCGTGTTGTCCAAGCTGCGCACGAAGTCCGCCTGGCGCTGCGCCAGCTCTGCGCCGACAGGCGAGCCGAACGCCTCCAGGATTTCATTGCCGATCGACCACAAGATGACCGATGGATGGTTGCGATCGCGTTTGACCATCGATTCGGTGTCGCGGCGCCACCAGTCGTTGAAATATAGGTGATAGTCATTGGGCGTCTTGCTCAACGTCCACGCGTCAAAGGTTTCGTCGATGACAAGCATTCCCAGACGGTCACAGGCGTCCAACAGCGCCGGCGCAGGCGGGTTGTGTGCGCAGCGGATGGCGTTGTAGCCGGCCGATTTGAGCAGTTCCACTTTTCGTTCTTCGGCGCGATCAAAGCTAGCGGCGCCCAGCGGGCCGTGGTCGTGATGGACGCAGCCGCCTTTGAGTTTCATCGGCTTGCCGTTCAGTCGCAGGCCCTGTTCGGCGTCCACCTGAATCGAGCGGATGCCGAACGTCGTCGTCTCTGTATCGACCACTTCGCCGTCTACGAGCGTTTCGCTCAACAAGGTGTAGAGAGAAGGCTCTTCCACCGACCAAAGCTTGGCGCCTTTGACAAAGAGGGTTTGTTGCACCACAGCGTATCGCGTCGTTGTTTCCGATCGGGCCACCACGGCGCCACTTTTGTCCAAAATCGTGCTGCGCACAAGCACCGGCTTCCGCCCATCCACCCCCGCCAACTCGGTGTTCACCTGCACCACAGAGAGCTCCGGATCGACGACAGGCGTTGTGACGAACACGCCCCAGGGTTGAATGTGCACTGCATCGCCTATGCGCAGCCACACATGTCGGTAGATGCCGGTGCCGGTATACCAGCGACTATTGGGTTGGGCCGTGTTGTTGGCTAAAACGCTGAGCGTGTTCTCTTTTCCGTAGAGAAGGTAGGGGGTGATATCGACGATAAAACTGGTGTAGCCATAAGGATGAAAATAGATGAACCGGTTGTTCACCGCAATCTCGGCGTTCATGTAAACACCTTCAAACTCAAGCAGCACATGCTGGCCTTGCCACGCCTCAGGCGCCACAAATTTCTTGCGGTAGTTGGCGACGCCGCCAGGGAAATAGCCAACGTGGGCGCCGCCTGGATTGGTGGCGCTGCGCGGCTTGCCGATCATGGCGTCGTGCGGCAAATTTACCGGGCGCCATGCCGAGCGATCGAGGATGGCCTGAAATCCTGTAGCCTCTGAAAATTCCCACCCCTGGTCGAAGTTGAGTTTTTGCATTGCTTTTCTCCGAAAACTGCGGTGCTTCGATTAGACGTTCGGCTGCGAGGTTGATTGTATGCCGCGCAAGAAAGTGCGGCAGATTTCCCGGTAGATGGTCAATGTTGGGGCGCCGTACTCTTCGGCCACCAGATCGCCCAGCAGGGCAAAACGCCCGTTCATACCGGAGAGCAAATTCATCAGCGCGGCGGCCGTCAGCTCAGGCTCTACATCCGGACGAATCGAGCCGTCTGCAATGCCTTGGCGAATCGTTTGCGCCACCCATTCTTTGCTGCCGATTTTGATTCCCTCCAAAATCCGACGCACCCGCTCGGCGCCGGCCTGCCGTGCATATAAGGCATCGAATTCGACAATAAAACGCAAATGGTGACGATTGGCCTCGAAGTTCTCGATATTCTGCATCACCAAAAACTCCAGTTTTTGATAGCCATTGCCGACTATTGGGAGGGTTTGTGATACAGCCGACCATTGCTCGAAGATTCTCTGGAACAAGGCCCAGGCGATCTCTTCTTTGTCGGGGAAATACTGATAGAC
>JANWYX010000061.1 GCA_025055055.1 Caldilinea sp. | reverse complement strand
TGGCGGTGAACGTCATGCTCGACGTGCAACCCGGAATGGATCGCCAATGCTTCCAGGCGTTGCTCGACTTGCCTCCTCACCCGGAAGTGAAGCGCGTATGGCTGCTCAATTGCTACCACAGCCACAATTTTGACCTGATGTTACTCTTGCTCGGAAAGCGACTCAGCTCTATCACAGGATACGTGATGAGTTGGGTGCGAACCACGCCGGGCGTCATTGACACAGAGCTGCAGACGGTGATGGACTGGCGCTGGCTTGCCAGCCCGGATGACCTGGTCGACCTGGTGGAGCTTTTCTTTACGCGCACTGCACTCGACAGCCAACAGGAACATCTCTGACGTTCTATTGCTCATCCCAGGAGAACCTCAACGCAAATGCTCGGCCACGAATCGATGGCTGAGCGCGCGATAGCGCCCCCAATCCGCCCATCGGCGCGAAACACAATGCGTCATCGCCAGCCTGTCGGCCACGAGCGAGAGCTCCGGCGCCGGTCGCCACTCCCAGCCGCGGATCGACTCCTCCGGGTCTTGCGGCGCGATCTCTGCATCCGGCGGCATGCGCACCAGAAAGTGATAGGTAGCAAACGAGACGGCGCCCAACCGTGCATGGTGAAGCGCGTAGGCCAGCACGCCGAGACAGCGTTCCACTTGGGCGTCGGCATCGCCGTCGCCGACGCGCAGACCGGTTTCCTCGAAAATCTCACGCGCCACCGTCTCTAAGATGCGCTCTCCGACGTGCACGCCGCCCGTGGGCAGCCGATAGATTCCCTCCGGGTAAAAGGTCTTGGCGTGCAACAGCACTCCCTGCATCGGGTCGCCACGATGCAAGATGTAACAGATTTCTGCGCGACGGCCGTTCGAGGCCAACTGTTGATGCTCGCCACTCAAGAAGGGATCGGCGACGTCCAACACCGCCTGTACCACGGGAAACGCCCCCCAGCGTCTTTGCAATGATTTTAATTCTTCTGTATCGATTGCGTCGATCAGGCGCATATCAAGTCCTTTCTGAATAAGGAAAGGTTCATCTCATTTCATCTCGAAATAATCACTCGAACTGCTTTAACCGTTGTTCAACTGCCTGCAAGTCGCTCTCCCACAGCGCCGGCAAGATGCGCAAGCCAAGACGACGACCGTTGGCCTGAATCGAGCGAAATCCCGGCTGGCCGGCGCAGACCAAAACAACGACATTTGACCCGCGTCGGTGGAGACGGTGCAGCATCCACAGGTCTTTCTCGTTCACGCCGGGCGCAATCAAGACCACAGTGGTTCCCCAGGGCAAACTAGCAGTCTGGAGAGGGAGCCATTCGTGCAAGGGGGGAGCTTCATCGTTGAGATGAATGCGTGCGAGCAAGCGCCAGATGTTCATCAGGTGGCTGCGCCCGACGCGCAGACCGATCGGCGCAGCCGGCCCTGCGATCAAGGGATCGACGCCGTTCGAGGCCAGTCCCACCGCCTGACGTTGCTCGCTCATGTGGCCGGCGACCGAGGCTGCAATTGAAATTGCCCACTCGCTGGCGCCGATTAGAGCGCGCGTTGGATATGCGGAGCGGTTCAGATCGAGAGCGATGAAAACCGGCAGCTCTTGAGAGGGTTGCAGCTTCTTGACCAGGAGGGTGTCTTCATGGGCAGTCGCCTTCCAGTGGATGCGCCGCAGGCTGTCGCCGCTCACATATTGGCGCACGCCGCCGAGACGCGCCGGGTCTTCATCGAGCTGGCGTCGCGTCGGCAACGCGCCGAAGGGCATGCGTCCCGGCAGTCCAAGTTTTTCCAGCGGTACGATCGGCGGATAGACGATCAGCTCATCGCTGCCCGCTTCCTGCCAGTGCGCATCGACGAAGCCGAACAGATCGCTGGTGCGCAGGCTTAACGGCCCGACGCTGTAATAGCCGCGGCGGCGACAGTAGAGTCGATAGGTATGACGAAGTGCAGCGCGGCCGCCGATGTTCAGCACAACGCGATAGTCCGGCTGATCTTTGAGGTCGAGCGGAACCGCCTCTTGCACCTGTAGCCAGGGCAGCGGCAGCCAGGAACGATTTTCAATCTCGATCGCACCGGTGACAACTTCGTTGGTAAAGGCGTACTGCGGGATGCGCCGCTTCACGCGCAGTCGCCGGAGCGTGCGGCGCACCCACCAATGGCTGAAGACCCACACGCCGCCGACGACATAGACGAGATAGTAAGCCCAATCCATGCGCATCAAGGCGGCGATGGCAAAGAGGAGCAGCAGCGCCCAGAAGATGTGATTCATAAGGCTCACTCGTCGATGGCGCCGAGATCCAGCGGCGTGCTCTCCACGATCTGAGCGATGATTTCGTCGGCGCTGCGACCGCGCAATGCGCTTTCGGGCCGGACGATGCAACGATGGGGCAAGGCCAGCGGAGCGATAGCCTGAACGTCATCGGGCAGCACGAAGCTGCGACCTGCGATGGCGGCATGCGCTTGCGAGGCGCGATAGAGTGCCAGCGATCCGCGCGGGCTGGCGCCCAACGCCAGGTCAGGATGATTGCGCGTAGCGTGAATCAGGGCGACGATATAGCGCCGCACCGAGCGATCGACGCGTACGCTCCAGATGAGCTCGGCGAGCTTGACCACTTCCGCTCCGGAGACGACGGCGCCGAGCTGCTCGATCGGATGACGACCGGCAAGCGCGACGAGCATATCCTCTTCCTCCTCAGGAGACAGATAGCCGAGTCGTATGCGAAAGAGAAAACGGTCGAGCTGCGCCTCTGGAAGCGGAAAGGTTCCCTCGAACTCGATCGGATTTTGTGTGGCGAGCACCAAAAAGGGACGCAGCAACGGCCGAGTTTCCCCGTCGACCGTGATCTGTCGCTCTCCCATGCATTCGAGCAGTGCAGCCTGGGTGCGCGGGGTGGCGCGGTTGATCTCGTCGGCGAGCAAGATATTGGTGAACACGGGGCCGGGCGCAAACTGAAAGCGTCGCGTCTCCTGATTGAAAATGCTGACGCCGGTGATGTCGCTGGGGAGCAGATCGGGCGTGCATTGAATGCGACGAAAATCGCTGCCGAGGCTGGCGGCCAGCGCCCGCGCCAGCATCGTCTTGCCGACGCCGGGGACATCTTCGATCAACACGTGTCCTTCACAGAGCAGCGCGATGATCAACGTGTCGATCACCTCGCGCTTTCCGACGATCACCTTCCGGATATTGGTGCGCAAACACTCGGCGAATTGTTCTATCTCTGTCATCATAAGGATAGTATGCCGCAGAGCGGACGATTTGTCAGGAATCGTTTCCCGGGAATCGTTTCTGGAGAGTAAGAAATTGCCCCCAATGTTAACGGCTACTTGACCGCCCGTTAACATTGCCGTGCAACAATTCAGCATGAAAAAATTTTGAAAAAGAATTGACGCATCCCATTGCGTTTACTATACTAAATGAGGAAGAGATTCCCAATCATGCAGGCTTCTCTCTTGTTTTGGAGGACTGCAAGTCGATGCACTCCTGTACGCTCTCCCTCCATAGCGAGGCGACGGGTCGATTTCCCAGAGATTGACCTGGTGTGAAAAGCCCTGTACAACGCCGATACGTCTAAGCACGGACCAGAGGCTTCATGAGTGACGCGCTCCTGACCGGCGAAACCAAATCCGCCTCTTCGACGACCCAGGCCCTCTCCGCCGGCGCCAGGCGCGGCATCCTGTCTGGACGACAGGGGCGGCGCGTGCGAGAGGCGTTGTTGGCCTACCTCTTTCTTACACCGGCCTTTCTGGTCATCGGCGTCTTTGGACTCTTCCCGCTGGTCTTTGCAGCCTTTATGAGCACGCATCGAGGCATCAATCGCATTCCCGGCACGTTTGATGGGCTTGGGAATTACATTACTGCGATCGGGGATTTCACCTATCTCCTAGGCTTCTGGAGCATCTTAGCGCTCATTTTCCTGGCGGTGCGGGCTCTGTGGCGGGGCGCACAGGAGGCAAGAGCGCACAATGATGCGTTCTGGGGGTGGGCGGCGCCCGGCGTGGCCTTCGGCGTGATGGTCTCGGCGGCGCTGGGTTGGATGATCCGCCTCCTGCCTATGCTGCTCGATATTCCCAACCAATTGCGCGGGGCGCGCAACACGCCGGAAAATTTCCAGCGTCTTCTCGGCGAAGCCCTGACCGCCCCGCAGGTGATGCAGATGATGGGATTGATGCTGGGCGGGTTGATTCTCGGCGCCTTGACCGCCTGGCGGATGACGCGCATACGTCGCCGTCGCTACGGCAACTACACCGGTTCCTTCACGCTGGCGACGATTCTGCTGTCGCTGGCAGGGGCGATCGGCTGGCTAACCTGGGCTGAACTGGAGAGACGGATCGAGAATTCTCTGAGCGCAGGCGGCGGTTTGGATCTCGCCTCCCAGATGATCCTGATCAGCGCCGGCTTTCTCCTGCTCTGGCTGTCCTGGAAACTATGGAGAAGCGCCGGCCATCGCGAAAGCATGGCAAGCGTAATCTTTCGCCTGATGGGCTCCGCTGCGTTAATCCTTGGCGCCTGGGTGCTGATCGCCGAGGCGCCGCGCGTGATTGCGCAGGGAGACCGCGTCTGGTGGAACGCACTGCTGGCGACTTTTTACTACTCGCTGGGGACCATCCCTCCGCAGCTGATCGTGGCGCTCATCCTCGCCGTGCTGCTTTTCCAGGAGATTCGAGGGCGCAGCTTCTTTCGCGTGATCTATTTTTTGCCCTACATCGCCCCGTTCGTAGGCACAGCCGCTGTATTTAAAATCATCTTCTCGAATCGGCCGACGGCTCCCATCAACAGTGTTCTAAACTTTTTTGGACTTCCCGCGTTGGGGTGGATCAACGAGCCGAACGGAATTTTCAATCTGCTGACGCCGGGGATGTCGTTGCCCGCCTGGGCGGGCGGACCCAGCCTGGCGTTGGTCGTGATCATGATCTACGGCGTTTGGACATTTTTCGGCTTCAACACAGTCATTTTTCTGGCCGGACTGGGTAACATCCCCAAAGAAACGTACGAGGCGGCAGCAATCGACGGCGCCGGACGTTGGGCGCAATTTCGCCATATCACGCTGCCGTTGCTGTCGCCGACAATCTATTTTTTGACGCTCTACTCGGTGATCGGCACCTTCAAAGCCTTCAACCATATCTATGTGCTGCGCACAGGCGCAGCGCTTGGCACGACCGACACCGCCAGCGTCGTGATCTTCCAGACGTTCCAGCGCGATACACGTTACGGCTATGCGTCGGCGTTGGCCGTCTTGTTGCTGGTGGTCATCATTATTTTAACGATTATTAACAATCGCGTGGCAGAGAGGCGGGTGCATTATGGCTGAGGCAACGGCGCACCCGCGAGCAGTTGCCTCTGCGCAGCAGAGGAAGAGGCCGCTCGTATTCCAATTTGCAGGCACCTACCTTGTGCTGGCGCTCGGCGCAGCGGTGGCAATTGTACCCTTTTTATACACC
>JANWYX010000056.1 GCA_025055055.1 Caldilinea sp. | reverse complement strand
GGGATGAACGGTGATGACGGGCGTAGACATCAGGTCGGCGGCGCGCTCGCCGGCGGATGGCAACACCTGAGCAACCGCCGGTTCGCCGACAACGAGCCGGCGCAGCCGCTCCAGCAGGCCGGGATGTTGACGCTGCTGGCTACGACGCAAAAGATCGCCGTCGGTGATGATGCCGAGCACGCGGCGTTCGTCGTCGACGACGATGACGCGACGTCGGCGGCTCGCTTCCAGCGCACGAACGATTTCCTCCAGCGTGGCCTCGGGGCCGACCGTCGGGACGTCGGTGTACATCAACTCCGTCACGCTGCGACCGGGTTTGGGTTCCTCGACTTCGGCCGTTGTGCGGTCGTAATGCAACTGAACGCTGCGGAAGACGTCGATGCGGCTCACCATCCCCATCAGCCGTCCCTCTTCGTTGACCACCGGCAGACGCTTCAAATTGTGTTTGACCATGCGTGCCACGGCCGTGCGCACGGTTTCGTCGCTGCGCACGGAGACGACCGGTGCTGTCATGATCTCGCCTGCGGTCAGCGGAGAGCGACGCAACGTCGCAAGAAGGGCATGAATCTGATTGTCCGGCAGCTCTTTATGCAACGCAATGCGCGCCGTCAGCCCGGCGCGCTGGAGCAGATCGCCGTCGGTGATGATACCAACCAGCCGGCGTTCGGCATCCACCACAGGCAGGCTGCGCACGCCGCGCTCCAGCAACAGCCCCACTACTTCCGCCACCGAAGCGTCCGTCGTCACGCTCGCCACTTCCTCCAGATCGCGCATGATGTAGGAGACCGGTTGCTCGAGCGGGTCTTTGCTGCGCCCCATCGAATAGTGTACGACGGTGACCGCCTCGCGCACGATGAGTCCGTCGTCGACCATCTGCTGAAGCTGTGGCAGCAGGCGTTCAACGCGTCGAGGCAAGTCGATCCATTCGATGCGGATTGGGAGGTCGCTGGAAAGCACTTCAATATTGGAGGTGTGAATGCGGCTGCGCGCGCCGAAGCCCGCCAGGGCGCGGGTCACCGTGGCACCTGCTGCACCCTCTCGGCGCAAAAACTCGAGGATCGCCATATAGAGGCTGGCGCCGCGGTAGCGGTCGCTTTCGCCGATGTAAATTGTGACTCGGATCACTTCTCCTGTCAGTTGCATAGCGCCTCCTTCCGCTTATGAAAGGATTCGGGCGATGGCCAGTCCGCCGATGACGGCGAGCAGACCGACCAAATTGGTGCCGAAGATGTTTAAGAAACTGAACCAAAACGCGCCGCTGCGCGCCAGGCTGACGCTTTCATAACCAAAGGTAGAGAAGGTGGTGAAGGCTCCCAGAAAGCCGACGGCGAAGAGCAGCCGTAGCTCCGGCGTGATCGTGATGCGCGTCTCGCCCAGCCCAAAGAAAAAGCCGATGATGAAGCACCCGATGACGTTCACCAGAAAGGTTCCGTAAGGGAAATTGACGCCTAGTCGCTCCGCCGCCCAGATGCCGATCAGATAACGGGCGTTTGCGCCGACGATGGCGCCGATAGAGATATAGAGAAATCGTTCCACCTCTTTACTCCACCCTGCGCAGATGTGTCGACCGCTGAAAGTCGCCAACGCAACAAAAAACCTCTGCACGGCATCCGGTTGGCGCCATACAGAGGCTATCAGTCCGGTCGACCGAACGATTGGCGAGCCTCATCACCGGCTCTGCATCCTGGGGCAGAGCCACTGTACAAAGCCCAGTATACGTCACGCCCCTGTTTTTTCCAAAACTCCACCTTCTGGCTCCAGCGTGATCAACGCCTTGCTGTCATCGTAGGCCAGCACTTCGGCGTAACGTCCCCAATCCACGATGGTGTCAAGCTGACGTTCGGCTTCCTCGGGAGGAAATTCCAGCTCCAACGCCGTGCGCACAACGTCCCACTCCAGGCTGCGGCTTTCCGACGCGCGCAACAGGGTGATCAACCATTTGAAAATCGGCAGGCGGCGGATGCGCACTGCGAAGATGTTTTTGCGCGCCAGGATGCTGGCGTCGGCGAAGGTGTCGCCGAGCGGCGTCAGCGCCACATCGCCTTGAGAGACGTGGACGAAGCCGAGCAGCTCGGCCGCCTCGATGAGACGCAACAGCTCGTCCGAATCGACGCCTAGGCGCTCGGGCAGGCGATAAATATCGGCGTGTCCTTTTTCCTGCT
>JANWYX010000310.1 GCA_025055055.1 Caldilinea sp. | reverse complement strand
CCAGGCTGCCATCCTCGCCGATTTTCAGCGGCAGATCGGGCAGTTTCAGCTCTGTCGGCGCGCCGGTCAGGTCGACGTTGAGCGCCAAGTTGAGATTGGGCAATTGCTCCAGGACGCCGCCCAACGTCTCCTCAATGTTCGTTGCTCCTCCAAGCACGGCGGGCAGCACCCTGCGCAGCCGCTGTAAATACGTGGCGTCGTAGGCGATGCCGGGCAGTTTCTTGCCGTCGACGGTGATGACCAGGCCGGTGGGCGTCGTTTCGACGGCAAGGCGATCGATGCCCAGGCTGCGCAACTGTGCGATCGTAGCCGGATCGAGCTGAAGCGGATTTGAACCCAGCAACGCGGCCAACGCCTCGCCGGGAATGCCACCGACGGCGCCGCTGCCCCGTTCATCGAATGATAGGCCAAGCACCAACGGCTCTCCTCGTTGTGGAGGTTGGGCCGGCGGCGTAATTGAGGTTTCACCTCGCCAGCGTGGAATGTTGAGCGGCTGTCCTTGCGCAGGCGGCACATTCACGGCTGCGCCCAAGCCGATGCGACGCAGCCACGGAATCGCCTGTGCAGCGGCGTCGGCGCCGGGAATACCCTTCAACAGTTCGGCAAGATTAGCAGCGCTCTCATCGTCCCAGGCCAGATACGCCTGATCTTCACCGTTGATATAAACATGGATGCCGTTGTGGCCCACGCGCAGCTCCACTCTTTGGCCCAAAGACTGAAGCAGTCTGACCTGGTCGGGTGTGAGCACCTGGCCGATGCCGATGCCATAGATGCTGGCGGAGCCGTCGGCGCCGACGTTTACAGGCAACGAGGGCAAATTGAACCAGGTGCGTCCCTGTCCGCCGGCACCGGCGCCGTTGCATGCAGCCACGAGCGCCAACGCCGCCACCACCAGGAGAATCGGCAAGACTTTGCGTTTCGCCTGCATAAGCTATCTCCTCTTCGCTCTTATTGGGTTCGGAAAAATTTTTGTCAGATGGCTGGGAGACGTCAATCAATAGAATGCGCTCCAGGCATCCCACATTGAGTGCATGCACATAATACATCATGTGCAGCCAACGCACAAGCATCTATGCGGCGAATCTCCCGGCGTGGGGTTTCGCCCTCTCTGGAGAGCGCCCTTGTGCGCCGAAGCCCGGCCGGCGCCGAACTGCTCAAGAAACGTTCCCTACAGACGGAAATGTTCCAGAAAGGTTTTTTTTGCATTTGCAAACAGCTTTGACGCACCATGCACCTGTGCTACAATTACAAAAGCAACGACTTACTGTAATCGTTTTCCCAACAATTTACATTCTTCCAGGGCGCTCTTCCTTTCACAGCCGGAGGCAGCGCTGCGTCGGACGGAGAATCGGTTGCGCATGGACAGACACAGTGCTCTGCTGTGGATGGAAAATGTCAGCAAGTCCTTTCCCGGCGTTCAGGCGCTGGACAAGGTCAATCTGCACATCCACGCCGGGGAGGTGCTCGGCCTGATCGGGCAGAACGGCGCCGGCAAGTCGACGTTGATGAAGATTCTCTCCGGCGTCTACACCATCGACAGCGGCGAGATCTACTACAACGGTCAGCCGCTGCGCATTCATAACCCCCATCATGCTCAAGAGCTCGGCATTTCGATCATCTATCAGGAGCTCAATCTGATGCCTAACCTCTCGGTCATGGAGAATATCTTCATGGGGCGAGAGCCCGGGCCCTCCATTTTCGTCAACCGCAGCGAGCTGGAACGACAGACGCGCGCCATTCTCGAGCGCATGCACATGAATCTGCGCCCCTCCGCCCTCGTGCGTTCGCTTTCGGTCGCCGAACAGCAGATGGTGGAGATCGCCAAGGCCATCTCTCGCGACGTGCGCGTCTTGATCATGGACGAGCCGACCTCGGCGTTGAGCGAGGCCGAGGTGGAGACGCTCTTCGAGATGATCGGCGAGTTGAAGCGCAGCGGCGTCGCCATCATCTTCATCTCCCATCGGCTGGAGGAGGTGCTGCACATTTGCGACCGCGTCACGGTGCTGCGCGATGGCCGAAACGCCGGCGATGTGTGGGTCAAAGACGCCACCCGTGAAGACCTGATCCGGATGATGGTGGGGCGCTCGCTGGAGCAATTCTTTCACCGAGATAAACATCTTGACGATCATGCCGTCCATCGCAGCGACGATGTTGTGTTGGAGGTGCGCAACCTCTCACGCCGTGGGAACGCCATCAATCCTGCCGCCGTGGTCCTCGACAACGTCAGCTTCACCCTGCGCCGCGGCGAGATTTTGGGGCTGGCGGGTCTGGTCGGCGCGGGCCGTACCGAGCTGGTGCGTGCCATCTTTGGCGCCGATCGCCGGCTGGGCGGCCGCATCTTTGTGGAGGGCAGAGAGGTGGAGATCCGCTCGCCGGTCGACGCCATTCGGCTTGGGATCGGGCTGGTGCCGGAGGACCGCAAGGCGCAGGGGCTGATCTTGAGTCTTGCCGTGCGCGTTAACATGACGCTGGCGAATCTCGGTGCGCTGACCCGCTTTAATTTTGTGCGACTTGACCAAGAGCGTCGACTGGTCGAAGAGTACATTCGTCGCTTCGACATCCGCACGCCGAGCACGGAGCAGCGCGTCGTCAACCTGAGCGGCGGCAATCAACAAAAGGTGGTGATTGCCAAGTGGCTGATGCTGAACCCCAAAATTCTGATCATGGATGAGCCGACGCGCGGTATCGACGTCGGCGCCAAGTCGGAGATCTACGAGCTGATGCACCAACTGGCAGTCAACGGCATCAGCATCATTATGATCTCGTCGGAGTTTCCCGAATTGCTCGCCATGTGCGATCGCATCATCTGCCTGGCCGAGGGCCGCGTCACAGCCGAATTGTCCAGGGAGGAGGCGGATCTCGAAACGCTGATGCACTATTGCACGCTGCGCGAACAGGTTGTCTCTTTAAATCAGCCGGAAGGAGTCGTGACGCCGTGACAAGTCAAGCTGCGGCTAAAGCTGCGTCGCCTGCCCGCAAGATCGATTGGAGCGCATACGTCAGTCAGCTCGGCGCCCTCGGCGTGCTGATTGTCATTTGCGTGATCTTTGCCGTCATTGAACCGGCCTTTGTCTCCTCGCGCAACCTCTTCAACGTGCTGCGCCAGGTCTCCATCTACGGCCTGCTCGCCGTGGGGATGACCTTCGTCATCCTGACGCGCGGCATCGACCTGTCGGTGGGTTCGTTGCTGGCGCTGTCAGGTCTGGTGGCGGCGGCGGTGTACAAAGGAGGCACAGGACTGTTGACCGCCGGCACCGCCGGTCAGGCGGAAGGGTATGGATTGTGGGCCGCCATCGGTGCAGCGATCGGTGTGGGGCTGCTCGGCGGTTTTTTGCAGGGCCTGGCGATCACACAGCTCAAGGTGCCGCCCTTTATCGTGACGTTGGGTGGGTTGACGGCCTTTCGCGGCGCAGCATTGCTCTTCTCCGGCGGACAGCCGATCAGCACCTTCACCGACGAGTACAAATTCTGGGGACAGGGGATGATCGGTCCGGTGCCGGTGCCGGTGCTCATTTTTCTCAGCTTCGCGGCGCTCGCTCTGATCGTGTTGCGTTATACGCGCTATGGTCGACATGTCTACGCCGTCGGCGGCAACCCGGAAGCGGCGCGACTGTCCGGCCTGAACGTGAATGCAATTACGTTGAGTGTTTACATTATTACCGGCTTTTTCGCCGGGCTGTCCGGCTTTCTGCTCTCGTCGCGCCTTAACTCCGCCGAACAGGTGGCGGGCGTCGGTTATGAATTGACCGTGATCGCGGGCGTCGTCATTGGCGGCACCAGCCTCTTCGGCGGCGAGGGAGGCATTTTCGGCACGGTGATCGGCATCCTGCTGATCGGCGTGCTCAGCAATGGCCTGACGCTGATGAACGTCTCGCCTTATTGGCAGCAGATCGTAGTTGGCCTGATCATCGTCTTTGCCGTGTATCTGGATCAGCTTGTGAAGCGTAGGCAGTGAGGAGAGCGCAGTGAGGAGAGCATGGTACGTATTGCTCGGCAAGCGGTTCTGCACGAAACATGAACCATGCGACCCTTCGACACTCGTTCACGGTAAGTCCAATTGTTAACCCAATCGTCTGTCCATTTAGCAAGGAGAAAAGCTATGCGCAACGGATCTGTCAGGAGAACTCTTTATCGATTCCTCAGCCTTGGGCTGATGCTGGCGATGGTTCTGGCCGGGTGCGCGCCGGCGGCGCCCTCGGCGGCGCCGGAAGCTGCGCCGGAGCGCAAGCTGACCATCGCCTTTTCGGTGCCTGCGATGAGTTTTCCATTTTTTGTGCACATGGAGAAGCAGGTGCGGGATGAGGCGGCGCGCATTGGGAACATTGAGATCATCACGTTGGACGGTCAGGAC
>JANWYX010000335.1 GCA_025055055.1 Caldilinea sp. | reverse complement strand
GCTGGCGCCACGCGCTTCGTTGCTCACGATCAAGGCGGAGGGTCGTCTCCAATCGACTTCATCATAGATCAGGGTGGCGTGGGCGTCGGCGAGATAGCAGGGCATCGCAGCCGGCAACAGCGCCTCCACCTCCTCCCACGTAGCGCAGCTCCGAATGGGCAATCGAAAGTGTGCGCTCATCCCTGCGCGCAACACCTTATCGTTGAAGGGATCGACGGCGCCCGGCGCAAAGATGACGCCTTCGCAGCCGGCCGCCTCGGCGCTGCGCACCAGCGTCCCTGCGTTGCCTGGATCGCCGACGCCGTCTAGGATCAAGAGCAGGCTGGGGTGCTGCGGCCAGTCTAGCTGCGGCAGCGGCAGCACGGCGGCAATCCCCTGCGGCGTTGTGGTTTCGCTGAGCGTTGCAAAGACCGCAGCGCTGCAGGGCAGGCACTCGCAGCCTGCCTCCTTCAATTGCGCCAACAGCCTCTGTCCCTCCTCCGACGTCAACAGGTCAGGCGCGTAAAAGACGCAGAGCGGCTGTGCGCCGCTGCGCCATGCATCGCCGACCAGGCGCACCCCCTCTACAAGCACCCTGCCTGCAGCGTATCGGCCTTTGCGCGTATGGAGCTTGCGCGCCTCTTTGAGGCGGGGGTTGGCTATGCTGGTGATCATTTCACCATCGAAAGCTTCGATCAAAAACTTTGATCCAAAAAATTCGGCAGGAGTCTTGAGACTCCCGCCGAAGCAGTGTGCATGGAAAAACGTGAATCGGCAAATCAGCAGTTTCAACTCAGCTGGGCTTTGGCGACTTCAGCCAGTCGGGCGAAGGTGGCGGCGTCGTTGTAAGCGATGCTGGCGAGCACCTTGCGGTCCACTTGCACGTCCGCCTTTTTCAGGCCGTGGATGAACTGGCTGTAGTTGAGACCATTCTGCCGGGCCGCCGCATTGATACGCTGAATCCACAGGCTGCGGAAGTCGCGTTTACGGTTGCGCCGGTCGCGATATGCGTAAAACAAAGATTTTAGCATGGCTTCATTGGCACGGCGAAAAAGCTTCGAGCGCGTGCCAAACTGCCCTTTGGTGAATTTCAGCACCTTCTTATGGCGCCGGTGTGCATAAACCTTCGGTCTGGAACGTGGCATGGTTTCTCTCCTTTCGTGAAGGCGGACTCAACAGTCGATTTGCTTGTTGAGCCGCTTATGTAGCCGTTCACGTGTGGCGATAATTCATCTTTTCAGACGATTCTTCGGCGGCCTTACTATTCGGCGGCCTTACCGGCCATCACTTTGACTTGTTTGACAATGTATTTCACTTCGCTGGGAACGGCGTGGCGAAACGCTCGGTTCTTGTCGGCGCTCTTGCGGCGACGCAGATGGGAGCGACCGGCCAGCATGCGCATCACCTTGCCGTTTTTGGTCAGGCGAAAACGCTTGGCCGTCCCCTTGTGTGTTTTCATCTTCGGCATCATGGCCTCCTCTCGTTCTTGTCAATTTCTATGTTTTCCATGCACATAGTTTTCATGCACACATTTACGCACTAGAAAATGCCTACAGTAAAAAACGGGCACAAAGGCCCGTTTGTTGCGAACCGCAGTCGCTTAGCATACTCGACAATGGCCGGAATGTCAATTTATGGATGGGTGGAATTTGCGGTCAGTTCTGAGGCGCCAGCACCATCACCATGCTGTTGCCGTCGAACGTCGGCATCGACTCAACGGTAACCACGTCGGCGGTATCGTTCGCCACGCGCTCGAGCAAGGAGCGCGCCACTTCAGGATGTTGCATTTCTCGCCCGCGGAATCGAATGCGCACGCGGATTTTGGCCCCTTCTTTGGCAAATTTGCGGATGCGCGAAATCACGACATTGATGTCATGCTCGTCCGTTTTGGGCCGCAGACGCAGTTCCTTCACCTCGATCTGTTTTTGCGCCTTGCGCGATTCGCGTTCACGCTTCTGTTTCTCGTAGAGGTACTTGCCGTAGTCCATCAATCGACAGACCGGGGGATCGGCGTTGGGCGCCACTTCGACGAGGTCCAGCTCTTGCTCCGTCGCCAACGCAAGCGCTTCACGGGTGGGCATGATGCCTAGTTGCTTACCGGTGCTGTCTATGACGCGCACACGGGGCGCTCGAATTTCCGAATTGATGCGCGTTGAATCCGCAGTTGAGCCTGAACGTTGCATACCTGGTCTCTTGCTAATAAGGAGGCTCCTTTCGCGCCTGAAACTTCAAGGCGCAGTGCACTCACTTGTTTCTCGGATGAGTCTACAGTGAATGCACTGCGCCACTCTTACACTATATCAAAAGTATAACATCCCCCCTCTGGAGCGTCAAGTGTTTTACAGGAGAGTGCACAAATCGGCGGGGCTCCTACAACGTCAGCGCTCGCGTCGCGATTTTTTCTTTCACCAGCGCAAGGAAGGCGTCGAAGCCCATGTCGTTGATGCGCGAGCCGTCACGCTTGCGCAGGGATACGGTGCCGTTCGCCGCCTCCTGATCGCCGACGACGAGCATGTAGGGCACCTTCATCAACTGAGCGCCGCGAATCTTGGCGTTCATACGTTCGGCGCCCAGGTCGGCGTCAGCGCGTACGCCGGCAGTCTGCAATTCCTGCGCAAGTCGCGCCGCATAGTCGTTGTGGTCGCTGGTGATCGGTATGACGCGCACCTGCTGCGGCGCCAGCCAGACCGGGAAAGCGCCGGCGAAGTGCTCGATCAGGAAGCCGATCATGCGCTCATGGGTGCTGAGCGGCGCCCGATGGATGCAGAGCGGCGTCTCCTCCTTGCCCTCTCGGGTGGTGTAGACGAGGTTAAAGCGCGAGGGCACGGCGAAGTCCACCTGGTTGGTCGCCAGCGTGAATTCGCGGCCGATGGCACTCCAAATTTGGACATCAATTTTAGGGCCGTAGAAGGCGGCTTCATCAGGCACCTCGACGTAGGGAACGCCGCCGTTGTCCATGGCGCGGCGCACCATTTCCTCGGTCTTGAGCCACAGCCGTTCGTTGTCGACATATTTTTTGCCCAGTCCCTTCGGATGATGCGTGCTCAACCGCATGACGAACTTATCTATAGCGAAGATCTCGAAATAGTAGCGGTAAAGGTCGATGACCGCCATGAACTCCCGCTCGAACTGTTCTTCCGAACAGTAGATATGGGCGTCGTTCATTTGCATCGAGCGCACGCGCATCAACCCGAACAACTCGCCGCTCTTTTCGTAGCGATAGCAGGTGCCGTATTCGGCCAGACGCAACGGCAAGTCTCGATAGGAGCGTGGCTTGCTGGCAAAAATCTTGTGATGGAACGGACAGTTCATCGGCTTAACGTAATAGCGGACGCCCTCCAGCTCCATGGGCGGGAACATGCTCTCGGCGTAATAGGGCAGGTGGCCGCTGCGCAAGAAGAGGTCTTCCTTCGTCAGATGAGGCGTGCGTACGCGTTGATAGCCGGCGCGTTGCTCCGTCTCGATCGCCAGTTTTTCCAGCTCGGCGATGATGATGGCGCCATTGGGCAGCCAGAGCGGCAGCCCTGGCCCGACCTCCTCGTCGAATATGTAGATTTCTAGCTCGCGGCCCAGCTTGCGGTGATCGCGCTTTTTTGCCTCTTCGAGCATGGTCAGATACTCGTTCAGCTCTTTTTTGTTGCGCCACGCCGTGCCGTAGATGCGCTGCAGCATCGGGTTCTTCTCGTCCCCGCGCCAATACGCGCCGGCGACGCTCATCAACTTGAAAGCGTCTGCCGGAATCTGCCCCGTATGCTCGACGTGCGGCCCTCGGCAAAGGTCCTCAAAGGTGTCGTGCCGGTAGGTGCTGATCACCGGCTTTTCTTTTGTCTCATTGCCGTATTCGTCGATGCCGCCTTTTTCAAGGCCCTCGATGAGCTCGAGTTTATAAGGCTGGTCGGCGAAAATCCGCCGTGCCTCCTCGGCGGTGACCTCCCGGTAGATGAACGGATGCTTGCCGGCGATAATCTGGCGCATGCGCTTTTCGATCAGCTCCAGTTCCTCCGGCGTGAAGGTGCGCGGCTTTCCATTTTCATCCTTGCCAAGATCGAAATCATAGTAAAAGCCGTTTTCGATCGGCGGGCCGATGGCAATCTTCGCCTCCGGATGCAACTCCAGCACCGCCTGGGCCATCACATGGGCAGCACTGTGACGGATTCTGTACAGCTGTTCGTCTTGCGGTGAACGATCTTTTTGCAGAGCCATATCGAATTCCTTACCGATGAATAGTAAACCTTCTTCAGTCTATCAAAGCCCTTTTTAGAAGCAAACGCTACATCTCGAACACAAGCGTCAGAATCAACGCTCTCAAAGAGAGAATGTATTCTTCTCCATTGCTTTCCTAGGTTCAACAAAAAGCTATGGAAAAACGGCACCCCTCCGACTCATAACCGGGTTGCAAACTTGACACCCTTGTCTCTTCGGCCCCGGGCCTGGAAGACAATGCGATTCGGCGTGGCATGCGGCAGCAGGATGCACCGCCTTGCGTTCGACGTCGGCTCTGGATTCACAGGCTATCATGTGGAAAAAGTTGCTGTGCCGCTATGGCGCTTGCATGTGGGACGCAACATGTCCGGCAGCGAACGCTCTTTTCGGATGTAACGCTGCCATGCCTTTGCTCACCTCCTCATCGTCACACGCGACGCCGAGTATGTGGTGTTGCCTCGAGGCGAGCCGATGCCAAAGCCATGGTCGGAACAACGCGTCCTCCCGAATCACGTCGCTCGCTCATTAGGGCAAGTGGATGGCGACGCTGTTTGCCCACACGCGCCAAGGCCTTCCGCCAGCCACTTCGCCGCCCATTGTGTAAGATCGAACAGATAGCGCAACCCTGTCTCCAGGGGTCGAATGGCGATCCATTCGTCGGTGCGATGGGCGTTGCCGCCTTCGGTGACGCCGATGCAGACCGCCGGAACGCCGCGACTGAGCGGGACGTTGGCGTCGGTGCTGCTGATGCGCATGGAGAGCTGCGGCTTGACGCCTAGCGCCTTCAGCGAGGCGATCGCCGCCTGCACCAGCGGGTGATCTTCCGGGATGCCACCGCCCGGCCGGTCGCCGATCACGGTGGCGGCGACGCTCACGCCCGCCTGTCGCCAGTGCGGCGTCTGATAGCGCGCCAGGATCGTGTGCACGTCGCGTTCAATCGCCTCCAGTGCGGTTGGGTCTTCGCTGCGCAGGTCCAACTCCAGCGCTGCGTGTTGTGCAATCGTGTTGACCGACGTGCCGCCCTCGATGACGCCGATGTTGAAAGTGGTGCGTGGATTCTTGGGCGGGCGCAGGTGTGCGATGTCGGCGGCGAGCTGCGCCAGCACATGTACGGCGCTGGCGACCCCGAAGTCGCTCCAGCTGTGGCCGCCGGGCGCAGTGACGTGGATGCGATAGCGTCGAATCGCCAGCGCCCGATGCACCACGCGCGACAATCCCATGCCCTCGATCACGAGCGCAGCGCCGATCGCCTGAGGGGCGCCGGCCGTCCATCGCTCGAAAGCGCTGCGCATGCCGCGCAGGTCGCCGTTGCCTTCCTCGCCGACATTGGCGAGAAAGAGCAGGTCCACCGGCGGCGTTGCCCCGCGCATGACCTCAGCCAGCCAGAGCAGAGCCGCCACGCCGATCGCATTGTCTCCCAGGCCTGGGCCGAAGAGGCGATGATGTTTCGGGTCGCGTCGGACGGTCAGGTCAACCGAATGGGGGAAAACCGTGTCGGTGTGTGCCGAAATCAGGAGCGCAGGGCTGTGGTGTGCGCCGGGAAGCCGCGCATACACATTGTAGATCTCGTCCAGTTCCGCATGATATCCTAGGCTGCGTAGATGGTCGGCGATCCATGCCGCACGCTCGGCCTCGGCGCCGGTTGGCGCCGCAATCTGCTGGATCGCCACGCCGAGTTCAATGACCCGGTCGCCGTCCAACCGGTGAAGCGCTTCGATTGGCGCGTCTTCAAAATCGTTCAATTGCACTCGCCTTCCCTCATTCACCCAAAACAAAAAAGCTTCATCCTTCTGGGACGAAGCTTACGCTGCGCGGTTCCACCCATCTTGCCTCATTCAGAGCATATTCGTTGACGTTTCGAC
>JANWYX010000297.1 GCA_025055055.1 Caldilinea sp. | reverse complement strand
TGCCTTCACCGTAGCGTTTATTGAGACCAATCAGGGTCGTCTCCAGAGCTTTCTGGCGACCGTCTACACCCATGAGCGACTCCAAGAAAGCAGCCGAAAGGCGCTGACAGAATCGATCGAGCGCCAGACCTTGCGAGCCTTGTCACACGCTTCATTGCTGCTGTAGCGTTACCCTGTAGTTTACCGAAACGCCGACAATCTTGCAAACGTTCGCGTAGCTATTTTGATTTTCTGTCAAATTGCCCGCCTCGATGTTCACGGCAGGTACAGCTGTTCTCGCAGCCGCACGATCGTCTGTCGCACTGTTTCGCTGCGCTGAAGCTCGACGGCGATCTTGTCGATGCCGTGGCTGACGGTGCTATGGTCGCGGCCGCCCAAGTGCTCCCCGATGGCGGGCAACGAAAGGCTATTTTCTGTGCGCAGAAGATACATGGCGACCTGGCGTGCATGGGCGATGTCCGCCGTCCGTCGTCTGCCGGTCAGGTCGGCCGACGTCAGCCCAAAATAGGCGGCGACGCGCTCGATGGTGCGGGCGGGCGCACAGACGCTGCGCTGCGGAGCCACTCTCTCCAGCACGCCGGCGGCGAGGCTGCTATCCACCGGTTGCGCCTGCATCACGGCGTGCATCCAGACATGATTGAGTGCCCCCTCCAACTCGCGCACATTGCTTTCGATGCGCCGGGCGATCAGTTCCAACACTTCTTGAGGCACTTGCATCCCCTGACGGTCCGCCTTGGCGCGCAGGATCGCCAGCCGCGCGTCAAAATCTGGGGCCACAATGTCCGCCTTCAGGCCGCCCTCAAAACGATTGCGTAAGCGCTCTTCGATGCGTGGCAATTCGGCCGGCGGACAGTCACTGGTGAAGACGACTTGTTTGCCAGCAGCATGGAGGTGGTTGAAGGTGTGAAAAAGCTCTTCCTGAGTGCTCTCCTTGCCCACGATAAACTGAATGTCGTCCACCAGGAGCACATCGATCTCCCGGTACTTCGCGCGAAATTGATCGGTGGCGCGCTCGCGGATGGCGTTCACCAAATCATTGGTGAACTGTTCGGCTGAGCAATAGAGCACCTTGCAGCCGGTCTCCACGAGTCGATTGCCGATGGCGTTCAACAGATGCGTCTTGCCCAGCCCCACTCCGCCGTAGATGTAAAGTGGGTTAAAGCGTTGTCCCGGCTCGCGCACGACCATTTCCGCCGCAGTGAACGCCAGGCGATTGTGCTTGCCCACGACAAAAGACTCAAAGGTGTATTTGCTGTTCAGGATCCCCACGGCGCGAGAAGAGGCAGGCATCGTGGACGGCGTTGGACGCTGCGGCTGCACCGACGCGACAGCAAGGGGTTGTGCGCTGCTCGACGCCTCATATAAAGGCGCAGGTTTATCTGCAGCAACAGGTCGCAACGCCGGCGCCACCCGGAACGAAACATCGACCGAACTGCGCTGCATGATGCTCGCCAATTTGCGTTTGATTTTCGAACGCAGCCTCGCCTGCGCCCAATCCAGATAATATGCATTGGGCAAACCGACGATGAAATGTCCATCTTCATAATGCAATACCCGGCTCGCCTGGATGCAGGCGTCGAGCTGGCTGGATGGCATTTCCAGTGCAAATTCCGCCAACACCTGGCGCCAGACCCCATGCGGATCAATGGAGAGCTCCGCCTGCTCTGTTGGCCGAGGCGCTCGCAGCGCCTCGGCCAACAGAGAATCGGCGCCGAATGCATCCTCCCCCTGACTGCGGGTGAGAAAGTCGTTGATCTCGTTGTCGCCGTGCTTTGACGCAGCCCCCTCGGCTGTGCTGTCCTTGCAAGAAGACAACAAACTGCGAGCTGCGTCATCGGGAGGCGCCACTTCAGGGGCGTCTTCCGACCATGAACGCTTTCGCTCCCAAGCGGTGGTATGTAAAGTATCCATAAACGACGCCTGATAATGGAAGTGCGAAAGGATCGATTTCCTTTCGCGCCGGGCTCGATGCAGACGGTTCGAGTGCGCCTTAACAACCTCACGATTTAGGTTTGTTCGCAAAGTCCCGTTCCCTTCTTCATCGACACAGATTGAGCCAAGATCGATTGGCTCCTAATCGTAGGCCGCGGTCAACCTGACTCCGGAAGCACAACTTCTTCCAGAGACAAAGAAAGCGCATGCAGGCCATACGCTTTGCGATGTTATGTAGATTCGGTGCGCAATGTCCGATAGATTACGAACGCAGGTGGTTCGTCTGAACCAACACCTGGGCGCTGTCTGGATGCACCCAAATCGATGCATCCCAAGCGGCGAAGTTGGCGCCGGCTACGACGTTGTGCTGCATTGGCGCTAAATATCGTGGGGCGAACTTCGTCGTCTCATTTCATCTTTCATTTCATAGCCGTCTCATTTCATGTCGATCAGTGTACCAGAATCCCGGATAGATGCCAATGCGGACGAGAGGACGTCTGAAGGGGATTCCCCATGTTATCGTCAAGCAAGCCGATTTAGAAATTTTGTACTACACAAAATGTAGCCTGCCCCGATCGAGCATCTCAATTTGTGTCGATTGGGGCGTTGTGAACGGTGCGTAACTTTTAAGGAAGGAATCTTTTTTGCAATTCCGCCGTTAACATGCTGTTATAATTGTCCACATTGACATTTTTGTGTTCCGGTAACAAATTGATATTTCCACAGAGTTATCCACAGATCGAAAATGCTTTACAAAAATAAATACAAAAAATGATATACAATTCAGTTTTTATTACAAACTCTGTAAATGTTTTTTTAACGGACGAACCGTAACCGACCGATCGATTGTTCCCGCCTATTAACATTCTGCCGTTTACACTTG
The DNA here is from genome assembly GCA_025055055.1 of Caldilinea sp. Taxonomy (GTDB): domain Bacteria; phylum Chloroflexota; class Anaerolineae; order Caldilineales; family Caldilineaceae; genus Caldilinea. Next base: position 4,424 of record JANWYX010000297.1, on the reverse strand, counting down.
GCCGTTCACATTTGGCCGTTAACATTTGGATATATGGCGTATTTTAACTATGTGACCCACTGGCCTGCAGATTGGTGGGGCCGTCGTGCTTTCAGCGCTGCATGGTGGAAAATTTATGCAGACGATCCTCGATGGTCCCCTCCCCACATCGCTGCATGGAACTTTCTCGTATGCGGAGGCGCTGCGTATCATCGCCGCGTGACAGCGCGATTGCTCTATATGGAGGCGCTTCCCCGTCGCGCTCGAGCGCCCGGCGCCTTTCCGTCGCAGCCCGCCATCGCCGGCGCCGTCTTTGAAGAGCCGGTTGCAGCCGCTATTGTATTGTGCGAACCTTCTGCGCAGGGAACGCTGTATCTAAGCATGTTGCACTGCGTCAACGACGAAGAGACGCTCGACCGCTTGTTGGAAGCTGCGCTGGAGTATGGCGCAGAGATGAATTGCACTCGTCTTGTCGGACCGGTCGATATCGTTCCGGGGTGGAACGACGGCGCCCTGATCAATTGCTTTCATTTGTCTCCCCCTTTGCATACACCCTACAATCCTCCTTATTTAGCCGATCTGTTGGGCGCCAGGATGACATCTTCGTACCAGACCGTGTTGTTGCATTTGCCGGTGAACGCTCCACCGGAGCCAGATGATGGACCGGCGACGCTGCGGCCGGCCTCGCCGGCCGAACTCACCGGCGCCTTGTCGCCACTGTTGGCCGCTGCCCTTGCGCCCCATTCAGGAACGACGCCGTTGACCGCAGACGCCGCTGAACTGCTGGTGCGGTGGATTTCCTTCCATCCGACGGCAGGATGGATCGCGCTTATCGAAAAAGAGCCGGTCGGGTGCATCTACGTGCAGCCGGACCTTGCCTCTCTGCTGCAGCGCTTCCATGGGGGGCGTCCGCTGTGGCTGCGCCCTTTCCTTCCTTTGACAAGACGTTGGCGCACCCCTCGCGGACGTTTGCTCTTCGGCGGCGTCGATCCCGCTCGGCGCCGAAGAGGCGTCGGCAGGCAGCTGCTCCGGCAGGCGCTGCGTTTTGCCGCCGCCGCCGGTTGGCGTACATTGGTGTGCGGCCCATTTGTCGCATCTTCGCCTGCTGTGACATGCCTACAAAGGGCAGGCGCGCAGATCGAACAGCGGTATGAACTCTTCGAATTGGACGGATAAGGATGACCCTTATGACAAATCCACAGACGCGTCCGCAAGATATTACGATCGATCGAAGTGCGGGCCTCATGAGAATTCTCTGGCTGGACGGGCATTCCAGTGAATTTCCTCTGCGCTGGCTGCGCGCCAACTGCCCCTGTGCAACCTGCCGCGAGGAGCGACGCGCAGCCGCCATGGCAGTCGCCGACCCATTGCGTTTGACTGCAACGCCGCCGCCTAACACAGAGGTCGCCGGGGCGGAATTCGTCGGTCAGTACGCCATCCGGCTAACCTGGAGCGATGGTCATGCGACCGGCATCTTCCCCTTTGCTGCGCTGCGCACGGCTTGTCCCTGCCCGACCTGCAACCCGGAGGGCGCTCCGCCGCTGGTGATGGACTGAGAAACGAGTACGATTTGTAGGACGATTGACACACTTTCGCACTCGAATCTGTCAAGATGAGAAAGACAGAGGCACGGCTCCGCATCGGCGATGGGTGAGCGAAGGAGGTGCACATGAACATCAACCTGGCGGAATTTAGACTTCTTGGAATCGATGTGAAGGTGCACTGGTCGTTCGTGCTGGTGCTCGCCTTCGGCGCCTTCCTCTATGGCGCGGGACCTGCCGGATGGCTTGTCGGCGGCCTCTACGGCGCGCTGACCATTGCGCTGCTCTTCGTTTGCGTGACCATGCACGAATATGGCCACGCGCTGGCAGCCCGGCGCTTTGGCATCGGCACGCGCAGCATCCTGCTTCTGCCGATCGGCGGCGTGGCCAACCTGGAGCGCATTCCCGAAAAGCCTGTACAGGAGATCATCATCGTCGCCGCCGGCCCGCTGGTCAATCTGACGCTGGCGATTTTGCTGTTGCCGCCGGCGTTGGCGATGGGCGATGGGCAGCGTATCTTCAACTTGAACGCTATGGCGGTCAACATTCAAAACCCGGGTCTCTTTAACCTGATCGTTTTTCTGATTTCGACCAACATTTTGTTGGCGCTCTTCAACCTACTGCCTGCCTTTCCGCTGGACGGAGGTCGTCTCTTGCGCGCAGCGCTGGCCTATGCCATGCCCTATCGTCAGGCGACCCAGACGGCGGTGGCGGTCGGGCGGATGATGGCGGTGCTGATGGCGGTTTTCGGCATCTTCACCGGCGCCATCGGTCTGCTGTTGATCGCCTTTTTTGTCTATATCGGCGGCTCGGCGGAGTTGGAAGCGGTGAGCAGTCGCGCCGTGCTGCGCAATTTTCGCGCCGGCGAGGCCCTCACGCACAACGCCGTCAACCTCCACACCGGCGAACGCTTAGAACGAGCGACACACTTGATCATGACCTCTTATCAGACGGACTATCCTGTACGCGATCCGGCGGGCAACTTCGTCGGCGTGCTGACGCGGCCGCGGCTGATCCATGCGCTGCGCGAGCAGGGGCCTGAGGCGCGCATCGTCGACGTCATGCAGCCTGCCGCCGAGGTGCCTCGTTCTTCGCCAGAGGACGATCTGGCCACGGTCTGGGAGATAATGAGCCAGAGCGGCAGTCGCGTCGTCGCCGTGGCGGAGCGAGGGCAGGTGCTGGGCATCATCACCAGCGATGACATTTCCGAGGTCTTTCAGGTGATGGGCGCCATGTTGGAGCGCCGCCCCTTGCCGGCCTTAACCGGTGGCGAAGAGCAAGAGCGAGGCACTTATGTCTGAACCCTCCGTCATGCGCGTCTTTGAGACCGATGCAGGCGTCATTGCGTATGAAGTGATCGCTGCGCAAACCGGCGCGCAGGCGCCAACGCTGGTCTTGTTGCACAACTTTATGAGCACGGGCCGCGCCGCCTGGGGTCCTTTGCTCGAGCCGTTGAGCGAGCGACACCGCATTCTATTGCCCGATCTGCCCGGCCACGGACGTTCGCTCGGTCATCCTCCCGGTTTTCACCATCGCATCATGGCGCGGCAACTGGCTGCGCTGCTCGAGCACGAAGGGGCGACAGATGCGCACCTGGCGGGCTGCAGCAGCGGTGGAATGTTGGCGCAATTGATAGTGGTCGAAAAGTTGGCGCAGCCGGCGACGCTTACGCTGATCAGCACCACTTACAGTGTCAACCCCGCTACCACCGGCCACGTCGCTCCGCTGGAGCCTGCGCACTTTCAGGCCGGGCGACGTTGGATGGAGGCGACGGCGCGGCTACACGACCCCTATCGTTACGAGGGCTACTATGAGGAAATTCTGCTCGCCGGCTTTCGTCGCCTGCGGCCGGAGACGTCGATCGACCTGCGCCTCGAAGACCTAGCGCGCTTTTCCATGCCGGTCTGTTTGATTCACGGCGCAGAGGATGAATTCTTTCCCGTCGCCATTCCTCAGGCCATGGCGGCTGCGCTGCCACACGCTGCACTGCACATCCTTCCCCGACAAACCCACGCACTCATTTTTCGCCAGCCGTGGCGCGTCGCCGAGATTATGGTACAATTCTTAAACACCTACGCAGCGGGCGACGGTTCTCATCTGCTGCGCGCTGCGCCGGCGACTTAGCAAAACCAACCCGAGTCTCTCCATCAAACGAGGGAACTATATGAGGACGATGAAGCCGATCAGGCTGGCGCCATCCATTTTGACGGCGGATTTTGGTCATCTTGCAGAACAAATTGCAGCCGCCGAGGCGGGCGGCGCCGATTACATCCATCTCGACGTCATGGACGGGCGGTTTGTGCCCAACATCACCTTTGGCCCTTTGATCGTGCAGGCGGTGCGAAAGGTCACAGCGCTTCCGCTTGACGTGCATTTGATGATTGAAGAGCCTGAACGCTATTTGAATGAATTCGCCGAGGCCGGCGCAGACATTATCACGGTGCACGCCGAGGCGACGGTGCACTTGCATCGCACTGTGCAACAGATCGTTCAGCTGGGTCGTAAGGCGGGCGTCGCCATCAATCCGGCGACCCCGGTGGAGGCGATTCGAGAGGTGGCGCCCTTCCTCGATCAGGTGTTGGTGATGACGGTGAATCCCGGCTTTGGCGCGCAGCGCTTCATCGAGACCATGACGGCCAAGATTCGGCGCATGCGGCGCCTCATGGAGGATCTCTGCCCGCTGGCCGATCTGGAGGTGGACGGCGGCATCCACCCGGAGAACATCGCCGACGTTGTCTACTCCGGCGCCAATGTCCTCGTGGTTGGCAGCGCAGTCTTCAACGACAAAGATACGCCGGCCGCCAATCTAGCGCTGTTGCGCAATCAATTGCTCGAAGAGGTGTGACGCACTTCACACAAAAAAGCGTTCGTAAAACAGCACCGACTGGTAGATGAACGGCAACG
>JANWYX010000272.1 GCA_025055055.1 Caldilinea sp. | reverse complement strand
AGCCACAGCGTCTCGACGCCGAGCTCCGTCAGCCCGGAGACCGGTGGCGCCACAACCGATTGGGGGTCGTTGGTGTTCAACACACCGGTATAGGGATAAAAAACGGGCAGAGTCTTCTCGTCCACCATTTGTTGGAGATACCAGCGCAGCGCAATATTCGTATAGTCAGCATGGACAAAGACGGCGGCGGGCAGCCCTGGACTGCGCTGCTGATAGTGGGCGATGTATTGTGCTGCCGCGCGCCAATCCTCGCGCAGCGTGTTCGGCGACCAGAGCGTTGGCAACGCTGCCGCCAGCAATATCACGGCTGCGGCACCGGCGCCAAACGCAGCAGGCCGCCGGCGCTCGCCGATGACAACAGCGCCGCGCGCGATGGCCCACAGGAAAAAAGGCGCCAGAAACAAAAAATAGCGATCTTCGGCGAAAACGGTGTCGCTGACGGCAAGGAGCAGGTTGCCGATCAAGAGCGGCGTTCCGATCCAGAACAGCAGCCATGCCTGTTCAAGATGCAGGCGGGTGTTCTCGACTACGTTCCGGCGCTGCGGTACGCCCAATCCGATCAACGCCAGCGCCCCAAACAAAACAAGCGCTGCCGTGAGCGGTGCTTCCGGCCATGGAGCGCGCCAGAAGGTGAAGACCTGCACCTGGCGCAGCAGATTGCCGGCAAAATTCATGAACATGGAGCCCGGCGCGCCTTCGCTCTCGTTGACCAGCCAGGCGTTGTGCGCCAGCGGCAGGAAGAGAAAGCCGGTGACGGCTAGGGCGAGGAGACCTTCGAGGAGGCGGCGATCCGGTGAGATGTAAGGAGCAACCGGAGTTGCGAATTGAGGCGACGCCTCACATCCGCTCGTTACGCCATGGGGCCGGCGGCTCTTCGCAGACTGCGCTCTCCGCTCCCTCGGTCTCCGTTTGGTGGCAAGCCAAAGCCCCGTCAACGTCAATGCGGCGGCGGGTAGAATGAATGCGCTGAAGAGGTAACTGTAGAGCGCAAATGTAAGGGCGACAACCATGCCGAGCCACCAACCGATTCTCTTCGGCGCCTTTGCGCCATCCCAGGCATGCGCCAAACAACACGCCGCCCACACGACGCCCGTGGTCGCCGGCTGAAACATGCGCAGCTCCTGGCTGTACCAGACGAGCGCAGGGCTGAGCGCCGTCAACGTTCCGGCCAGCAGGGCGGTAGTCCGACCGCTCACCTTTTGCACCAGCAGCAGAAGGCCGAGCACGGTCAGGACGCCCAGCAACGCTCCGGACATGCGCAGAGCGACTTCGTTGTAGGCCAGTCCCATCGGTTCGAGCGCGCTCCACCAGCCATGCAGCAGAAGATAATAGCCCGGAGGGTGCTTATCTTTGACGAGCGAAAACGTGCTCTCCCAGATGTAGGAGGCGTCGGCGCGCGCCCATTCCAGGCTCACTGCTTCGTCGAACCAGAAGGAGTGATAATCGAGCTGCCAGAAGCGGGTCAAGGTTGCCAGCAGGAGAATCCCCAGTTCCGGCAAAGAACCGGCCGATGCCGTTTGCCATCCACGTTGTAGAGAAGTCGCCATGATACGCTGGAACGCTTTGCTTTCCGTGCACTTGCTCATCAATTTTGGGTCTCCAGGATTGGATTCGTTGACCTGGAAATGATACCATGAGGCCGAACGTTTGCATCCACGACAGAGCCTGTCACCATGCTTTACCTTGTTGCGACGCCGATCGGCAATTTGGGCGACATCACGCTGCGGGCTTTGGAGACGCTGCGCAGTGTGGACTACATCGCCAGCGAGGATACGCGCACTACGGGAGTTCTCCTCAAACATTACGACATTCATAAGCCGCAGATCGCCTTCCATGAGCACAACGAAGCGCGCGCCGGCGAACGCATCATCGGCCTGCTCAAGAGCGGCGCGTCGGTGGCGTTGGTGACGGATGCCGGCACGCCGGGCATCTCCGATCCGGGCTATTCGTTGGTGCGCCGCGCCATCGATGAAAAGCTTCCGGTGACGATGATTCCGGGCCCAAGTGGGCTGATTATGGCGGTGGTGCTTTCCGGCCTGCCGCTGCATAGTTTCACCTTTCGGGGTTTTCCCCCACGCAAGAGCGGGCAACGTCGCCGCTTTCTCGCCGTCGACAAAGATTCTCCGCACACCCTGATCTTTTACGAAAGCCCCTTTCGGCTGGCGGCCTTTCTCGAAGATGCGCTGGCCGTCTACGGCGATCGTCCCGCCGCGCTGGCGAACGATCTCACCAAGCTTTACGAGCACATCGAACGGGCGCCGCTGTCCGGGCTGTTGTCATTTGTTCAACAACAGGGTAAGCTTAAGGGCGAATACATCATTGTGATCGCCGGGGTGCGGCAGACGGAATAGAGATTTCGATTTGCTTTTGCGCAGCCGCTCGTTCATCGAGGTGCATTCGTGGGAAATCGCCTTCCAGGAAGTTCCAGGCTTTCTGAAAGGCGGGCTTGCTGCGTCATTTCTAGACACACAAAGGAGAAGGAGCATGATCGCATTCGTATTGAGCGGCGCAGGCAATCGCGGGCCGCTGCAGGTGGGCGCAGTGCGCGCGCTGCTGGAGGCAGGCATTGTTCCCGACATGATCGTGGGCACCTCGGCGGGCGCGCTCAACGGCAGCGTGCTGGCTGCACATGGCCCGACGGTCGCCGTCACCGAATACATGGAGAAGATGTGGGCTTCGGCAAAAGTCGAAGAAGTCTATCCCGAGAGCATTTTGGAAATCCTGTGGCGACTCAAAAGCAAGGCAAACAGCCTCTTCACCAGCGGTGGAATGCGCAGGCTGTTAGCGCGGGCGCTGCCGCAAGGAGTCGTCTCTTTTGGTCAATGCAAGACCAGGCTATACACCACCGCCACCGACCTGCGCACCAGCCGACTTTATGTCTTTGGCGACAGAGCGGATGCTCCCTTGCTCGATGCGGTGATGGCCAGCGCCACCATCCCGGCCGTTCATCCGCCGGTGAATTACGCCGGCGCGCAGTTGGTCGATGGCGGCGTCGTCGCCAACGTGCCCGTCAGCGTCGCCATCGACCGGGGCGCCACGACGATCTACGCCATCAACGCCGGCTACAACGAAGCGACGCTCGACCCGGCCCAAGGAGTAGTCGAGATTCTCATGCGCACGTTGTCGACGATGCTGGCGCAGAACATTATTCAGGATATCGCTCGCGCCAAAGCCGACCATGCCGTTGACTTGCATCACATTCCGGTGCAGACCGATCCGGGGCTTTCCTTCTTTGATTTCAGCAGGGCGCGCAAAATGGTGGCGCAGGGATATGAGGCGGCGAAAGCGTACCTGGCCGCTCCTGCGCCGATGGCGCCGATGCCGTCCGCCGCCCCTGCGCCGGAATTGCCGGGAGCAACGCCCTTTACACCACCGTATTTGGAGAAGCTCTTTCTCTGACTTCCAGGTAAATGCAGGCCCTCACCCCCTGGCCCCCTCTCCCGATGCTGGGAGAGGGGGAATGCCCTCACCCCCTGGCCCCCTCTCCCAATGCTGGGAGAGGGGGAATGCCCTCACCCCCTGGCCCCCTCTCCCGATGCTGGGAGAGGGGGAATGCCCTCA
>JANWYX010000210.1 GCA_025055055.1 Caldilinea sp. | reverse complement strand
CATAGTCATGAAGCTCATAGTCATGAAGCTCATAGTCATGAAGTCGACGCCGGCCAACCAACGGTGGATTCGCACGGACACGATACTTTAGGCGCCCAAAATGGAGGCCATACGCACGGTGAATTCGACCCGCACATTTGGTTGTCTCCGCGCAATGCAATCGTTATGGTCGAAAATATTCGCAAGGCGTTGGCCGCCGCCGATCCCGGCAACGCCGAGTTCTATACGGCCAACGCCGCTGCATACGTCGAAAAGCTAGAACAGCTCGATGCCGAAATTCGAACGCTGGTCGCCGAAATTCCAAAAGAGCGGCGCAAGCTGGTGACGACGCATGAGGTTTTCGGCTATTTCGCCCGCGATTATGGATTTGAGGTGTTGGGATCGGCGTTGGGTGCCGTGACGAGCGAAGCCGCCGACCCCGGCGCAGGTCAGATTGCGGCCTTGGTGGAAGAAATTCGGGCCGCCGGCGTGCCCGCCATTTTCGTGGAGGCCGTCGGCAACCCGTCGTTAATGGCACGCATCGCTGAAGAGGCGGGCGTAAAGTTAGCGCCGCCGCTCTACACGCACGGTCTGGGCCCGGTTGGCTCCGGCGCCGAGGATTATATCGGCATGATCCGCACCAACGTAAAGATCATCGTTGATGCATTGCGGTAAAGTCTGCAGGCGGCGAAATCTGCGGATGGCACAAATGCGCCACGCATCGCAATGCGCGGCGCATTTGCGTAATTTGCATGATCGGGAAGCCTTTGCTATTCTATTGTTCCACAATCGAATTGTGTGAAGGTGCGCCAGCCGCCCGGATGCGTGGTGCACAATGGGGGAAGCCCGGTGAAGTCGTGATGACCAGTCCGGCACTGTCCCGCAACGGTGAGTCAGCTTGAGTGATACAATTTTCTCAATCTGACAAGTCCGATTACCCGCCTTCACACAGGTCATGTGGTTTGCATGACCGGGTTCGTGACCACCTTCGTGGACAAAGGGGGGCGAACGCATTGTAGCCGCTACTTTGCGCTCGACCCGCCATTTCGGCGGGTTTTTTGCTTCAATGCGATCTCGTGCGTCCACGGGATCGCATTTTTTTGTTCAACGATTGGGTGGAGGTGCGGCTTGATGATCTCTAGGGAAGGGCTAGCGGCCGACGTAGGGCAGTTTTTGCGCCGGACGTATCCTGTTGGAGCGTCATGTTGCGCCGGAGGCGATAACCTGCGTGACCGCTGTGGGTTTGGCTCGCACGTTCTTGACGAAATAAGCGGCTGCGGTGGACGAGGATGCGCAGCCAGGAGCGGCTCCGGGAGATCGGACGATTTTTGTGATGCAACGAGGAGGGAGATGAGTCAACCAGAAGTTTCATGGGACTCACCGGCGACGGCGACGTTCTTGCACATCGAAGGAGAGCAGAGGCCCGGAGCGGCCACACGCAGATGGGTATTTGTAGGTCTAGTCGGTGTTTTGCTCATCGTTTTTCTGCTCAGCATTTCGCTGGGGTCGGTGGCAATTCCGTTGGGCGATATTGGGAGAGTGTTGCTCGGCGGCGAGGCGCAAAAGGCGACCTGGACGACGATCGTCTTCCATTTTCGTCTTCCCAAGGCGTTGACCGCAATGTTGGCCGGCGCAGCGCTGGCGGTTTCCGGGCTGCAAATGCAAACGCTGTTTCGCAATCCACTGGCGGGGCCCTTCGTGTTGGGCGTGAGCTCTGGCGCCAGCTTAGGAGTGGCTCTTGTGGTGTTGGGCGTGGGAGCGGGAAGCACTTCCCTGCTGGCCGGATTAGGGTTACTAGGAAATTTTGGTATAGCAGCGGCGGCGTCCATCGGCGCCGGAGCAGTCATGATGGCCGTGCTTGTCCTGGCGCGCCGTGGGCACAGCAGCATGACGCTCCTTATTTTGGGTATGCTCTTCGGCTATGCCACCGGTGGCCTGGTGAGCATCTTGCTGTATTTTGCGATCGGCGAACGCATCCAATCTTACTTGCTATGGACTTTCGGCTCATTCGGCAAGGTTACCTGGGGGCAGATGGCAGTCTTTGCGCCGACAATTCTTTTTGCGCTGCTCATCGGGGTTTTGATGGCCAAGCCACTCAACGCCCTGCTGCTAGGCGAAGCCTATGCGCGCAGCATGGGGCTGAACGTCAACCGTGCACGCATAGGCATTGTCGTCAGCGCATCGGTGCTGGCGGGCGTTGTAACGGCCTTCTGTGGCCCGATCGCCTTCCTGGGCGTCGCCGTGCCGCACTTATGTCGCAGCCTCTTCAACACCTCAGATCATCGTCTGCTGTTGCCGGGAGTGTCGTTGCTCGGCGCTGTGCTGGCGTTGCTGACCGACTTGATTGCCCATGTGCCGGGCAGCTCCATCACATTGCCCCTGAACGCTGTGACCTCCTTGGTGGGTGCGCCGGTGGTGGCCTGGGTGATTTTACGACGCCGAAACCTTCGACAGGCATTTGCAGGATAAGAGGCGGCCACATGGAAAGCATTTTGCAGACGGTCGATCTAACCATCGGCTATGGAAAGCCTAACCGCAACCATCACTTAAATAAACGACGTCCAACTCATAGTGTCGCCTCCGGGCTGAATCTTCATCTTAGGGCAGGCGAGATGGTTTGTCTGCTAGGGCCGAACGGTGCAGGCAAGTCGACGTTGATGCGGACGTTGGCCGGTCTGCAACCGCCGCTGGAGGGAACGGTGGAAATCGCCGGCCGGGACATCCGAGCCCTGACGCCCTCACAACTGGCCCGCCTATTGGCGATAGTGTTGACCGAGCGCATCGACGTCGGCAACCTCTGCGCGTACGACCTGATTGCACTGGGGCGGCACCCCTACACCGATTGGACGGGGCGATTTCGCATAGGCGATCACGCAGTGGTGGAAAGGGCGCTCAGGGCGGTACAGGCATGGCCGCTGCGTTGGCGGCCGGTCAACGAATTGAGCGACGGGGAACGCCAAAAGGTGATGATCGCCCGCGCGCTGGCGCAGGAGCCGGCCATCCTACTGCTCGACGAGCCAACCGCTTTTCTCGATCTGCCGCGTCGCGTGGAAATCATGGCCATGTTGCATGAGCTGACGCGTGCAACCGGATGCGCCATACTGCTCTCAACACATGATCTCGATCTGGCGCTGCGCAGCGCCGACCGCCTCTGGTTGCTGGAGGCCGGCGGCGTCATCCATACGGGAGCGCCGGAGGAACTGGTGCTCAATGGCGCCTTCGCTGCCGTCTTTCGTGGAGAAGGTGTGGAATTCGACGCAGAGCAAGGAGTCTTTCGGCTACGGCGGCCACATCGCGGGGTTGCTATCGTACTCGGCGAAGGCCTCCACGCCTTTTGGACGGTGCGCGCCCTGCAGCGATTGGGCTTCGAAACACAAAACCGCGATGCCCAGGAGCGCAACGGCGCACTGGAAGTGCGCATCGTGAATCTTGATGGCGTTTCCATGTGGGTGACATCCAACGGAAGGCGAGAGCAAGTTCATTCGTCGCTCACCGATCTTATCGAATCTCTGGTGCAGGTTTCATCAAAAGAGGCGCCATGAAAAAACGAAATTTCGCCTTGGTGCAGAGGTTGCTCTTATATCTTTGTTACATCGTAAGCAGGGATCCCTCATGGCTCCAAGAAGTGAATCGCATTATCCATTCATAAGGAGAAAGTATGTCGAATTCTCATTCCGGCGGTTCGCCTTCTATTGCTGCAATTGCGGCTGCGCAAAGCCGCCTTGGAATCGTTGCACAGTTCCAAGCAGGCGTCACCGGCATCGGCAGCTTGCCCCACACCCGTCCGGAAGAAGCGATTCGCTTCATTGCAGAGCTTTGTCCGGAGGCGCCTTTTTGGCCGCAATTGCCCCATCGCAACGTCAACGAGTACATGCTTTTGCAAATGATGACTCCTGTGCTCGATCTTTTGCAGGCAAAATCTGCAGCGCGCATCTATGTACACTCCGGCTCGGCCTTGCAAAAACGCCTCCGCACGGCGGAAGCTGCCTTCGACATGTCGAGCGCCGCAGGCTTTTTCGCCTTTGAAGCAGGTTGCGCCGCAGGATTTTTCGACCACGCACGCATCTTGAAAGGGCAAATTTCCGGGCCGTTGACGCTGGGGCGCTGCCTCTTCATCGGAGATGAACAAACTCAACCTCTCATGGCGAATCCGGCGTTGATGGACGACTTGACCGACTATCTGGCCCGACTTGCCGTGTGGCAGACGGAGCGTCTGGTGCGCTTCGGGCGACCGGTAATGATCTTCGTCGATGAACCGGCGCTTTCGCCTGCGCTCTCCATGCCTCAGCAGCTTGTCTACTTGCGCCGCGTGCTCGATGCAATTCGAGGGGCAGGCGCCATCGCCGGCGTGCACTGTTGTGCTTCGGGCGCGGCGTCTGCGCTGTTCGAGGTCGCTCCGGACGTCATTTCCTTCGACGCTTACACCGAATTGGAGTCCTACATGGCTGCGTCGGAAATGGGTGGCTTTTTGGCGCGAGGTGGCGCGCTGGCCTTGGGGCTCATCCCCACGTTGACCGATCCGTTGGAGGTTTCGGTGGAAATGCTCTTCCACCGTTGGTGCAAAGCGACATCTGACATCCACGGTTGCGAACCAAGCGTCGTCGTTCGGCAGGCATTTATTACGGCAAGTTGTGGATTGGGGCTACTCTCTGAGAGCGCGGCACGCGCTTCGTTTGAACAAGCGCAACGACTTGCGGCCCTGCTGCGCACGGAGTTTTTGATGGATGTTCCTGTGTCCTGGCCGCTATCTAACAGATGGTTTTGTCACCTTACCGATCACTGATCGGAGCCAAACGTTTCATCGAGGATTTGCGATACGAACGCCGGGCCGTAAACACAAGTTGCGGAGTCAAGGATATGGAAATCACAACAACATCTCAGCCTCGACGCGTCGAAGAGTTGGGCAACGGCGTGCTCGAAATTTTCGACCTGCCCACCGCTGTCGAGTTTCTCAATCGGTTGTTAGAGGATATTTTCACCAATCACTGGGACAAAATCGTCTTCGGCACGCTGATTCAGGGTTCGGTCTTTGAGATTAAGGCTCCCAATGCTCCTAAAAAGATCGGATATCTCGACGGTTACCTAACGGTTGACTTCGGCGTATGGCATTTGCACATCTGCACCGGCGAAAACAAAGGAACGTCCAAGCGTCCTACGCCGCCAGAGCTGGCGCAGATTCGACGCACGAGCCGTGCAGAACTCTACCGAAGGTTAAATCCCGATGACACGGTGGGGGGCTGGGGGCTGCGTCTTTTTAACGGTCGCGATGAAAATCAGTTGACGGTTTTCCTCCCCAATCCGTTTCTTTCCGACGACATGAAATTTCTCAAAGAACCGGATTGGTCTCGCCTGGCGTTGTGGGATTATCTGCGCGCCACGTATTTGGGGCTGGCGCCGGATTCACGCGATCGCAGTGGCAAAACGATGTTTCATGGGTGAAACGCGCTGAATGGATTCGGCGCCTGATCGGTGAGCGATGTGGCTGCACTTGCGTAGCTGCAGGTTCTGGCAGACAGCCCTTTGTCACGCCGAAGGTGCAGCCTACGCAGGTTCGATCTTCGGCCGGACAAACGCTGTTGAATCTACAATCTGTTGAACCTACAAAAAGTGCAATTCAACAGATGTCTTTCAGGAGGAATCATGCATTACAGGCACACCCTAAAATCAATGGCTTTTTTCATAGCGATAGGCTTCTTTGCCTTTCTGTTGGTGAGCTGTGCACCGGTTGCTGCTCCGCCGGTGGCAGAGCCTGCTGTCTCCACCGACGCCGTCGCCGAAGCGCCGATGCACAATCGGACGGGCGGCTGCATCGATGCGTTTGACCCGACTGTTGACTACTTTCCGGAGAAACTCACCATCGATTACAGCGAAGGCTGGACAATTGAGTACTTCAATCATTATAAAGTGATCACCGTCTTGAACCCCTGGCGCGACGCCGAGGAGATCTTTCAATATTTGCTGGTGCAGTGCGGCGCACCGGTCCCAGAAGGATACGACAATGCCCAGGTCATTGAAATCCCGATCGATACGATAATCACGATGTCTACGACCCAGCTCCCACATCTGGTCAAGTTGGATCGCCTGGACGCACTGATCGGCCATGACGAATTTGATTATGTTAATACAAAGGAGGTGCGTGCCCTGATTGATGCCGGTAAACTGGTCGAGGTGGGCGGAGGCGCCGAAGTGAACGTGGAGTTGGTGTTGGACGCCGCTCCTGATCTGGTGATGACCTATGGTCTGGGCAATCCTCAGTGGGATGCGCACCCCAAACTGTTAGAAGCCGGTCTCAAAGTGGTGCTCAATTCCGAATATATGGAGACCAGCCCGTTGGGTCGTGTAGAGTGGATCAAATTCACCGCTGCATTCTTCAATGAGGAGGCGAAAGCCACCGAAGTCTTCAATGGGATCGCCAATCGCTACAACGCAATGAGCGCCGTGGCGACAGCCGCCGAAACCAAGCCGACCGTCTTCACCGGTGCTATGTATGGGGATGCATGGTACATGCCGGGCGGGCGCAGCTACGTCGCCCGCTTTCTGGAGGATGCCGGCGCCGTCTATCTGTGGGCGGACGATGAGACGACCGGCAGCATCCCGCTGGGTTTTGAAACGGTTTTCGAGCGTGCGGCCGACGCCGACTTCTGGCTCAACCCTGGCTCCTGGACCAGCCGGGCGGAGGTCGTCGCCGCTGATGAGCGTTATACACAATTCCGCGCCTATCAGGTCGGCGCCATGTACAACAATAACGCCCGGCTCAATGAAAACGGCGGCAATGACTACTGGGAGGGAGGACTTGCCAACCCCGACGTGGTGCTGGCCGACCTGATCAAGATCTTTCATCCCGATCTGCTGCCTCAGCATACACTCTTCTACTATCGAAAATTGGATTGAGGTCAGGTGCTTGCACAACCTCCGGGGCATAGGATTTCCCGAAGGCATGCTGTTGTTTACACCAAGGAGCTCGTTATGCTTTCGACACCCAGGCTGGTCGTCGCTGCGTCTCACAGCGGCAGCGGCAAGAGCACCATCGCCGGTGGCCTGATGGCAGCGCTGGCGCAGATGCATAGTGTGCAGGGCTTCAAGGTGGGGCCGGATTACATCGACCCCGGCTATCATACGCTGGCCGCCGGCCGCATCTCGCGCAATCTCGACACATGGATGACGCCGCACGACGAGGTGCTGCGCCTCTTCGCCCGCGCGGCGCACGATGCGGACATCGCCGTCATCGAGGGAGTGATGGGGTTGTTTGACGGCGTCGACGGCCGTTCGGAGGCAGGCAGCACTGCCGAGGTTGCCAAGTTGCTCGACGCTCCGGTCGTGCTCGTGATCGACGTGAGCAAGATGGCGCGCAGCGCCGGCGCCATTGCGCTGGGCTGCCGCATGTTCGACCCGCGTCTGCGTCTGATGGGAGTCATCTGCAACAACGTGGCGAGCGCGAACCATGCGCTTTGGGTGACCCAGGCCATCGAATCTGTGGGGTTGCCGGTGCTCGGCTGCGTGCCGCGCATGCCTGCGCTGAAGACGCCGGAGCGGCACCTTGGCCTGCACACGGCGACGGAGCGCGTCGAAGCGGCGACCGCTTTTCTGCACAGCGCTGCGGAAGCGGTGCGTCAACATGTCAATCTCGATCAAGTATGGCAAATCGCCTGCACAGCCTCGAAATTGACGATCCCGGCAGAACCGGTTCCCGAGGCGCCGGTCGGCCGGGTGCGCATCGCCGTAGCGCGCGATGCGGCGTTCTGTTTCTACTATGAAGACAACTTCGACTATTTGCGCGCGGCCGGGGCAGAGCCGATCTTCTTCAGCCCGCTGCACGACACTGCGTTGCCGGAAGGCGTGCATGGTCTTTACCTGGGCGGCGGCTATCCGGAGCTATACGCTGCCCGGCTTGCCGCCAACCAGAGCATGATGCGTTCGCTGCGAAGCGCCATCGACGCCGGCCTGCCCACTTACGCCGAGTGCGGCGGTCTGATGGTGTTGACCGAGAGCATCACGGACCTGGAAGGTAAGACGCATCCGATGCTCGGCGTGGCCCCTGGACGCGCCGTGATGGTCGGTCGGTTGACCCTGGGTTACCGCGAAGTCATGGCCGTGCGCAACTCGCTGCTTCTGCAAGCGGGCGAGTCGGTGCGCGGCCATGAATTCCACTATTCGGATTGGGTCGAACGGCCGAACGATCTCCCTGCTGCATACGAGATCCGTCCCCGGAATGCCGAAGCAACGCGACTCGAGGGCTTTGCCCAGGGAAACGTGCTGGCGTCTTACGTGCATCTACACTTCAGCGCCATGCCGAAGATGGCGCAGCGCTTTGTGCAGGCATGTGTCGAGTATGCTGCTCGAGTTTGATGAACTATCGGAGGAGGCAAATCCGTCATGAAATTGTTGGCCGAAGAAGGAACGCAGTGCGCCGGCGCAGATGCACGGCCACTACCATCTATCGATTTTGCCGGAGCTTGGAGAGAACGCTTAATTGCAGATAACCCAAAGGGACGTTTAGACCCAGAAATTGATCGCCAATTTTGGGCCTCAATTGCGGATGACTACGATCGCCAGATTGAAGCTTCAGGCTCTTGCAAGCGCACCTTGGAAATGATCGTCCGGTGGCTACGACCAACCGACACATTGCTAGACGTGGGTGCAGGCACGGGGCGCTTCACTCTCCCCCTTGCCGCTCGGGTTGCTTCGGTCACAGCGCTGGACGATTCACCCGACATGCTGCGCGTGCTGGCGCAAAAGATCAAGGCGCAAGGGGTATCCAATGTCAAGTTGCTCTACGGCGCGATGGAGAGCACTCCGTTGCCGCCGCACGACGTGGTGTTGGCGGCATGGTCGCTCTATCGCCAACTGGATTTGCCTGCAACGCTGCGTAGACTGGCAGCGTCCGCGCGTCGCCTTCTGATCATTGTAGCGGGGCATCCATACACGCCGCCGCATCGCCCCTTGATGGAAAAGATCTGGGCCCTTCCTCCCAAAGATGCTTTTCCTGCATACCTGTATATCTTGGGCGTCATGCATCAGATCGGTCTATGCACCGAAGCGTTTGTAGCGCGCGAAATGCATTGTCATCGGGCCAAAACGATAGAGTCCCTTGCGCGCCGACTTGCTCCCGCTCATGCCTCACAGGAGGAGATTCGATGCTTTGCTGCGCTGCTTCGACCACAATTACAACGCATCGGTAAAGACTACGCTTACGTCCAGGTTGGTCTGGCCGGGCTGATTGTTCATCGCCGAGAAGACGCAATCGACCTTGACCTTGAATGAACCTGCTTCGGTGTTGCAGAGTCGCATGACCGGAAAGAGTTCAGAGATAAAGAGGAAAAAAGCAAGTTTACCATTCAAATGACGGAGAGATCTATGAGACGAGCCCTACTGACAACCCTATTCCTTGCCTTGTTGATCCTGAGCGCTTGCATAGCGCCGATTGCTCAGCCTCCCGCTGCGCCGGCCTCTATGGGGAACGGAACAAGCGCCGAAACCGGCGCAGATGTGATTCAAGTTGTTGACTCTACAGGACGAGCGTTCACCATCCAACGACCGGTGAACCGGGTGGTCTCGCTCAATCGCCAGATCTCTGAAGCACTGACGTTGATCGGCGCCCACGAGCGGGTTGTCGGCACGGGCGACACGACCATTGAGAACAATCCGTTTCTGCCGTTTACAGACCTTCCCGATGTGGGGGCGACAGGCGAAGTGAATCTGGAACTGCTCCTAAGTCTTCAGCCGGAGATCGTCTTTGCGTACACGAATCGCGACGTCCAAATTTTGGAAGAAAAGTTGGAGCCGGCGGGCATCCAGGTGATTCGCGTCGATTACTACCGTCCCGACAGACAAAAGGACGAATTGCGCCTGATAGCCAAAATTATGGGTGTTGAAGAAAACGCCGAAAGATTTATCGCCTGGCAGGAGTCGCTCGAAACCTTGCGTGAAGAGCGGCTAGCCGGTTTGACGGACGAGGATCGCCGCACGGTGATTGCGCTTTCCGTAGGCTTTCTCAATTCCCAGGGAGGGTATCGCGTCTTTCCGAGTCGCTCTGCAGACGGTTCAATGGGTCCGGGCGAGGGATACGCCACGATTCTCGCAGGCGGCATCGACGCAGCCGCCGATATCGTTTGGCCGCCGGAGCAATCGGGCACGACCGTGTTGGTGGAGCCGGAGTATGTCCTTCAGCGCAACCCGGAGGTGGTGACGCTACATGGCACCTGGCTAGGCGGCTACAAGGCGGAGGATGATTCGCAATTCCGGGAAGTGATGACCAACATCTTGAATACAACGTCGCTCCCCCAAATCCAGGCGGTGAACACGGGCGATGTGTATATCTTCCACACCGATTTTCTAGGCGCTGCGCGCAACTTCATCGGCGTCTTGCAGCTGGCAAAAGATCTCTATCCAGACCGGTTCGCAGACATTGATGTGGACGCCCATCATCGCCGCTACTTCGAGGAATGGCTTAAAGCACCGTTTGCAGGCGTATGGCATTTTAGCTTGAAAGACATGCAGTAGCAAGGTTCTGTGAACTTTATCCCGTCTTCCAGGAAGGTCGGAACTGTCTTGAAAATAGCGGCATTTTTTGCATTACTATCGGCGCCGCCAGGCATCACGCCTTCCTGGAAGATGAGACGGTTGACATTCTTGAACCTGCCAAAGCGACGCTATGACCGAAACGCTTCAGACATCCTCAACAACTACTGATTTTCGATCTACTTATCAACGCGCCGGCCAAGGCAAGCGAGCCATCCTCCTGCTCCTATCGATTCTACTGGGTGCGGCGATTCTTTACGCCGTTTCTGTAGGCACAGTCTCGATCTCACTCTCGGAAATTTTAACCATTCTCAGGCGACAATTTTTTTCAGAGACAGCGGGTCAGTATGAGCTTAACCACTATATCATATGGCAGATTCGTCTGCCGAGGATCGCTGCGGCCGTGATCACCGGTATGGCGCTGGCGATGGGCGGCGTCATCATGCAGGCGATCTTTCGCAATCCGCTGGCAAGCCCCTATACGCTGGGCGTCTCTAGTGGAGCTGCGTTCGGCGCAGCGCTGGCCATCGTGCTCGGAACCTCTTTATTTGGCGTGAAGCTTGCACAATCCGGCCAGACCTTAATTGCCGTCAACGCGTTTTTATTTGGCTGTCTTTCCCTTGCGTTCGTGTACGCAGTTGCACAAATTAAAGGAGGCTCGACCATTGTGCTCTTGTTGGCGGGCGTAGCGCTCAGCAGCTTGTTTGGTGCAGGCGTTTCAGCGCTCAGTTATTTTTCTAACAATGAAGCGCTGCGCAACCTGACCGTCTGGCTTATGGGCGGTTTTTGGGGCGCTAACTGGAGCGCGCTGGCGATTCTGTCACCCATCACCCTGCTGGCGTTGCTGATTTTGATGTTCCACGCCTGGGAATTGAATGCCATCAGCAGCGGCGAAGAGGTGGCGGAGACGCTGGGCGTCCATGTCAAGCGGACGCATCTGGTGACGCTGGTGACCGTCACGTTGGCCGCATCTGCAGCGATTGCTTTCAGCGGTATCATCGGGTTTATCGGTTTGGTGGCTCCCCATATCACACGCAGCTTTGTCGGCGCCGATAACCGCTATTTGATTCCGGGATCGGCGCTTATGGGTGGGCTTATGCTGCTGGCGGCGGATACCCTCGCTCGCACCATTATCGCTCCTACCGAAGTTCCGGTGGGGATTATCACCGCGCTCTTTGGCGCGCCGTTTTTCCTGTACATTTTGGTCACGCGCGAGCAGAGCATGTGGAGCTAACGGAGAAAGGTTATGGGGCTTGAGGTGGATTCGCTGTATTTTCACTACCGCGATCGACCTGTTTTGCAGGGCGTTACCTGTTCCATGCAGCCTGGCGAGGTGATCGGTATTATCGGCCCTAACGGCGCGGGCAAAAGCACCTTGTTGAAGTGCATGTTAGCCCTCCTAAAGCCTCAGCGTGGTCAGGTACGCTGGGAAGGAATCGATATTCGCTCTATCGGGCGCAAGCGTCGCGCAACCTTGCAGGGCTATGTGCCTCAACAAGCGATCGTCACGTTTCGCGTACCTGTCATGGAGATGGTTTTGCTGGGGCGTAAACCCTACATTCGATTCGCTCCTCGCGCCCGTGATTTTGCGGTTGTTGAGTCCATCTTGCATTATCTAAACCTGCATGAGATGGCGCATCGACCGGTTATAGAACTGAGCGGCGGCGAGCGCCAAAAAGTGATGCTGGCGCGGGCGTTGGCGCAAGAGCCGGCTGCACTTTTCCTGGATGAGCCGACCGCTGCGCTGGATATCGCTCATCAACTGGAAGTACTTTCCCTTGTGCAGAAACTGGCGCACGATCAAGGCAAACTGGTGGTCCTTGTGCTTCACGACTTGGCGCTGGCCGCCCGCTTTTCAGATAGACTTTTGCTGATGGAACAGGGCCGGATTTTCGCCAGTGGGCTGCCTTCTTCTGTGTTGACGACGGACAATCTTCGCAGAGTGTACGGGGTGGAGGCTGAAGTGCGCCCTGGTCGCTTCGGCCCAGAGATTACGGTGATTGGCCTGGCATGATATGGACGTTTCACCGGTTTTTGAGAGGATTCAACACGGAGATAATTCATGACCACAGAAGACACCCAACCCACCGTCGATCGCTTCGGCATTGAGCGCGCCAATACGCCGCTCCATGGCGATCCGGAGCGCGCAGCCAAACGCAAGGCTGCGCGGCAGAGCCATCAGCCCAAAGGGCTGGTGATCGTCAACACCGGAAAAGGCAAAGGCAAAACGACCGCTGCGCTTGGCATTCTGCTGCGAGCCTGGGGACGCAATTTGCGCGTCGGCGGAGTGCAGTTTTTTAAACACGAAAACTCTTCATATGGCGAGTTGAAGGCGCTCGCCAAAATGGGGGTCGAGCTAACGCCGATGGGCGATGGCTTCACCTGGACGAGCAAAGACATCAACGAGACCCAGGCCAAGGCCCTGCACGGCTGGGAAGTGGCCAAGCAAAAGATCGCCGGCGGCGAGTACGATGTTTTTTTGCTGGACGAATTTACCTACGTCATGCACTTCGGTTGGTTGAACGTCGACGAGGTGGTGGCCTGGCTACGCGACCACAAGCCGCCGTTGATGCACGTGATCATCACCGGGCGCGATGCGCCCGAAGCGCTGATCGACTTCGCCGACCTGGTGACGGAGATGCGCGAGATCAAGCATCCCTATCGAGACCAAGGCATCCGCGCCCAACCGGGAATCGAATATTGAACTATGAACAAATATCCACATGCGCGCGTTTTGCGCAGCGACGGCAAATACATCAATGTCATTCTGAAAACAGGTCACCTCTTTGTCTGCTGCAAGGGCTGCTGCTGCGGCCTGATCGAGCGCGGCCACGCGCCTGTGCCGGAGGCGCTGTATCACGGCGAATGGGAGCGCCGCAAGCTGCGCCATCGCCTGCACCTCACACTCGGCGGTTGTCTGGGGCCATGCTCGCTCTCCAACGTTGTAATGTTGATGTTCGACGGCGTCTCCATCTGGTTCCAGTCGTTCAACACAGAATGGCAGGTGTTGGCCCTCTACGACTACATCGAACGGATGGTGGATGCCAATGCGCTTCTGCCCGTGCCGGAGGCGCTCCAACCCTTCGTTTTCAATTTCTACGCCTGGCAACAAGAGCAGCTTGCGCAGACCCTTCTTTCCAACGCTTCCAGAATGGATGCCGGGCTGCATCCGGACGGCTTCGTGGCGCCAATTTTGGTGCTTTCTCATGCCGACACCGATCTGCTGGCGTTGGAACGCATCGGCGAACGTCTGCCCGAAGATTTTCCCACGGTGCGCGGCATGCCGCTGGAGCCGCTGCGCAAGCCCGAGGCGCTTGATGTGTTTGAGCGCAACGAGCTGCGCGACGCTCAACTCGTCCTTGCTCGCGTAGAGGGCGGACTCGAAAGCGCACCCCAGCTTCGCCGCATCGCCGAATTTTGCCGGCAAGCCGACCGCGTCTTTCTCTGCGTCTCCGCTATCGGCCCCGATCCGCAGCTCGACGCACTCTCTACCGATGCGGTTATTGCTCGTGACGTCTACGCGTACTTCCAGGAAGGCGGCGTAGAAAATCTGGTCCAATTGCTCCTGTTTTTGAGCGACCACTATTTCGCCACCGGCTATGGCTATGCGGGGCCGCAGCCCCAGCCCAAACTGGGCCTCTATCACCCTGCCCTGAGAGGCGGCTGTGAATTTGCTCAGTGGCAAGCTTACGCGTCTGGTCTTGATTGCACCGAGTGCCGCTCTGCATCCGGCAGCCGCCTCTCGCCTGTCGCAAACGGCGAGGCCGTGCCGGCTCAAGAGCGTCCTGTCATCGGCGTGCTTTTTTATCGCGCACACTGGCTCAGCGGCAACACCGCCTTCGTCGACGCATTGGTCGCCGAGATCGAAGCCCAGGGCGCCGTCGCCCTGCCGTTCTTCGTCAGCAGCCGCAACGACCTGGCTACGCTCATCCGACAATACGGGTTGGGCGAGACGCAACCGCTCGACGCCCTGATCGCCACGACCAGCTTCACGCTCGCCTCTGATGTGGCGACGCAGGCGCGCTTTCCCATCCTGCAGGCCATCGCCAGCGGGGAGAGCCGTCAGCAGTGGCTGGCTGCCATCCGCGGCCTCGGCCCGCTCGATACGGCGATGAATGTCGTGTTGCCCGAGTTCGACGGACGCGTCATCACCGCGCCGATCAGCTTCAAGCAGGAGCGCCGCTACCAACCCGACACCGAACGCATTGCTCGCGTAGTGCGGCTGGCCTTAGGCTATGCCCGTTTGCGCCGCAAGCCCAACGCACAAAAGCGCATCGTCTTCATCCTCACCAACAGCAGCGCCAAGGCAGGCAAAATCGGCAACGCCGTCGGCCTCGACGGGCCGGCTTCGTTGCTCCGCATCTTTGATGCCATGCAGCGGCGCGGCTATCGGTTGGAAAATATCCCGGAAACGCCTGACGCCCTGATGCACGCCATCATCGCCCGCGGCAGCTACGACAAAGACTTCCTGGCCGATTTCCAGCTTGCTCAAGCGCGCCGCGTGCCGATGGAGACCTACGCCGCCTGGCGCACCGGCCTCACCCGGCTTCAGCGAGAGCAAATGGACCAACGCTGGGGCGGCCCGCCCGGCCCCGCCTATGTGCACAACAACGCCCTGCTTTTTTCAACCCTGGAGCTGGGCAATGTGCTCGTGGCGCTCCAACCTCCGCGCGGCTACGGCGAAGACCCAGACGCCATCTACCACGCGCCGGAGCTGCCGCCGACCTATCACTATCACGCCTTCTACCGCTGGCTGACAACTCCACAGGAAGAGGGTGGTTGGGGCGCGGACGCCATCGTGCACATGGGCACCCACGGCACGCTGGAATGGCTCCCCGGCAAGGGCGTCGGCCCTTCGCCCGATTGCTTCCCGGACGCTTTCATCGGCGACGTCCCCTTTTTCTATCCATATATTATGAGCAACCCTGGCGAAGGGGCGCAGGCCAAACGGCGAACACACGCCGTACTGATCGGCCATCTGCCTCCGCCGCAGACGAACGCCGAGCTGTACGGCGACCTGGCCGAGCTCTATCAACTGGTGACCGAATATTACGCCTGCGAGGCCACCAGCCCGGACAAACTGCCGCTGCTCCAGTCGCAGATTTGGGAGCTGGTGCGCCGCACCCGGTTAGACGGCGAAATTGCAACTATTCTCCAGCGTCAGAATGCCAAACACAGTCACGCCTGGGATGAAACCCTCACGCCGGAGGGCATTCCGGTGCGCGTGGTCGAGTTCAACGGGCCGGAGTTCGCCCACATGATCGAAGACGTGGACGGCTATCTGTGCGAGCTGCAAAGTCTACAGATTCATGCCGGCCTGCATATCCTCGGCGAGGCTCCGCAAGGGAAGGCGCTGGTGGATATGCTCTACGCGCTGCTGCGGCTGCCGAACCTTGCTGCGCCGGGTCTGCGCGCCGCAGTGGCGCGCGCTTTGGGCGTGGAGCTGACCGACGACTGGCGCCGCGGCAAGACCCAGGAAGAACGTCGCATGGAGGAGGCGGCGCTCACCCTTCTTCAACACCTGGCGGAGACAAACTTCGACCTCGCCTGCGTGGAGCGCATCGTGAGCCGCGCCTTCCCCGAGGCTGACAATCATGCCGAGTTGATCCAGGCGCTGCGCTACGCATGCGAGCAGGTGGCGCCTGCGTTGCGCCAGACCGACCGCGAAATTCTGAACTTGCTCGATGCACTGGAGGGTGTACCTGTGCCGGCAGGCCCTGCCGGCGCGCCGACTCGCGGCATGGCGCACATTCTGCCCAGCGGCCGCAACTTTTATACGGTCGATCCGCGCGGCCTGCCCAGCCCAACGGCCTGGGAGGTGGGACGTCAACTGGCGGAGGAGCTGATCGAGCGCTACCGCAGCGAACGCAAGGAGTATCCGCAACGAGTCGGCCTCAGCATCTGGGGCACGACCGCCATCCGCACCCAGGGCGACGATATCGCCCAGGCGCTGGCGCTGCTCGGCGTGCGACCGATCTGGCGCCAGGAGAATCGTCGAGTCATCGGGTTGGAAGTGATTCCGCTGGCGGAGCTGGGGCGCCCCCGCGTGGACGTCATTCCACGCATCACCGGCTTTTTCCGTGACGGCCTGCCGCATCTGGTCTCCCTGCTCGATGAAGCCGCTCAGCGCGTGATCGATCTCGATGAGCCTTTGGAGCAGAATTTCCCGCGCAAATTCTACCTGGAACGCATGTCCGAGCTGATGCGCGAGGGCGCAACGCCGCAAGAGGCCGACCGCCGGGCGCGTTATCGAGTCTTCGGCAGCAAACCCGGCGCCTACGGGACGGGCGTCCTACCCTTGATTGAGACGGGCAACTGGCGCGATGTGCAGGACTTCGCCCGCGCGTACGTGGCCTGGGGTGGCTATGCCTACACTCGTGGGGAAGATGGGGCAATCGCCTGTGAAGATTTCACTGCGGCGCTGCGCACTACCCAGGCTGCGGTCAAAAATCAAGACAACCGCGAGCATGACCTCTTCACCTACGACGACTACCTCCAGTATCACGGCGGCATGATCGCGGCTATCCGCGCCCTGAGCGGCAAGCCACCGCTCGCCTATTTCGGCGACTCCAGCGATCCGGCGCGCGTGCGCGTGCGCAGCTTGAAGGAGGAGGCTGCGCGCGTCTTTCGCGCGCGCGTGGTCAACCCCAAGTGGCTGCAGGCGATGACTCGCCACGGCTACAAAGGCGGGCTGGAGATGGCGGCCACCGTGGATTATCTCTTCGGTTACGACGCCACCTCCGACGTTGTGGAGGACTGGATGTATGCCGAGGTCGCCGAGCGTTACGCCCTCGACGCCGAGATGCAGGCTTTCCTGCGGCGCAGCAATCCCTGGGCGTTGCGGGAGATCGTCCAGCGGCTGTTGGAGGCGATCCAGCGCGGGCTGTGGAACGCAGACGAGGAGATGCACCGGCGCCTGCTCGACCTGTTGGCCGGCCTCAGCGGCGACCTGGAGGACTTCATGGAATGGGCGTGGTCGCGCATAGGGGAGCAGACCTCTTAATTTCTCGCGAACACAGATTTGGGGTGTCATCCTCCAGAAAGCTCTAGGCTTCCTGGAGGATGCGAGCGTTCAATCTATCGATTGGCCTTGGGGTGGGGCGACTTCAGGAGATGGCGCCGAGCGTCGTCGATCCGGGTCAAAGCGGCTCGAAGCGCGCCTGGAAGAAGCGCAGATACTTCGGCTCGTACACCATGCGCAGGCCGCGCACCTTCTCACGTTCGTCGTAGACTGCCTTCACCGCCTCGGCGACGACATCCATGTGCGCCTGCGTGTAGACGCGACGCGGGATGGTCAGCCGTACCAGCTCCAGCCTCGGATAGCGATGCTCCCCGGTGACCGGGTCGCGGCCGGCGCTGACGACCCCGCGCTCCATCGAGCGAATGCCGGAGTCCAGATAGAGCTGCGCAGCCAGCGTCTGCGCCGGGAAGCGATCCTGCGGAATGTGGGCGTAGATGGCTTTCGCATCGAGAAAGACGGCGTGGCCGCCCACCGGCTTCACGATCGGGATGTTCCAGTCGCTCAGCAGCTCGCCCAGATAGTGTACCTGACCGATGCGCGCGTTCATATAGTCGTCCTGCAATGCCTCCTCAATGCCGATGGCAAGCGCCTCCATGTCGCGGCCGGCCATGCCACCGTAGGTGTGAAGCCCTTCGTAGATAACGACCAGATTGCGCGCTGTCTCATAGAGGTCCTCGTGGTTCATCGCCAGCCAGCCGCCGATGTTGACCAGGTGATCCTTCTTGGCGCTCATCCACGCGCCGTCGGTATAGGAGCAGAATTCCTTGACAATGGTGGCGATGGGTTTGTCTCGATACCCCTCCTCGCGCTGCTGGATGAACCAGGCGTTCTCCGCCAGGCGAGTGGCGTCCAGATAGATGCGAACGCCGTAGCGGTCGCACAGGCTGCGCAGCGCTTTGACGTTGGCCATGCTCACCGGCTGGCCGCCGGCCATGTTGACGGTGCCCGCCAGACTGACGTAGGGGATCTTTTCCGGCCCAACTCGTTTGATGAGGTCCTCCAGTTTATCCAGATCGACATTGCCCTTAAAGGGGTGCAGGTTGGCAGGATCGTGCGCCTCGTCGATGATCACGTCTACGAAGGTTCCGCCTGCCAGCTCCTGATGCAGCCGGGTCGTCGTGAAATACATGTTGCCGGGAATGACGTCGCCCGGCTTGATCAAGGCCTTGCTGATTAGGTGCTCGGCCCCGCGCCCCTGATGCGTCGGCACCAGATATTTGTAGCCGTAGTGCTTCTGCACCGCCGCTTCCAGGTGATAAAAATTGCGGCTGCCGGCGTAGGCTTCGTCGCCGAGCATTATGCCCGCCCATTGACGGTCGCTCATGGCGTTGGTCCCGCTGTCGGTGAGCAGATCGATGTAGACGTCCTCCGAACGCAGCAAAAAGGTGTTGTAGCCCGCCTCGGCGATCGCGCGCTCGCGCCCGGCGCGATCGAGCAGCCGGATCGGCTCGACCATCTTGATCTTCCACGGCTCGGCCCATGAACGGCGGCCAAATTGTTGCCCCATGGTCATCGGCGTCATGTGCGTCATTGCAGTATGCTCCTTTGCATGAAAAGAAATGTCCCGAAAGAATCGACTTTTTTACGCCTCCTGTGTGCACTTCTTCCTTATGATACAATAGCGCCATGAGTTTTGCGCTCCTCAAGCCATGTTTACAGACTCAACACTTCGGCCGCCGGCGCGACGCTTTCCTGGCGTTCCTCATGATGGGGGCGGCGTTGCTGGGAATTCCGCCATCTCGGGCAATTTCGCAGGATTCGCTCAGACCCGTCGCTCATCATGTTATCCCGCTTGTTGAGCCGGAGAACTGCATCGATCGCTTTGTGACGCACACGATCGACCATGTCACCGTCGTCGAGGGTGGCGTGGTGCAGATGTTCGAGGCCAACGGCGCCGGCCTTGCAGTGGGCGATCTCGACGGCGACGGCGATTTCGATTTCGTCTTGGGCAACCATGATGGCGACGATGCCATCTTCTGGAATGAGGGCGGACTGCGCTTCCGCAAGGAGGTGTTTTCTGCAGGAAAAACGCGCGACGTCAAGATCGTGGATGTGAATGCTGACGGCCGGCCGGACATCGTCTTGACGCGTAACACCGGCGCCCTAAACTATTTCGAGAACCAGGGCGACGGTCGTTTCATGCGTCGCGTGTTGCCGGGGGTCTCGGCGCCTGCCTACGTCGTCAACTGGGCAGACCTTGACGGCGACGGCGATCTCGATCTAGTTGCCGCCGGCTACGACGCCGGTCTGCTTACCGACCGCGGCAACGAATACATCGTCGGCGATGTCAGTCGCGGAGTCTTCTACTACGAAAATGCCGTGGGACGCTTTCGCATGAGCGCGTTGGCGAACACTGCTCAAGCGCTAGCCATCCTATTCCCGGATCTGAACGGCGACGGCAGGCCGGACATCCTTGTCGGCAACGACTTCGATCTGCCCGATATGGCTTGGGTACGTAACGACATCGGTTGGCAAGAGGCTACGCACTTCCTCGTCTCGATGACGCATAGCACCATGAGCTATGACCAAGCCGACATCGACAACGACGGCGTCTTCGAGATCTTCGCCGCCGACATGAAGCCCTATCCCGGCGAGGCGATGGCCGGCTGGACCCCGCTGATGGAGGCTATGATGGTGGGTATGGTCCAGGCGCGCGTCGCCGCCGACCCGCAGATTATGGAAAATGTCCTGCTCGTGCGCGGGGCGGATGGTCGCTATTGGAATCAAGCACCAGACTGGGGCGTCGACGGCACAGGCTGGACGTGGTCCGGCAAATTCGGCGATCTCAACCTGGACGGCTACGTAGATCTCTATGCCGTCAACGGCATGATTGAGGAGCGGCTCTTTGCCCATTTGCCCGACCACGAGCTGGTGGAGGAAAACCAGGCCTTTCGCAATGAACGGGGCCTCCGCTTCGAGCGCATGCCGGGTTGGAGGCTGGACTCGCTCAACAGCGGGCGCGGCATGGCAATGGCCGACTTCGACGGCGACGGCGATCTCGACATCGTCGTCAACAATCTGCGCGGGCCGGCGCGTCTCTTTGAGAATCAGCTCTGTCGCGGCGGCGCGCCAATGCTCGTCGACCTACGGCAGCCTAGCTCGCCGAATCCTTTTGCCATCGGCGCATTGGTGCGGCTGGTCACAGATCAAGGGGAGATGATTCGCGATGTCCGCGTGGGCAGCGGCTACCTGAGCGGCGATGCACCGCGCGTTCATTTCGGTGTGCCGTCAGGAGCGCTTCCTTATGCCTTGGAGATTCGCTGGCCGGACGGCGCCTATAGTCGCATTGACGCTCCAGAGGTGAATGTATTGCACCTTGTGGAACGTTTGCCCTAAATCCGTATCCTCGTGACTAGATGACCTGCCTGTATGCGTGTCGGCCGAGGATGCCCGTTCGCAGGTTACGCCTTCGGCGTGACACGGCGGCCTACGGATGTGTGCTGGCCGAGGAGGGTCCGGCCGGGGGCTGAAACGAAAAGAAGCGCAAAAGGCTCTGTCAGTGCGCTTCCCCGGTCAAGCCGGGGATGTGGAATCTGCGTTCCAATTGGCGCAAAATGAGATAGGTTGCTCCGACCAATACGATATAAAAGACGGCGACAATCATATAGATCGGGATCGGCGCAAAGTAGCGGCTGGAGAGAATTTTTGCCTGCCCCATGAGGTCGGGTACGGCGATCAGGAAGACGACTGCCGTGTATTTGAGCATGGCGATTGCCTCGTTGGACCAGGCCGGCAGGACGAGGCGCAGCGCCTGCGGCAGGATGATGGTGCGCACGGCCAGCCATTTGCCCATGCCGATGGCACGTGCGGCGGTCATTTGCCCTTCACCGACAGATTGCAGTGCCCCGCGAAGGTACTCGGCTTGGTAAGCGCCGCTGTTGAGACCAAGCGTGAGAAAAGCCGCCGGCATGCGGTCTAGCGTTAGCCCTAAATCGGGCAGGCCGTAATAGACCAAAAAGAGCTGGATCAACAACGGCGTGCCTTGAAAGAGCGTAATGTAAGCCGCCAGGAGATGTTGCAGCCAGCGCGGCCCGTAGACGCGCCCGACGCCCACCGGCAAACCAAGCGCCATGCCGAGCAATAATGAAATTGCTGCAATCTGCAGAGTCACTCCCGTGCCCTGCAATAAGGAAGGCACGGCGTTATGCAACAGCTGTAAAAACGATTCCATCGTCGCTTCCCTTAACGACCGCCGCTGTCCATGTCAGAGATTTTGCGTAGAAAGGCGCGCGTGCGTTCATGCAGCGGTTGCTCGAACATCTGGGCCGGCGGGCCTTCCTCCACTACGACGCCGCCTTCCATGAAAACAACGCGGCTGGCCACCTGCCGGGCGAAGCCCATTTCGTGCGAGACCACGATCATCGTCATACCCTCTCTGGCGAGCTGCTGCATGACCTCGAGCACCTCACCCGTCAGCTCTGGATCGAGCGCAGAGGTCGGCTCATCGAAGAGCATGATATGCGGGTCCATACCCAGCGCCCGCGCAATGGCGACGCGTTGTTTCTGACCACCTGACAATTGCGCCGGGTAATGATACGCACGATCCACCAGCCCGACGCGCTCCAGCTCAAACATGGCGAGGTCGTGCGCCTCTTTCTTGGGCATCTTGCGCACCTTCATCAGCCCGATCATGACGTTGCCCAGCGCCGTCAGATGATTGAAGAGGTTGAAATCTTGAAAGACCATGCCGATGCGTTGGCGTACTTTGTCGGGATTGACGCCGGGTGCCGTGATCTCCTGCTCTTCGAGCCAGATGCGACCGGAATCGGGTGGGCTGAGAAGGTTAATGCAGCGCAGCAGCGTGCTTTTGCCGGAGCCGCTCGGCCCGACCAGGACGACGACTTCCTGGGGCTGCACTGTGAGCGAAAAACCGGTCAACACGCGCGTCTTGCCGAAGGATTTGTGGATGTTTTCAATGCGTAAGATCGGTGCGATGGCTGTGGACGACAATAGATGCTCCTACATTTGCAGCCGATAGCGGCGCTCGAACCACTGCAAAATCTGGGTGGTCAACAACGTCAGAACGAGATAGAGAAGCATGGCGACGCTGAAAGCCAGAAACGGCTCCAGCGTGCGGGCGCTGACCTGCTGGGCGCGGCGCAAAATCTCCGGCACGCCGACGACGAAGACCAGCGTAGAGTCCTTAAGCACCAGCGTCGCCTCGTTGCCCCAGGCGGGCAACGCCAGCCGCGCCGCCTGGGGCAGGATAATGCTCTGGATCGCTTGCAACTTGCTCATGCCGATGGCGCGGGCGGCGATCATCTGACCAGGCGGCACCGCTCGAAAGGCGCCGCGAAAGATTTCGCTCTGATAGGCGCCAGAGGCAAAACCTAGCGCCAGCGACCCGGCCCAAAAGGGCGAGAGGTTGACGAAGCGGGCGATCACGAAAAAGAGGATGAAAATGATCACCACGACCGGCACGGCGCGGACGATGACGCTGTAGATTGCGGCTACGGTCTGAAGAAAAGGGTTGCCGTAGACGCGTGCCATCGCCATCGTCACGCCGAACACCAGTCCGACCGCCAACGCCACCGCCGTGACGCCGATCGTGACCCAGACGCCCTGCAGAATGAAGTTGAAGGTCGTGACCAGATTTTGAAAAAATTCCATCGTCAAGCCTTAGGGCAGTCCGTGCGCCTCCTGAATCTTTTGGATTGTGCCATCGTCGAGCATCTCCTGAATAATGCGGTCCAGCTCCGCTTTCAGGTCGTCGGCGCCCTCTGGAATCGCAATACTCTTGCCGCCCTCTGCGGTGGATTCGGTGATCAATAAAATTTTCAAGCCGGTCTGTTTCGCCAACTCCATGGCCGGTTCGGCGTCCATCAATAGCAGCTCGATACGACCGTTGGCTACGTCAAGGGCAGCCTGATCGGCGCGCTCGTAGCTGAAGACCAGATCGGCGGGCGTCAGGCCGGTTGCCACCAGGTTATCCTGCACCCATCGCTCCTGCACCGTGCCGGTTTGTACGCCGATGCTGTGGCCGGCGGCGTCTTCCGGCTTCTCCATCACCAGCGTCGAATCCTGCGCAGCGGCAAAGGCGTCTTTGGTCATGCGATAGGGAATTGTGAAGTCCACTTTTTCATCCCGTTCGGCGGTCGCCTGCATGGCCGCAATCACGGCGTCGATCTTGCCTTCCTGCACAGCAGCGATCAGAGAATCGAAAGGCATATCCACGATTTCGACTTCCACGCCCAAACGCTCTCCAATGGCCCGTATCAGATCCATGTCGAAGCCGACGAAGTTACCGTCGGCGTCGATCGACTCATAGGGCGGATAGTCCGCCGAGGTGCCGACGACAATCTTGCCTGCGGCCTTGATCTGTGCCAGCTTGCCGCTGCCCTCCGCCGACGCAGCGCCGGGCTGTTGTCCGGTCGGCTGCACCGCTGTGCACGCGCTCAGCGCCAACAGGGCTGCAATCAACAGCATCCACATCCTAATTTGCTTTTTCATACGACACTCCTTTAAAAATAATCTGGTTTGTTCAAAAGAACGCTCACCTCTCCACTGAAGCCATTGCTTCATTGAAGATAGCCAGCGCATCGTCGACTTGGTCGGCGGTGACGACCAACGGCGGTATCCAACGAATCACGTTGCCGTAGGTGCCACAGGTGAGCAACAACAGGTTGCGACGCAGGCATTCCGCCTGCACACGCACGGCCACGTCGGCGGCGGGTCGTCCATCGGGGGCGGTGAACTCCACCCCCACCATCAGGCCGCGGCCGCGCACGTCACCGATGACAGGATGCTCGGCCTGGATCTCACGCAAGCCTTTAAGCAGCCGCGCTCCCTGTTGCGCAGCGTTTTCGACCAGTCTTTCTTCCCGAATGACGTCGATGGTGGCAGCCGCTGCGGCGGCTGCGATAGCGTTGCCGCCGCCGTAGGTGCCGCCGTGCGTGCCCGGCTTCCAGCGCGCCATCAGCTCCGCCCGCGCGCCGATGGCGGAGATCGGCATGCCGCTGCCCAGCCCTTTGGCCATCACAAGGATGTCCGGCTCGACACCCGCATGTTCAAATGCAAAAAATTTCCCCGTACGTCCAAAGCCGCTCTGCACTTCGTCGATGATGAGCAGAATCCCATGACGGTCGCAAAGCGAGCGCACTTCCTGCAGAAAAGCGTCCGGCGCCGGCACGTAACCGCCCTCGCCCAACACCGGTTCAATCACAATGGCAGCCGTCTCATCCGGCGCGCTCTGACCGTGGAGCAGTTGGTCGAGCTGGCGCAGGCAAAAATGCGTCGTGGCTTCCTCGCTCCAACCATAATAATAACTGTAGGGAAAAGGTGTGACAAAGACGCCGCCCGGCAACGGTTGATAATCGTAACGATAGATGGTTTTGGAGGTGGTCATCGCCATCGTCTGATGCGTGCGGCCGTGAAAGCTGCCTTGCATCACGATTAGGTTGCGCCGTTTGGTCGCCATGCGGGCCAACTTGACCGACGCCTCCACCGCCTCGGCTCCGCTGTTGGAGAAGAAAAATTGTTCGATTGTAGGCGGCGTCACTTCATCCAGCTTCTGCGCCAACCGCAGCGCCGCCGGCGTGATGACAATGTTCATCTGGCCGAAAATCAAGGTGCCGGCCTGCTCCTGAATCGCTCGCACCACGCGCGGATGGGCATGGCCGGTGTTGGTGACACCGATGCCGGAGGTGAAATCCATGTAGCGAACGCCGTCCGCATCGTAGAGATAGACGCCTTCCCCGCGCACAGGCTGCACCTGGGTCAGGTGCGTCCAGACGGGCGACAAGAGATCGATGGGGTTGCGCATGGGTCCGACTCCTGAAAATAGGGCGTTGTAGCCAAATGCTTTGAATAGTATAGCGCAAAATGCGCACAGATTCTGATCGATCTGTGCGCCGGTTTTGTGTGTCGACGACGTGTGCCAGGCGGTTCTGAGCTTCCTGTGGAGGCGGGTCGGCTGCGTTGGCTTTTGTCGCCGTGAGAACTGGCGCTCGGCAGCGATCTGCGGCACAATAAGCGCCTATGAATAGGCAATTTCAAACCACCCAGTCGCACGCCGACCCGGACATCATTGACTTTGGCCTCGGTCACCCAGGGGATGAGTTGTTGCCGCGCGCCATTCTGCAGGAGGCGGCGGCGCTGCGTCTTGCACAACCGGACGCTTCGCTGCTTCAATATGGATGGGAGCAGGGTGACGGCTATTTTCGCCACGCATTGGCCGATTTTTTGAGCAGGCGCTACCCTGTTCCGGTGGAAATGGATCATCTCTTCATCAGCGCAGGCGCCTCGCAGGCGCTCGATCTCATCTGCACTCTCTATACGCAGCCGGGCGATGTAATTTTCGTCGAAGAGCCAACCTATTTTCTAGCGCTGCGCATCTTTGCAGACCATCGTCTGACCGTCGTGCCGGCGCCCACCGACGCCGATGGCCTCGACGTCGATGCGCTGGAAGAGGCATTGAAGCGTCACCGTCCTGTCCTGCTCTACACTATTCCGACGCATCAGAATCCGGCCGGCTTTACGCTGCCGCTGGAACGGCGTCAACGGTTGGTAGAGCTGGCGGAAGCGCACGATTTTTTGATCGTCGCCGATGAAGTCTATCATCTGCTGAGCTACGATGCAGCGCCGCCTCCGCCGTTGGCTTCGTTTGCCGCTACAGGCCGGGTGTTGGGGCTCGGCTCATTCTCCAAAATTTTGGCGCCGGGGTTGCGTCTTGGTTGGATTCAGGCTGCGCCGCAGCACATGCGCCGCCTCTCGACCTGCGGCCTGCTCGACAGCGGCGGCGGCCTCAACCCCTTTACCTCCGGCCTGGTGCGCGTGGTTCTGGAGCAGGGCCGGCAGGATGCGTACTTGCATCACCTGCACGAGGTCTATCGTCAGCGCATCGATGCGCTGGACATTGCCCTGCAGGAACAGTTCGACGGCATTGTGGACTATGTGAGGCCGACGGGCGGCTATTTCTTCTGGCTGCGTCTGCCGGAGGCGGTCGATGCAGAGAGCCTCCGGCGCACCGCACTTGCCTACAAAGTCGGTTTTCGGCCTGGCGCGCGCTTCTCCGGCTGCGGCGCGCTGCGCAACTTTGTGCGCATCAGCTTTGCCTATTATACGCCCGAACTGTTGCAGGAAGGCGTGGTCAGGCTGAAACGCGCCCTAGCAAGCGCATATCCAGAACTTTGAACTGCTCATGCCGTGGTCGCATTGCTGGCGACAGACCCCACCGGCCCCTGCATATAGGCCATCGAACCGGCGCGATCTGTGCGCCAGTCCCATCCCCAATGGCGCACGATGAGAGCGATGACGCTGAACGTGATGCTGATCAGTGCAACCCATTGCGCCGTCG
This sequence comes from Caldilinea sp., assembly GCA_025055055.1. Classification (GTDB taxonomy): domain Bacteria; phylum Chloroflexota; class Anaerolineae; order Caldilineales; family Caldilineaceae; genus Caldilinea. The sequence goes on along the minus strand of JANWYX010000210.1, from coordinate 1,476 downwards.
GCAGCGTGCCCATCACCCAGGCATCCGGGCGGAACATCTCTACCCAGAACCGACCAAGCGGATAGGCGATGAGATAAAGCAAAATGCCGTCGCCTTTGCGAAAGCGTTCTCCGTAGCGGCGGAACAGAAAAGTCAAGAGGGTGAAGGCGAGCAGATTCCACAGCGCCTCATAGAAAAAAGTAGGGTGAAAGCCGTTGTTGGCGTACCAATCAAGCGACTGTCGGTCGAACGGTTGCAGATGCCCGGTGCCGCAGGGCTGCACTGTAAGGGGACGATTCGATGGATCCTGACAGGGGAATTCCGGGTTGATGTGAAACGCCCAGGGTAGATCGGTGGGCGGGCCGTAGAGCTCCTGGTTGACCCAGTTTCCCAGACGACCGATCGCCTGGGCGAGCAGGACATTCGGCGCAATGAAGTCAAGCCACATCACGAGATCGAGTTTTTTGATCCATGCATAAATCGCAATTCCCAGGATGCCGCCGACCAGGCCGCCGTAAATGCCCAGGCCGCGAAAGCCGCCGTTCCAAAAGTTAAAAATATCCTGCGGGTTTTGCATATAATAGCTGAAGCCGACGCCATTGGCGGGCGAGCTGAAGACGTGGTAAAGCCGAGCGCCGATGATGCCGAGGATCAGCGCCCATGCCAACATATTCCAGATATGGTCGGCATCCTGACCGGCCCTGGCGGCGGTGCGGCCGGAGATCCAGGCTGCCAGTACGGCGCCGCCGACGATAAAAACGCCATACCAATGCAGAGAAAAAGGCCCCCATTGAAAGATGACCGGGTTCATACATACGCTCTTTTCTATGTCGTGTTTTTCCACATCAGGCGCCAGGCCTTTGACGGCGTCGCAAACAATGAAAACCTTGCCACCCCCACAACATGCGGGCTTGAAAGGCCGCTCCAAAGTGCCTAGTATAGTCCGCATCCAAAGAAATGCAAAAGCCCTTATGCTATATCTACTCCTTGCAGTCGGCGCGTTGACGGCGTGCACTCGCGCCCCTGCTCCCCTTTCTACCGTTGCAGACGCTCATCTTCCACCTCCATCGATGCAAGAACAGTCGCCATCGTCGGTTATAATGGCTGCAGAGGGTGGCGCCATCGAAGAGATAGCGGCGTCGCTGATCCTGGCGGAGCGCCATGCAGCCCGGGCCCGCGACCTGGCGACGCTGGCGCAGCTGTGGGCGGACGACGCGCGCATCATCGACCACCGAGGCTCCGACGATCCCGCCGCCGCCTACATCTGGCAGGGGCGAGACGCTATCTTGGATCGCTATCTGCTGGCCGTCTTTCCTTCGCCGCCGCCTCCCTTATCGGAGCCGATTGAGCTGGTGGTGCATGTGGATGGCGACATGGCGACGGCGACACTCGGCGACGACCGCTGGCAATTTGTTCTGCGCGAGGGGCGTTGGTGGCTGAAAGAGCTAGCCTATTGAACCTTGCGCTCGGCGAAAGGACTCCCTGATGAACGTTTCT
>JANWYX010000197.1 GCA_025055055.1 Caldilinea sp. | reverse complement strand
GTCTATGTATACAGATTGACATGCTATTTGCTGCGTGCTACACTGCACATCACTATCGATAATGAACATGCGTTGATGGAGACGCGTAACCGTTGAAACGTTCTCAGCGAGTCCGGGATGGTGGAAGCCGGATGAACCCTTCGACGGTGAAAATCCCTCCGGAGCAGCGGCCCGAACGGATGAGCTAGTAGGCGTCGCCGGTGACGTGAACCGTTATCCTCACGGCGGACTCGATGAGGGTTAGAACAACTCGCTCGTCGGCTCTGCACCGAGGCGCCTGTTCAATGGAACAGGAACCGGGGTGGTACCGCGGACTCTACAGCCCGTCCCCGTTGGAGGGAGCGGGCTGTTTTTTTTGGAAGGATTGCGATGAGGTGACAGACGCAATGGAACCGAAATTTAAAGAAGTCAAACCGAGCGTCAACTATCCAGAGATGGAGGAGAAGATTCTGCAGCTCTGGCGGGAGCGAGATGTCTTTCAGCGCAGCATGCGCGAGCGAGAAGGGGGGCCGGAATATGTCTTCTACGAAGGCCCGCCGACCGCCAACGGCCGACCCGGCATTCATCACGTGCTGGCGCGCGCGTTCAAGGACATTTTCCCCCGGTACAAAACCATGCAGGGATACTACGTCCTGCGCCGCGGCGGATGGGACACGCACGGCCTGCCGGTCGAGATTGAAGTCGAGAAAAAGCTCGGTCTGACCGGTAAAAAGCAGATTGAGGAATTTGGCATCGACCGCTTCAATGCCCTTTGCCGCGAATCGACGATGGAATACATCGCCGACTGGGAGCAGCTCACCGAGCGCATGGCGTTCTGGGTCGACCTGAAAACCGCTTATGTGACCTTCCACAACGAGTATATCGAGTCGCTTTGGTGGATTCTCAAGCAATTTTGGGAGAGGGGATTACTCTTCCAGGGCTATAAAATCGTGCCCTACTGCCCACGCTGCGGCACCCCGCTCAGCAGTCATGAGCTTTCCTTGGGATATAAAGAAGGCACAATCGACCCCAGCGTTTACGTCAAGTTTCGCGTGCGCCATGGCGAGGGACGCTCCTTCGTACAGAGCGGCCGATCACCGGAAGAGGTGGAGTACCTTCTTGCCTGGACGACGACGCCGTGGACGTTGCCGGGCAATGTGGCGCTGGCCGTCGGCGCCGACATCGATTACGTGCGCGTGCGCGACATTCGCGGAGACATCCTCACGCTGGCGGCGGATCTGGCCGAACGCGTCCTGTATCCGGGCTACGAAGTGCTCGATCGCATGAAGGGGAGCGACCTGGCCGGCATCCATTACGAGCCGCTCTATCGATTTTACCCTGTCGAGCAGGACTATTGTTATGTCGTCACCGGCGATTTCGTCAGCACCGAGGAGGGCACCGGCATCGTGCATATTGCGCCCGCCTTCGGCGCCGATGACATGGAGGTGGGAAAGAAATACAACCTGCCGATCCTCCTCACCATCGATGAGGCCGGCGCGTTTCGCCCCGAGGTGAAGCCGTGGGCGGGCATGTTCGTTAAGGACGCCGACCCGCTCATCCAGCAAGACCTGGCCAACCGCGGCCTGCTCTATAAGGCGGGAACCTATGAGCACACCTATCCCTTCTGTTGGCGGTGCGACTCGCCGCTGCTCTACGTGGCGCGCGAAACCTGGTACATTCGCACCAGCGCCTATCGTGACCGGCTGGTGGCCAACAACGAGCTGATCAACTGGTATCCAGAGCACATTAAGCACGGACGCTTCGGCAACTGGCTGGAGAACAACGTAGACTGGGCGCTCGGTCGCGAACGGTACTGGGCTACACCGATCCCCATCTGGAAGAGCGACGCGCCCGGCAGCACCTACATGGAATGTGTCGGCTCCATCGCCGAACTCGAAGCAAAGGTGGGGCGCAAACTGGAGAATCTCGACCTCCATCGTCCTTACGTGGACGAATTGACCTGGCCTGCGCCGGACGGCGGCACCATGCGACGCATCAAGGAGGTCTGCGACGTCTGGTTCGACTCCGGCTCTATGCCGGTGGCGCAGTGGCATTATCCCTTCGAGAACCAAGAAATTTGGGAGCGCCAGAAGCAGGCCGACTACATCTGTGAAGCGATCGACCAGACGCGCGGCTGGTTCTACACCCTGCACGCCGTGAGTACGTTGCTCTTCGACCGTCCGGCCTTCAAGAACGTGATCTGTCTAGGGCATATCCTGGCCGAGGACGGCAGCAAGATGAGCAAGAGCCGCGGCAACGTCGTCAACCCGTGGGACGTCTTCAACCAGCACGGCGCCGACGCCACGCGCTGGTATATGTACACCGCCAGCCCGCCCGGCAACAGTCGCCGCTTCTCCATCAACCTGGTCGGCGAGACGGTGCGCCGCTTTTTGAACACGCTGTGGAATACTTACTCGTTCTTCGTGACCTACGCCAATCTGAGCGATTGGAGGGCAACGCCGGCTTCATCTCCGGCCTTTACTCCCTCTCCCCACTTGTTGGATCGCTGGGTGCTCTCCGAGCTGCATCAGCTCATTCGCAACGTCACCGAGTCTTACGAAAACTACGACGTGCTCGGCGCCACGCGGCCGGTCGCCGATTTTGTCGAAAGCCTGAGCAACTGGTACGTGCGCCTCAGCCGACGCCGCTTTTGGGATGGCGACCCACACGCATTGCAGACGCTCTACGACGTGTTGGTGACGCTGGCGCATCTGCTGGCGCCGGCCACGCCCTTCATCGCAGAGGAAATCTACCAGAACCTCGTCGTCAACATTGCATCGGAGAAAGCGCAAAGAACGGCATCGCCGACCGTTCAGCCGCCGGACTCCGTCCATCTCTCGCGCTGGCCGCAAGTCAACCAGGCGTTGATCGATGAGCAGCTCAGCGCGGACATGGCGTTGGTGCAGCGCGTGACCAGCCTCGGCCATGCCGCTCGGCAGAACGCCAACCTGAAGGTGCGCCAGCCGCTGGCGCAGGTCGTCGTCCGCACGCGCAATCCGGCGGAAGAGGCGGCCCTGCGGCGGCTCCAGCAGCTGGTGCTCGACGAACTGAACGTCAAAGCCATGAGCTTCACCCACGCCAGCAGCGATCTGGTGGATGTGACGGTCTTCCCCTATCCGAAGCAGCTCGGTCAGAAATACGGCAAAGGCTATCCTAAAATTCGGCAGGCGATGGCTGCGATGGATCAGGTCGAGCTGGCCGCGCGTTTGCAGGCCGGCGAGACGGTGGAGATCGAGGTGGACGGCGAGCGTTACGCAATTACGCCGGAAGATGTCGAAGTGCGCGTGAGCCCGCGCGCCGGCTTCAGCGTGGCGCAGGACGCCGGCTATCTGGTGGCAGTC
>JANWYX010000184.1 GCA_025055055.1 Caldilinea sp. | reverse complement strand
GAACAGATAGACGGCCTGAATTTCCGGACGCCGGGCGAAAATTTCGGGCAAAAGGTTCAAGTCAGGCGTCTTCTGACGGATCGGCTTGATCGAACTTTTCATTTCGACATTTTCTTCACGATTCATCCATCTGATCCATTCGAAACGATCCGTCGTTCGTCCGGGTTGCGGAGTGTGCTCTTCAATAGATCGGCAAGAAACTCACCGGCCTCCAAAATTTCCATCACAAGCAATCGACCGTCTTCAGAGAAGTGTACAATAAAATTTCTCACTCGCTCTGCATGGTTAAACGCACCGCTCTCCTCTGTTTCAATCGTTAGAATATCTTCAAAAAGTATATCACAGCGCTTCAGGTTTTCTTTGGGCGCCGGACGGTTGGACTCAGAGAGCGTTTGCGCTGTTACATCAGCGGTTGTTCTTCTGGCCAGTCCAGGCAGCGCAGGAGGCCTGGCTCCACCTCTCGATAGCGCCAGCCGCTCTCCGGACATAGCCAGTTGCCATCGGGGTCCTTCTTCACCAACCGATGGCCGTGGCGGCTCATCCAGCCCTTTTGCACTGCAGGCACGCCCACCATCAGGGCGTAATCGGGAACGTCGGTGCGCACCACGGCGCCTGCACCGATGAAAGCGTACCGCCCGATCGTCACCCCGCAGACAATGGTGGCATTGGCGCCGATCGTGGCGCCGCGGCGCACCAGCGTGCGCTGATATTGCCCATGGCGCACGATCTGCGAACGGGGATTGATCACGTTCGTAAAGACGCACGACGGCCCACAAAAGACGTCGTCCTCCAGCTCCACGCCGGCATAGACCGAGACGTTGTTCTGAATCTTCACGTTGTTCCCGATCACTACGCCGCCCGCCACGAAGACGTTTTGCCCCAGGTTGCAGTTGGCGCCGATGCGGGCGTTCTGCATGATGTGGCAAAAGTGCCAGATCTTCGTGCCGGCTCCGATCTCGCACGGCTCGTCCACATAGGCGCTGGGATGGACGTAGAAGGCTCTGTCGTTCATAGGATGCTCCGGGCTGCGTATTGTGTGGTGCGTCTTGAGCTCCTCTTTATTGAAATACGCAACACGCCCTGTCTTCAAAAAGTCTCAATCGGTAAATGGACCGGCTGTCCGTTGGTGACCAGGGAGCGCTGCGCCGCCTGCAACACGCGCAGGACGCGCAGCCCGCTGGCGCCGTCGGTTAAGGGCGGCTGCCGCGTAGCAATCGCTCGCAAAAACGCCTCGCATTCCAGCCGCAGCGGCTCGTCCTGAGGATAGGGCACTTCCACGCCGTCGTGGCGCACAGGGATCGGCTGCCCTTCCTGCCATTCCACGCGCTGGTCATACAAAACCAGCCGCTTGTTGACGTCGTCGAAGCTTGCCATCTTGCGCGAACCGACCACTACCAGACGCTGCTCCTTGAAGGGGTGCAGCCAGGAGACGTGGATGTGGGCGCGCACGCCGTTGTCGAAAAGTAAGTTGGTGACGGTCACGTCGGCGATGTTGGGCTGCAAATAGGCGCCGCCACACGCCACCACCTCGAAGGGCATGCTGCCCAGCAGACGCAGAATCACGGCGATGTCGTGCGGCGCAAAGCTCCACAGGATGTTCTCTTCGCGGCGCACCTTGCCCAGGCTCAGTCGGTTCGAGTAGATATAATGCACCTTCCCCAGCTCGCCCTGCCCGATCAAGTTGTGCAACGTCATGATGCCGGGATGATACTCCAGCACGTGGCCGACCATGAGGATGCGTTCGCTGCGCTCGGCCAGCCGCACCAGCTCGCTGCCCTGCTCATAGGTGAGTGCAAGGGGCTTTTCCACAAAGACGTCCTTGCCTGCCAACAGCGCTGCTTTGGCTAGGCTGTAGTGCGTCTCCGCCGGCGTGGCGATGACGACGCCTTGCACCTCTTCGTTTTTCAAAACGTGTTCTGGATGATCGAAAATCCGGCTTTCGGGAGCCAGCGCAGAGGCTGTGACGCGCCCTTGTTCGGTGGCGTCGCAGACGGCGTGCAAAGCGCCCAGGTGATTCAAATTGCGCACAAGATTTTTGCCCCAATAGCCGCAGCCGATCACCGCAGTCAAGGGTGGCCGGTGATGCAGTGAAGAGGTCTCGGTTGCCATGGAAGGGTTGGTGAATGCAGCCATGAAAGTCCTCGTGCGTCGACTGAAGTCTTGATGCGCGCTGTAAAATCTCTGCGGCTTATCCGCCGAAGTGGTGCGCAGTCACCGATTATAACGATGCGACGAAGGCAGAACCAAAACGCGTCCGGCGCAAATGAAAAGCGATCCGGTAGCTTGGAAAGAGCGCCAGGGGGAGGATGTGGAAAACGGCGCAATGCAACGATCATTCTGCGCGCAATTCGGCTCGAACAATTTGCAGCGCCAGGTCCGCCAGGCCTAGCGATTCTTCGGCGGCCCGGCGCGTATAGAGGCGTGCCGGGATGCTGTCAGGCAGGCCGTTCGGGTATCTTGTGGGAATATAGTAGCCGTCCGGCGGCGCAATCTCCTGACGCAACTGTTCAAAATCTATATCGAATTCCGCCGCCCAACGACACAACGCCTCGACGGAATGACCCGTGACCAGCTCTTCACCTTGCGCATAGAGAAAGGCCTTGATCACTTTCTCTGCGATCTGCTGTGCAACGAAACAGGCGAGATGATAACTCGTTCCATCCAGCAGTAGCTGGGCGCCGTGGCGATCCGCTTCGGCCTGCTCTAACCACCGCAATCCTTCGTTGCGAGCGTCACGCCTCATAAAGCACCTTGCCTTCCTCCAACGCGCGTCGCACGAGAGGTGTGGACGTCATGCGTTCCATCTCTTCCGGCGTGTAGACCAAAAAATCCGCCGCCACTCGAGGTTGAAGGCGACGATACAACTCGACGGTGCGTTCCAGGAAGTCGAGCGGCGTCTCCCACACAATGAGCAGATCCATGTCACTGAATAGATTCTCGTCTCCGCGCGCCAACGAGCCAAACAGGACCACGCGTAGGACGCCGAGGTTCGCCGCTGCGGTTGCGAGACGCTCTGCCTCGCTCCAGAGGAGGCGGCGATGCGTTTCGCGGCGCTGTTGAAGGCGCTGACGTTGCGTCACGGCGTTGCGATTTTCCATAGCCCGGCTTTCACACTCGCTTTCACACTCGACAACTGCAGCCGCACAATAAAACATCCGATCGACGTTTCAATCCTCTTCATCGGGTCCGATTGGATGCTGTTTGCATGCTCGTTACCAGAGCCGCGCCAACAGCGTTTCCGGCACGTGTGCGCGCAATTCAGGATACGTTTCGACGAGACGTGCAATGTCGGCAAGGTCTTTCTGCCGCTTGCTGGCGCGTCGCTCCGGATCGGTGGCTGCCCAGATTTTTCCCTGCAACGTATCTTCCGGTGCGGCGACCGGCAAAGCGATTCTCAGCACTTCCTGCGTCTGGGCGCGTTTGGGGAAATCGGCGTAGCGAGGATCGGTTTGAATTTGCACACGCAGTGCGGAACCCTCTGCATAAACGTTCAGACTGTGGGGAAACCGTTGGACAAGAAACTCCTTCGCCAGCAGCTCCTCCACCTGTTTTAGCTGTTCGACCGCCACTACCAGGTCCAGGTTTAGGCTGACCAACGGTTCGACGTAGGCGTTGACAGCCTGCCCGCCGATGACGCAGTAGTGAATTTGATGCTCTGTGAGCAAAGAAATCAGGCGCTGAAGAAAGTTCGAGCGATCTATGGTCACGGTTTGCCAGTAGGTCAGCAGATGCATAGGGGCGTTCCTTTTTAGAGATCTCCCCTGGCGACGCCACCGGCGTCGGGTTTCTCAATCCCCCGCCACCGCCATCGCAGCCCTTCGGTAAAAGGAGAGATTGTCGCACAGATACTGCTCTGCGGTCGCGTGCTGGCGCGCCAGGAAGTGGCGCAGCACCTCCTCGCGCGAGACGGCCTCCTCCGTCCACCAGATCGGGTGCAGGTTGATGTGCAACGAGCGACCGCGCAGCGTTTTGAGCTCGGTGAGCAGGTCGCCGTGGCGCCATTCGCGACGTGAGTCGCTCCGATAGATCAGATGGCTACGATAGCGGTCGTCGTCGGCGTAGGGAGGTGTCGGAAAGGGAAGGTGCTGCGGCTTTAGGCTTTCCATTTCGCCGTTGGCCACCGGCCGATGCATGCTGTAGGAGTCCAGCGGCCCCAGGATGTTCTCTGCGCTGTCGAACAATTGCGCCAGGCGTGCATGCATGGCAACGGGCTCCTTGGGCAGCACAGCCGGATCAACGTGCAGCCCGATGCGATGTCCGATCTCCCGGATTCGGGCAAGAAGCGCCTGGCTGCGTCGCGAGGCCGGGTTGTAGGCGTCCGCGGTCAGCAGCACGTGAAAGACGGAGCGAACGCCGCACTCTGCCTCGACTTCCGCCAGCGCGCACGCCGCCTCCAACGAAAGGTCGACGTCGTGGCGCAGCACCACCTGGTCGTTGCGCGTAACATCAACCTCCTCAAACGAGACAAAGTGGTAGCCGTGGCGAAAGAGCGCTTCGAGCAGCGCCCTGTAATAGGCGTAGGTGAAGGGTGAATAGATCATGAATCCTCTTACAAATTATTTTAGGAGTACGTTTCGACCCGATCCGGTGCGAGTAGAAAAGAGATGAAGTCATCGAGTTCAGCCCGCAAACGTTGATAGCATGGGGACAATCCCTCCGTCAACTCTTCTAAGCGCAGCGGTCGTAGATTGAAGGCATAGACGTTGCGCACCGCGTGGCCAAATCCACGATATTCGTCCAGGCAAAAACGAGTTTCCTTGCCGATCACGGCCAGGCGAACGTCGTCGATTGCCGCCGACATTTGCAGCAACCGATCGCGCTTTATGCAGGAGCTCTTCGGCCCGTCTGACAACGCGCTCCAGATCGGCTTCCTGTATGCAGCCGGCGAGAGCGGCATAGGCGGTCATAGTGGGATTCCTGAAGTTTCAATTGCGTCCACGAAAGCCTGGTTCAGCGTTTTGGCGCGCAACAGATCGACTGGCGTCAAAGGGTCCGGGTCAAGCAGCCGGGCTGCGACCTGACAATAGATGCGCTCATCTAATCCCCAGACAAGCAAATCGATGGCAGAATGAGGAGAGTGTGTGATAGCTTGCACCGATCTCATTGAGTCCACTCCGACGGATGGCTTCTAAAAGCTGCCCTTTTCGTCAATGACAGTTTCCTTTTTGCCTCTGACTGCCGTTCGTCTCCTTTCACCCACAGTATATCATAACCCAATTCCCTCCGGCAGAAGTGCGGCCGAAGAGGGAAATGCGCGTTGGGAGCGATCGTACAATTTAGGAACGATCGTAAAATTTCGTCTCGGTTGAATTTGGCGCCGTCGTCCCTTTTGAGGCCGGACGGAAGTTTCGATACGGTTTTCGCTCACCTTCTGTTGTACTCTCGCCACTAGGATGAAAGCATCAACGAAACCGAACGGGCGCAGTTCTCGCAAAGAACATCCGCCGGCAAAGGTTTGTCCGGTCTGTGGGCGGCCCTTCACCCGGCGTAAGAAGTGGGAGAAATGTTGGGATGAAGTCCGCTATTGCAGTGAACGCTGTCGCCGACGGCGGAAATTCTGGAAATTCTACGGACATGCGACGATTCTTTCGGAATCGAGCGGAGCTGATCGATTATCTGCGTTGCGCCTTTCCGATGGCCGCTGCTGTGGATGACACCGTCACAGCGACGGTCGGAGGGCGACGCGCCGCCGAAGCGCTGCTCGAACAGATCGACCCGGCCCGTTATGCGGCGACGCGCAACCATCTCCACGGTGCCGTCACCCGCCTCTCGCCCTACCTTCGCCATGGAGTGTTGAGCCTGGCGGAGGTGCGTGATGTGGCCCTGCGCAAGGTGGACGCAGCCTGGAAAGCCGCTAAGTTGATCAACGAACTGGGCTGGCGCGATTATTTTCGACGCGTCTACGGCGTCATCGGAGGGGGCGTTTGGCGCGACCTGGAGCCTATCAAAACCGGCCTGGCGCCGTCAGACTACGCCGACGCGCTGCCGGCGGACATTGCCGCAGGGGAGACCGGGCTGGCCTGCATCGACGCCTTCAGCCGCAAGTTGCGCACCACCGGCTATCTGCATAACCATGCCCGCATGTGGCTGGCGGCCTACGTGGTGCATTTCCGTCGCGTGCGGTGGCAGGCGGGCGCGCGCTGGTTTCTGACCCACCTGCTCGACGGCGACCCGGCCAGCAACAACCTCTCCTGGCAATGGGTGGCGAGCGCATTCGGCCACAAGCCCTACATTTTCAACCGGGATAACCTGGAGAAATACACGGACGGCGTCTATTGTCGGGGCTGCCCGTTGCGAGGGCGCTGCGACTTTGAGGTCGGCTATGGAGAGATTGCAGCCCGGCTCTTCCCCCAGGCCCATGCAACGGAGCCATCCTCTTCTACGGTCGAGGCTTTGCGTAGGGTGGAGATCGATCGGTCCGACAGTTCAGCGATGAGCGAGCCGCCCAAATTGAAAAATCCGGTTCTTTGGATTCACGGCGACAACCTCACCCCCCACAACCCGGCGTTCCGCGCCTTTCCTGCCGCCCCGGCGATTTGGGTGTGGGACGACGCCCTGCTCCAACACAGCCGGATCAGCCTCAAGCGCATTCTTTTTATCTACGAATGTCTGCTCGAGCTACCTCTCGTGATTCGGCGTGGAGATGTGGCGACGGAGGTGCTGCGCTTCGCCGCCGAACACCGCGCCGACGGTGTGGTCGCCGTTGCTAGCCCGTCGCCTGGCTTCAAAAGAAGGCGGCGGCGGATCGAACAGACGGCACCGGTGGCAATCTTGCCGGACGTCCCCTTTGTCGAGCCGTCCTCGCCACTCGATCTGCGCCGCTTCAGTCGCTACTGGCGCAAAGTCGAACACCTGGCCATGCAGCCGACCGCTGCGCAACGCACTTTGTGATATACTGAACGAAGCTGATTCTAGTGGATGGTTCTGAAGATGAGGAGCAAGTGTCCATGAACGGCAATCTACGCTTCGCCCGCTACGCCTGGAGCGTGGTGGCGTTCAACGTGCTGGTGATCATCTGGGGCGCTTTTGTGCGCGCGACCGGCTCCGGCGCCGGCTGCGGCGACCATTGGCCGCTCTGCAACGGAGAGGTGATTCCGCGCACCGAGCAGATCGAGACACTGATCGAGTTTTCTCACCGCGTCACCAGCGGCTTGGCGTTGCTGGCGGTGGTGGGGCTGCTGATTTGGGCCTTTCGCGCCTTTCCCAAGGGACATATCGTGCGCAAGGCTGCGGTCGTTTCCATGGCGTTCATGATCCTAGAGGCGCTGATCGGCGCAGCGCTTGTGCTGCTGCAGTATGTCGCCTTCAACGTTTCGGTGGGCCGCGCCATCTGGATGGCGGCGCATCTGGTCAACACATTTCTGCTGCTGGCGGCGCTGGTGCTGACGGCGTGGTGGGGACAGGGGCGTGCGCCGATGCGTCTGCGCAATCAAGGTGTCGTCGGCGCATTCCTGCTGCTGGCTGTTGTCGGCTCGCTGGTGCTGGGGATGAGCGGCGCCATCACCGCCCTGGGGGACACCTTGGTGATCACCGGCGGCATTTCCCCGGCGGAGCATGCGCTGGTGGCCACCCTGGTGGAGCTGCGCATCTTGCATCCGGTGATCGCTTTCATCGTAGGCGCTTTCGTCGTCGGCGCAGCGTGGATCGCTATGCAGCGTCGCCCCTCTGCACTCACGCAGGGGCTTGGCCGCCTCTTGATCGGTCTGTATATCGGCCAGCTTCTGATCGGCGCATTCAACGTAGCGCTGCGCGCGCCGGTGTGGATTCAGATGGTGCATCTCGCGGTCACTTGCATCATCTGGATTTTGCTTGTGTTGCTTGCCGCTAACGCTTTGGCCGTGGACGCTCCGCAGCCCATGCAGCGCAAAGGCGCTCGTCAATGGGAGGTTTCACGGCCGATTTCGTAGATTGTGAGATTGTGATGGTTCTTACACTGTCAATCAGAATTTTGACAAGATTGAGGCAATTGTGTAAGATTGTGGTATCAGCTCTATGCTGCTCCAATCTCTCATTCCTCTAGTCTGTCAGATCAGCCCTCCTGATCACTTGATAGACGATAGGAAGTGTCCCTCCTGGTGACAGGAGGGACGATTTTTTGAGGCGCAATTCCCGTCCGCATTCCCGTCGGCCACACCTCCGACGTGACGTGGACGGTCTGCCCGCGCACGTGGCGTCGAGCCGGCATGTCCGGCCGAGGCGTTGATCTCTGCAGGTCATTCGACGGGCGTACAACTCTCCGTAATCAGCGCCTGAGTCTCCGTGAGGGCTGTGGCGGGCGTCAACTTGACACTGTGCACGAGCAGGCCATCGTCGGCCATCCACAGTGCGACAGTATGGACGCCTTCATCCAACGTGAACAAAAAAGGTACATCGCTTCCACCGGCTTTAGGCAGGGGCCGCCACACAAAATCGCTTGCTCCGGCGAAGCCGGCGATAGGGATCGCCTTGCCGTCCTCAGAGCGTGGAGAAAGATTGTCCACCTCACCGAAGACAGCCTGGTTGTTGACCGCAAGACTGATGCGGTCGCCATCGGCGTAGGTGGGCGCGCAGCCGCAGACCGACAGTACGTAGTCGCCGGCGGGCAGCTCCACCTCAAAGAGCAGACCCGGCCCCAGCGCCGGCGCGTCCAGGGTCAGGTCGTCGAACAGCGAGGCGTCTTCGCCGAGCGGCGCGGGCGTGAGCGCGTCCTGCACCGGCGGGCAGCCCTCATACGGCGGCGGCGCCTGCCAGGCATAGGCCGGGCTTTCCTGGCTTGCAGGCAGGCGAACCGCCTGGCTGAGCGACAGCACTACATCCGTAAGGAGATCGGGACCCGTAGCCGTTGTTTCTTCCTCGGGCGCGTCGCTTTCGGTCGGCGTGAGAACAATCCAGACGATTTCATGCTGCGCCTCCGCTCCCTCGTCATCTATGGCGGCGACCACGGTCAGGTAGGGGCCGCCCTCCAGCGCTTCGGGCGCCGCCTCGCCAACGATCGCGCGGCTCTCCTCGTCTTCGACGAACATCAGATTGGGCGGCAATCCTTCCACCGTGACGGTGAACCCTGCGCTGTCGACGTCGGTTACGACGACGGTGACCGTCACAAGTTCGCCGATGGTCACCGTGAAGACGTCGGCCATTTCAATGCGCGGGGGGTCGTTGACGGCGTTCACCGTGATCGTCACCGGCACGGTGACGACGCGCTGCAGGTCGTCGCTGAGCTCGACGATGAATACATCTTCGCCGAAGAAGTCCGGCTCCGGTGTATACACGAAGGCGCCGGTCTCCCGGTTCAGTTCGTCGATGACGCCATGGCGCGGGTCGTCCGCTAGGCTGAAATAGACTGTCCTCCCTTCAGCGTGACGCACCTCCAGAACGCTTTCCAGGACCTCATCCTCGTCAGTCTCGAGCACAAACTCCTCGAAGCGGAAGGGTGCTGGATCCAATTCGACGGTGATGGTGAAGCTTTGCGTGATCACGGCGCCGAAGGCGTCGGTCGCCGTCAGCAGCACCGGATGGTCGCCTTCATCTTCATCCAGCGGAACGCCGGTGAGCAGGACGCTGTTTGCGTCCTCTTCAAGGGCGACGAGCCGCAGCCAGTCTGGTAAC
>JANWYX010000274.1 GCA_025055055.1 Caldilinea sp. | reverse complement strand
GTGGTGTTGGCCGTATAGTTCAGCATTGCCTTGTTGATCTGGATGCTCGTCTCGGCGAAGGTTGCGCCAAACCCCGGCGATGCGAAGGTCGAGCCGCGCACGATGCACTCGCCTGCGTTCAGGATCGTCACCACGTTTCCGCTGACAGCGCAGACGGTGGGTGTTTGCGAGGTGAGCGTCACCGTCTGGCCGGTCGAGGCGACGACGCCGATCTCGAAGGGAGCGTCGCCATAGGTCTTGCTGGCCGGCGCCGAAAATTCGATGTTCGCCAGCTTTTCGACCTTGAAGTATGCTTCGCGCACCGGCGAGACATTGCCTTTGATGTCCTTGGCGATCCACTTCACCGTGGTGTTTTGAGTGAAGAGGAAGACTTGCCCCGGCCGTCGCGGCCCCTGCGCTTCCCACATGGGGGAGGAGAGCGTCGGCTCCGAGCCGTCAAGCGTGTAGTAGATGATGGCCGGTTCATTCACATAGCGGAAGGTGGCGCGGATCGGATCCTCCGACTCGCCGCCGTTCGGCACCAGCTCCGCCACGGGCGGCTCGTTGTCGAAGGCGTACTGAAGCGCAGTCTCAAGCAGGCCGTAGTTGCCGGAGGCGAACTCCAGCGCCTCGAACTTGCCTTCCGTGGCGTAGTTGGGCTGGAAGCCCACAGCCGTCTGCTGTGTGCCGGTCGTGGTGGAAACGAAGCGGTCGGCGCCCGCCTCGAAGCTGTAGGCGATGATGTCCTTGCGATACCAGTGATCGTCGGCGCTGTTGCCCGCCGCCGAATAGAGCACGTCGGCGACTGGACCGGTGCGCTCCGGCAACACCACCGTGCCGCGGATCTCCTTGATGCGATTGAGCACCAGATTGGCGCCGGCGAAGAAGTAGGCCTCGATCCCAATATTGGGCCGCGGCAGGGTGACGCGGCCGTTCGTGATGTAGGCGCCGGGCGACCACATGTAGTATCCGCCGTAGGTGTGGATGTTCATCGAGAACTTGATATTCTCGAAGGTGTCGACGATCCATTTCTCATTCAGGTTCTCCGGCTCTGAATATTCGGCGGGGCCGGCGTAGGTCTCGCTCGTGCAGCTCAACGAAGCGCCGGCGTAGCCGTCGTAGATGGAGCCGACGCCATTGTTGCGGTTGTTGTCGACGCCCCAGCTGTTGCGGCTGGCCGGCATGCCGCTCGTCGTGTTCAAAGCGCAATAACGCGTCATGTTCTTGCGCTGGCTGTTGAAGTCATACATCGAGTAGTGGCCGCCGTCCGGGTTGTAGGAAGGCATGATAAAGATGTCGAGATTATCCACCATCGCTTTGGTCGTCGGATCGATGGCGTAGTTGCGCAGCAAGCGCTCGGCGGTTTCGAGGCAGACGAGCGGCGTCACCCATTCGCGGGCGTGCTGCTGGCAGAAGAAAAAGACGCCGATCTTCGAGCCGTCGCGATGTTTGCCGATGCGGATGACCTGCACCTGGAACGGCCCGCGTTGAACGTGCGGAGGGGCGTTGAGGCCGTCGGTCAGCGTCACCAACGAGCGCGCCACCACGATTCCGGTCCCGGCGTTGCCTCCGTAGGTGTAGGCGGTGACAAGGGCGCTGGCCTCCGGATGGGCGTTGATGGCCGCCACCACCTGCGCCGCCGTGCTGTTCAAAGCGCCGGTTGCATTTGTGCCGAGGCTCACGGTGATGCGATTACCGGTCACAGAAACGGTGAGCGGCTGATTGGGCGCGCCTGGATTGAGAAATTCGGCCTGAATTTGATTGCCGCCCTCATGGCCCCACGCCTTGGACTCCAGATAGACGGCGCGCGCGGCGCTGCCCGGCGTTCCCAGAATATTCGTGTTCGTGTCCATGACGGCCATGGCCTTGCGTTGATAGCCGTTCGTAAGGTAGGGGAGATTGATGATTTCGGCCAGGTCTGGGAACTCGTTGGCCAGGGCGTTAATGCGTTGATGGACTTCGGTCGGGTCCATATAGCGCGTGGTGAAGTCCATCAAATAGCCGTCGGCCAGCGGGGGCAGGCCGCCCGCCACCCACTCGTTCACCGGGGCCTCGGCAGTTGCGCCTGTGCTGGACGCCACCCGCACCACCGCCGGCACCGGCTGTGTGCTGCCGGCTGCGCCGACGCGGAGCAGGACGCGATGGTACATATACTGTCCGGCGTCGGTGAACCTAGACATGGTTGTAGCGGAGCCATAGTCACCGTCCTCCGTGCGCCACGCCACGGCCAGCGTGGGGCCGCCGGTCGCCGTGCCGAGCGCAGTGTGGGCCGCCACAGCCAAAAAACGACCGGCATAGTTCGTGAAATAGTCGACGCGCATGATCGTGATCTCGCCGCCCGGATCAAACGTTGCGGCGCCCACCATTTCTCCTTCTGCTGCGCTCAGCGCAGCGCGTTCGGCTTCGATGGCAGCCTCGCGTTCGGCGCGCACTGCCTCCCACGTTGAACGGTCTTCGATGGTGGCGCCGGCGGGGAAACCCATCGATTCGTAGAGTGCGCGCTCGCTGGGCGTCACGAAGGCGTTGATGGTGATCGTACCGTCGGGGTTGTCGCGCACGTATTCGGCCAGGTCTGCGCCCAAATCGAGAAGCTGATCGATCGCTGCGCGATTGGGCAGTTGAAATTCAACCAGCGCCAATTCTTCATATTCGGGTTCAACGTAGGCGCTTGAATTCAGCCCATCCCCGGCCTCTCCCTGAGCGCTGGCTTGTCCGGCCGTGGAAACCAAAGGGACGAAAATGCGACCATCGGTGGCGACGTTGCCATCTTCGCCGTCGGCAGCCTGCTCGATGCCAGGGGTTCCGCCACCTGTGGCGTAAGCCGTCTGCATCGTCGGCGTGCACAATGAGAACACGATAAAACCCAACAAAATTGCCGTCAGTGCGCTTCGATAGAATCGACGCCGCCGGAAATTTGCACAACACGAGAGGATGGGATTTAGGTTCATGGATTTCTCCTTGAGTGAGGCAGGTGGGTTGTAACCAGAGACGTCAAAGCAAAGAACTGTAGCGAGTAAATTGCTCAGAACAGTGCTCGCCATGTCACTCGGCGCGGTAAAATCGCACGCGCACGGTACAGTTGCGCGCAACTGCGCCGTCGAGGGTTCAATCGCCCATGTGTCCCTCCTTAGAGCTCGATTCAAA
The DNA here is from genome assembly GCA_025055055.1 of Caldilinea sp. Lineage (GTDB taxonomy): Bacteria > Chloroflexota > Anaerolineae > Caldilineales > Caldilineaceae > Caldilinea. The sequence continues at coordinate 1,268 of JANWYX010000274.1, read as the reverse complement.
AGTTTAGTAGAACTTCAATGGGGAGTGCGCTAACTGTTCCCAAAAAAATCCACCACATTTTAACATATTTAAAAACACTTTGCAAGTATAATTTTTTGCCGTTCAAACATTTATCATTGTTCGCTGAATCCTTTTCCATCAGAAACCCACAACGGACAATCAAGCGCAACCGCTAAGTCATCAAATTAGCGACGAAAGATAGGACTTTCTCCTACGCCGTTTTACAATGGGACTAACCGACTGTGTTTAGAGAAACACCTGCCATTGTCACCGGAGAGATCTTGCTATGTCACTCACCTACCATTCCGCCATGCGCGGCATTCTGTTCACCGACCAGTACCAGCTCACGATGGCACAGCTTTATTTTCGTCTCGGCCTTCACGAGCTGGAGGTGCAGTTCGACCATTTTTATCGGCGCAATCCCGACTACGATCAGCACCAGGCCGGCTACTGCATTAACGCCGGTCTGGAGTGGTTTCTGGACTGGATGTTGAAGGCGCACTTCCGCGAGCAGGAGCTGGAGTATCTGCGCAACCATCGCAACAGCCTGGGCAATCGCATCTTCGCCGACGACTTTCTCGACTATTTGCGCAAACACGGCGACTTCAGCGCGCTGAGCATCCACGCCATCCCCGAAGGTCGCGTCGTCCACCCGAATACACCGCTGACGGTCGTGCGCGGGCCGATGGCGATGGCGCAGATCGTCGAGACGCCTTTGCTCAACAAGCTCAACTATCAGACGCTGGTCGCCACCAAGGCCTCTCGCCTGGTGGAGGCCAGCCGTGGCGGCGTGATTCTGGAATTCGGTCTACGTCGCGCCCAGGGCGAAGGCGCCAACGACGGCACACGTGCGGCGCTCATCGGCGGTGCACACTTCAGCTCCAACGTGGGCGTCTCCCACGTGCTCGGCCTGCCGCCGAAGGGGACGCATGCGCACAGCATGGTGCAACTGATGATGGCGCTGGGGGAAGGAGAGCTGGGAGCGTTTCGCGCTTACGCCGAGCTGTACCCGGACGACTGTCTATTGCTCGTCGATACGGTGGACACGCTGCAATCGGGCGTACCGAACGCCATCAAGGTCTTCGAGGAGCTGCGTCGGAAAGGGCATCGTCCTCTCGGCATTCGTCTCGATTCGGGCGACCAGGCCTACTTGAGCATCCAGGCGGCCAAGATGCTCGACGCCGCCGGCTTTGAAGACACCATGATCGTGCTCTCCAGCGATCTGGACGAGTTGGTGATTTGGCAGATCATCACGCAAATTCAAAACG
>JANWYX010000137.1 GCA_025055055.1 Caldilinea sp. | reverse complement strand
CCTGCTGGCGGTTGGCGCCGAGTGGCCGTTGATCACGCAGGCGACGGGCATCACGCCGGAGCAATTTGCGTGGCTGAAGGAAGAACTCAAACACATCGGAGACCTTCACCGCGCGGAGGATGACCGGACGTAGTCGCCGGGTGCAAGCGTTGCGCCGAGAACGTCGACATGTCGACGGCGTGCGCACGTGGTGGTCATGTCTACGGCGACGCTGCGCACAAGCACGCGGTGAGCAGGAGGCGCAGCTCCGCCTACGACGCCAACGGCAACCTGGTGAGCCGCACGTCGGGCGGGCAGACGCTGAGCTTCACCTACGACGCCGAGAACCGGCCGGTGGGCGTGAGCGGGGCGGCCAGCGCCGGCTTCGTCTACGACGGCGACGGCCGCCGCGTCAAGGCCACGGTCAACGGCGTCACCACCTACTCCGTGGGCGACTACTACGAGGTCTCCGGCAACGTGGTCAAGAAATACTACAGCGCCGGCGGGCAGCGCATCGCCCTGCGCGACGGTGGGACGCTCCACTGGCTGCTGACGGACCACCTGGGCAGGACGGCCTACGTCGTGCGCCGGACGACCAAGACGGGCGAGCTGCGCTATCGAGCCTTCGGCGCAACCCGCTTTGTATGATAATTTGTTACATTCCATCGATTCCTGTAAACGCGCCAAGTGTCCAACGTCTATCAAAAGCGATGATGGTGTGGACGCCTCACCCGTTTGCTTCCGGCGTCCAGGTGGGCGTTGGCTCGAAGGTCGGCTCCTCTGGCGCGGGCGTCGGTGTGTCTGTTGGCCAGGGTGTATCGGTCGGAATAACCGGCGTATCGGTCGGCCACGGCGTGTCGGTGGGCCAAGGGGTCTCCGTCGGCGTGGGCGCTTCCGGCGTCCAGGTGGACGTCGGCGGTTCCACGGTATAGGTCGGCGTTGGCGTGGGCGTTTCAGTCGGCGGCGTGTTGTCGACGAAGACGCGTACCCGCGTCTCGTACTGGACGCCGTTGCTGGCGCGCATGAGTAGACGCAGCGTATGAGGCCCGTTGCCCAGGCCGGTCGTGTCCCATGTCCCCAGTTGGCCATTCAGCACCGGCGCGGCGAAGGGGCCGCTGAAGGGCAGGCTGAAGGCGCCCGGATCGTGCGTGATCCCGTATTGCAGCTCGTAGCCGGCGAAGCCCGGCATCGACGCGCTGCCGAAAATGGGCACCACCCCACGCACCGTTGCGCCTTCGGTGGGGCTGCTGATGAAAAGCTGCAGTTCGCCCGGCGCTGGCGTCGGCGGTGTAACGAGCGCTTCGATGGGGGGTTGCTCGATGCCGTGGCGGATCGCCCACTCACGATGCTCCAGCGGATAGACCTTGAAAACGCGCTCCTCGATCTGGTCGGGCGGGGTGAATTCATTGGCGAGCTGGTCGGTTCCGCGCACCATGCGGATGCGCCGCCAGAGGTCGTGTTCTTTCGACAGCGGCGGACGATCTTCGGCGAACCAATGCACGCGTCGCTCCGGACAGGCGTCGCCGGGTTCCGTTCCGGTGTCGGCGCAGACCTCGAACTGGCGCACGCCGGGAGGGGGCGTAAAAGGCAGCGCAGGTTCGCCGGCGTGTGCAACGCGCATGAACTCGTTCCAGATCGGCCCGGCGCCCGCCACGCCGGAGATGTTGAGCATGGGGGAGTTGTCGGCGTTGCCCACCCAGACGCCGGTCACGAGTTGCGGCGTGTAGCCTACGGTCAGATTGTCGCGGAAGTCGTTGGTAGTGCCGGTCTTCACCGCCGCCGGTCGATCGAGCCGCAGCACCGAGCTGAGGCCGAAGACCGGCGCACGCGCCTCGTTGTCGCTGAGGATGTCGGTGATCAGAAAAGCATCCACCGGGCTGACGACCTGCTGCGCCGCCTCCACGCCGGGTTGGCAGGGGCGTGATGTTCCCTGCTCGCAGATGACAGCGCCCTGGGCGTCGGTGATCTTCAAAATCGTCACCGGCGGAATGCGCTGTCCTCCGTTGGCAAGGGCGGCGTAGGCGTCCGTCAGTTCGAGCAGTGGGATCTCGCCGGCGCCCAGCGAGAGGCTCAGGCCGTAATCGGGTCGCGTCAACGTGGTGACGCCGAAGCGCCGCATCAGATCGAGATAGACGGGGAGGGTCGCCTCCTGCAGCGCAGCCACGGCGGGAATGTTGCGGCTGGTCGCCAGGGCCGTGCGCACGGTGATCAGCCCCATCTCTTTGCCATCGTAGTTGCGCGGCACGTAGGGTGGGTTGGCGCCATCCGGGAAGGCAGTGGTGATGTCGGCGACCAGCGTGCCGGGCGTCCATTGCTCCTCCTGCGGCCTGTCCGGCATGTCGAAGGTGGCAAGATAGACAAAGGGCTTGGTGGCGCTGCCGGGCTGGCGCGGGGCAAGCGCCATGTTCACCTGGCCGTCGATCTCTACATCGTTGAAGTCGGCGCTGCCGACAAGCGCCACGATTTCGCCCGTCTGCGGCCGCATGGCCACCAGCGCGCCGTTGGAGACGTTGCGGTCGGCGAGCAGGTTGACCTGTTCGCGCACGATGCGCTCGGCTTCGGCCTGCAAGCGCGGGTCGAGCGTAGTGTAAACGTTGTAGCCGGCCTGGTAAAGCGCCTCCGGGCCGAAAATCTGCTCCAGTTGCTGGCGCACGTACAGCGTGAAGTGCGGCGCCTTGAGTTCAAAGCGCAGCGGCTCATAGGTAAGCGGCTCCATCCAGGCGGCGTCCGCCTCTTCCGGCGTAATGTAGCCCGCCTCCACCATCAGCCTCAGCACCACCGCTTGACGATTCTTTGCGCGATCCGGGTGTGTGTAGGGGTCGTAGTAAGCCGGAAGCTGCGGCAGCCCCGCTAGCAGCGCAGCCTCGGCCAGCGTCAGGTCGGCGGCGTCCTTGCCGAAGTAGGTCTCCGCCGCAGCGTCGATGCCGTAGGCGAGGTTGCCGTAATAGACCTCGTTGAGATAAAGCTCGAGAATTTCGTCTTTGTCGTAGCGCCGCGTGATCTCGGCGGCCAAGATCGCCTCCTTGATCTTGCGGGTGACCGTGCGCTCCGGCGAGAGCAGCACGCGCTTGACCAATTGCTGTGTGATCGTCGAGCCGCCGGCAACGACGTCGCCTTCCTGGAAGGCGTAATAGACGGCGCGGATCAACGCCACGGGATCGACGCCGGGATGGTTGTAGAAGTTGGCGTCCTCCGTGGCGATGGTGGCCTGAATGACGTAGGGCGAAATGGCGTGCAACGGCACTTCGACGCGGCGACCGGCGTTGGGGTCGAAAGTTTCATTGAGGAGATTGCCTTCGCGGTCGTAGATGCGCGTGCTCTGGAAGGCGCTGGCGCGCTGGCGCAGCTCTGCAGGCGAAGGCAGGTCGCGCGCCATGACGGCGTAGCCGATGAGCAGGCTGCCGAGCGTCAGCGTGACCAGCAACACAAAGGACACCACGCCCATGCCGAAACCCTGCCAGAAGCGATTTCGCGGCTGAGTGGCCGCGTTGCGGTTGGTTCTCGAACGTCTGGGTTGAACCGGTTGCAGCTCGTACATAGTGCATCGTTCCCCGCAATTTGCCCTTTGTCAACGAGGCCATTGCCAGGGCAGTGTGTTCTGATAAATCCAGGCGAGCGTATGCCACGCCTGCAGCAGCAGCAGCGGCGCAACGCCGCCTATCAACGACCAACCGTGCAACAACCTCGGCAGCAGCAGCGCCAGCAACAACGTGGGCGATAGCCAGGCCAGGCTGAAGAGATCCCAGTCTCGCTGGCCGCCGTAGTCCGGGTTCCACACCGTGAGAAAGAGCAACTGGAACACGGCAGCGATGAGCAGAAAGCGCAGCGATGGCGAGAAGAAGAGAGCAGGAGGCTCATGAGAAGCGCACCGACTCTCTTGTTTTTGGTCTTTAGAGGCACTCTCTCTGCATTTCTTCGCCATCCATGCAATCCCAACCACGGCTAGCGACGGCAGCACGATCGGCGCCACAAGCAACTGATTGTTGAGCAGGTCACGCAGGTGCGGCCAACTGAACATCGTGTAGTGCTCCCATCGCGTCGTCGTCTCGAACAAGGGGACGAACCAGCGACCATCGCCGCCGCCCGGGCGATCGTCGCCCAACAGTGCGGCGAGTCCGTGCCCGCTCGCCTCCATGAACAAAAAGGTTGCGCCGCCCACCAATAGCATTGGCAGCGCAATCTGTACAACGACGGAGACAAGCCTCTGGTTTCCTTCGGTTTTCGCTGCGCGCCACTGCAATGTGCCTCCTTGTAACGCACCGAGGTAGAGCAAGCTTGGCGCCAGCACGATGGTGCTGGGATGCATGGCGTGGGTAAGGGCAAGCACGGTGGCCGCCAGCCAGAGCGGTCGCCGGCCTTCGATGACGGCCAATCCCAGCCAGAGATAGGTCAACACGCCCACGGCCGCAAAGCTGTAATTTTCGATGTAGCCGAAAAAGAGCTGCATGAGGCCGAGCGTCGTCAGCAACGCATAGGGCAGCCAAGCCGGCTTCAGCAAAGGATGTCGACACAGCGCCAGCGTCACCAGCAGATAGAGCGCACCGGCGAGCGGGCTGAGCAGGCGATAGACCGGCGTCGCGTCTTTCCAGCCGAACGGCTCATGCAGCCATCGCCAGAGTTCGGCGTGCAGCGCCACGTCGAGCGGCGCCTGCCAAGAGCGCGTTAGCCGCAGCCCCGGATCGGGAAAGGCGATGCCTTTGGCAAGGATGAAGGCGTCGCCCCAGCGTGTGTGTGCAATCGGGAACAGAAAAAACGCCAGGACTAGCGCCGCCGAAATCAGCCAGACAGTCGGCCAGAGAGGCGGGTGACCAAAGCGCAGGCGAGCCAGCCAATTGGAGAAGGGGCGTATCCAGTAGAGGACGATGGCGCCCAAAACAATCACTGTGCCAAGCGCAACCGCCCACGCCGGCAGGTAGGTGACAGGCCACAATCCCCACCATGCCGCTTCAGCGCTGTCAGGTGCCGGAATCGGATCGGGCGTCGGCGGCAGCGTGCGGACATAGAGGTGAAGCCCCAGCAACGCCAGCGCCACGTTGTGCAGCGCCGCTGTCACAAAGCGGGAGCGATCGACTTTGATCAGAAGGGTGCGCGTCGTCAAACGAATTGAATCACTCCGGCCGGGAA
>JANWYX010000132.1 GCA_025055055.1 Caldilinea sp. | reverse complement strand
ATCGGTGATGCGAACGTCATCGTTCTTGTTGTAGTAATAAAAAAGCAACGCATCGAGCGTCTTCGTCATATGATAGATACTGCCCGGATGGGGCGGATAGGGAATCTCGATTTCTCGATCGCTCCCATCGATCTCCACCTTCACGGTCAGATATCCCTCTGGAATTGACATGCCCGCCGTGCCGTACCCATAAACGCCCATTGTGCCAAGATGCACCAGGTGAATGTCCAGGCCGGACTCCACAATTGCGCAAAGCACGTTGTGCGTGCCGTTGACGTTGTTGTCCACCGTGTAGCGCTTATGGCGAGGAGATTTCATCGAGTAGGGCGCGGCGCGCTGTTCGGCGAAATGGACAATGGCCTTGGGGCGCACTTCTTCGATCAACTTTTCAAGTTCGTAGTAATCTTCGGCAATGTTCAGGTTGTAAAATGCGATGCGCCGGCCGGTCAGCTCCTCCCATGTGCGCAGCCGTCGCTCGATCGGCTGAATCGGCGTCAGCGATTCGCATCCGAGCTCTACGTCGATCTTACGTCGGGAAAGGTTGTCGACGATCACGACGTCATATCCCTCACGGGAAAGCCGCAACGCCGTCGGCCACCCGCAAAAACCGTCGCCGCCGAGCACAATGATTCGATCTGAAGCCGCCATGTGTGGTTCACTCCTTCTGATTGTCCGTTCAATTTTGCATCTTCGATCGCATAAATTCTAGAATATACAATTAATATAGAATTTATGACATCCTCCTCAAGAGCATAACCGAGCCCAAACATTGTAGCAAGTCATTGTTAACGTTTGAGGTTGACGTTTGAGGTTGACGTTCGAGCATTCTCGAAACTCAATCTATGGCCCCCTTCTCTGCTTGTGATAAGATTGCGGTGATCGGCAAGTAGCCAACGGGCCGCCCGATGGGCCGGTAAGTTCGACCCTTCTCTGCTTGTGATAAGCTTGCGGTGATCGGCAAGGGCAATACGACGGTTGCAGTCGGACAACGACTGCACTATGGCTCCTAGACGGGACCTATGCGAATCGCCATTTTTACGGAGACTTTTCTGCCCAAGATCGACGGCATTGTGAGTATTCTGTGCCTGTTGTTGCAACGTCTACAGGAACAGGGACATCGGGTCATTTTATTTGGCCCTCCCGGAGGACCCAAGGAATATGCAGGAGCGGAAATCGTCGGCGTCGGCGGTCCACGCTTGCCTTTTTACCCGGAGCTGCGCATCAACATTCCACGGCGCTTTGTCTGGGAGAAACTCCAGGCCTTTCAGCCGGAGCTGATTCACGTCGTCAATCCGGTGATCCTGGGGCCCTTTGGCCTCTCCTATGCGCGCCGGCTCAAAGTGCCGACGGTCGCCTCGTATCACACCGACCTGCCCCGGTATGCGCAGTTTTATGGCTTCGGCTTCGTCGTTCCCATCGTATGGTTGTATCTGCGCCTCTTGCACAATCAGGCCGGCGTCAACCTTTGCCCTTCGACGACGGTTTGCAGCGAACTGCAACGGCAAGGCTTTCGCCGTGTGCGCCGGTGGAAGCGCGGCGTCGATACCGACCTGTTCACGCCTGGGGAAGCAAGGCCGGAAGTGCGCAACTGGCTGACCGATGGTCATCCTGACGAATTTCTCATCATCAATGTTGGGCGACAGGCACCGGAAAAGCAGCTTGAATTGCTGCGGGAGACGCTCTTTCCGGCGCAAGGGGTTCGTCTTGCCCTGATCGGCGATGGCCCCAGCCATCGGCGTCTGCGCAAGGTCTTCGCCGACACGCCGACCGTGATGACAGGCTATCTGCGCGGGCAGGCGTTGGTCGAAGCCTATCGCGCGGCGGACGCATTCATTTTTCCATCGACGACGGAAACCTTCGGCCTGGTGGCGTTGGAAGCCATGGCCTGTGGTCTGCCGGTCATCGCCGCGCGCACGGGCGGCGTGCTGGATACCGTGATCGACGGCTACAACGGTCTCTTTTATGATCCGGAGCGTCCTCACGAAATGCGAACGTTGATTGAACGGCTGCGCGACAATCCGCCGCTGCGTAAGAACCTGGCCGAAAATGCGCTTGCCCATGCGCGCAGCCGCTCCTGGCGGGCGACGATGGATCAGGTGATAGACTACTATCGCGCGGCTGTGCGCGTTTTTCGGCTGACTTCTCCTCAGGCGGTAAACGTCGCTTCACCTTGAAATCTCATTCCAGGCAGAATTGTGGAGGCGCTCTATGAAATATATCACTCTCTGGCGACACGCCAAGGCGGAACGCCCTGAACACTATGCGAACGATTTCGACCGTCCACTCACCGACCGAGGACGCAAAGATGCAGCGCGCATGGCCGCCCTCATCGCACGGCTGGAGCCAAAGATCGACGCCCTGCTCAGCTCCCCCTCTGCACGCACTGCACAGACGGCGCAAGCGTTGCTCGACCTGGTCAATGGCAAGGTCAAGCCGATTTGGCAGGAGTCCATCTACCTGGCCTCGGCGGACGCTTTGCTCACTTTGCTCCAAAATTTACCGGAGGAGACGCAGCATGTGGCGATCGTCGGCCATAATCCCGGAATGGAAGAGGTGACCTCGGGGCTGTGCGGCACAGCGCCGGAAGACATCTTTGTCCGCATTCCTACAGCGGCGGTTGCCCACATCGCAGCAGACATCCCCCAGTGGAGTCTGCTGCGATGGGGCTGCGGACAGTTGCAACTGCTGATTGCCCCCAAGGTGCTTCGAGCGTAGCAGCAAGGCGCAGTCCAGAACGCTCCTCGCTCATCTCCGCACCATGGGAAGGTAAATTCGTTCCGTCAGCGTCGGATTGACGCCTGCAGGGCCGCCACCGGCCCAGTCCGGCGACGTCCCTCGAATGCCCAGCGCGCGCAGGCTGTCGCCATCGCCGCGCACGACAAAGAGACGCCAATCCTCGCCGGCGCCGGCGTCCACATCGCGTTGAAAGATCACCCAGCTCCCATCGCTGGACCAGGCCGGCTCTGCGCTGATCTCGCCGACGGCGCCGCGCGTCAACTGTACAAAGGCGCCGAGTGAGCCATCGGCGCCCAGCGCTGCCCTCCAGATTTCATCTTGGCCGCTAAAGGGCGCAGTGAAGACGAGGCTATTGCCATCCGGCGAAAAGTCCGGATGGCGCAAACCACCTTCGTGACATTTCTCTGCGCCGCTCTCCAGATGACGCAGACACAGCTGCGGAGGATTCACCACGCTGGAGACCAGATTGTCACAGCGGCCTGCAAACAAGTAGGCCAGCCATCGGCCGTCGGGCGATAACGTCGGTTCGCCGGCCACAATGCCCGGAATGGTGCGAATGGGCGTCGATGACCCGGCGACAAAGACGCGCGGCTCGAATGCAAAACAGCCCGCCGGGTTGCCGTACTGCGTGTAGTGCTTTCTATACGAAGCGACGAACCGTCGGCCGTCGGCGCTGACCCCGAACGGCTCGCCCGAAAGGCTCCCGTCCTGAGTGAGGGTCTCCTCCATGCCGTTGTTCAACGTGCGCGCCATCAACGCCGTGCTGCGCTTGAAAAACACGCGACCGCCATCGGCGCTCAGCAGCGGATGCTGGCCTGTCAAGGGCGACCCGACGGCTCCTAGCCCCGGCAAAGTGCGCACGTGCGCCTGCCCATCTGCGGCAAAGACGATGCGCCCGTTCAGTCCGCTCAAACCGGAGCCTACGGTGGGCGAAGCGCTGACCACCGCAGAAAGCGGACCGCGATTGCCGGCGCCGTCTACGGCCTGCACTCGATAGAAATAGGTTCCAGGACTCAGGCCAACATCGCGATAGGCGCGACCGGTAACAAGCAAGGCGTTGATCGGCTGAAATGGGCCATTGACACCGGCGCTGCGGAAGATATGGTAGCCGCGGATGCCGTTGGCGTCGCCGGCTGCGCTCCAGGTCAACAGCACCGAGCCATCGCCTGCGGAAGCCTGCACGTTGGTCGGCGCCGTCGGTGGGATGTCATCCTGCACCGCAACGGCGGCGAAGATCTCATGCTCGGAGCCGGACGCCTGCTGCCACACCATGACCGCTTTGGTAGAGGCGCCGCTTCCCACCGTCGTCAGCGCCGGGATGCGATGTTCGACGCTTTCGGGTGAATTGTTCACCTGCACCGTCGAGAAGGAAGCGCCTTGGTCCGAGGAGGTGGTGAGATAGAGATCCGTGAAGAAACCCCTACTTGCTCGCCACAAGATGGCGACTGCGCCGTTTTCGTTCACCGTTAGGTCATACCACCTGCTGAGTGGGGCCAACGTCACTGCAACCGGTGCAGACCAGGAAACGCCGGCGTCGGTTGAACGGCGCACCAGGATGGTGTTATCCGGCGTTTGATAGGCCAGCCAAACCGTCCCATCCGGTGCAACGCCCAATTTGGGCTGCGTGGCCGCCCCTTGCGACCAGGCGGCGTCGGCATTGTACGAGAGCCCGCCATCGGTGGAACAAGCGCCGTAGATCCCGTTGTTGCGGCGATCCTCCCATGCTGCGCAGACGCGGCCGTTGCGCGCAGCCACACTGCGCAGCGGCCCATTATAGTCGCCGTTCTTGCCGTTGCCTGCTCCACCGGAGACGGTGACATCGGTGATCGTCGAGGAGGCGAGATCGAGGCGACGGATCACCATATCTTGGCCCGAACCGTTGGCCTGCTGCACGAAGAGATAGCCAACGCCGGTGACGCCATCCACGGCCAGCGCCACAGCATCGGGAGGGCCGCCGTCGGCGCCGTCCCAGGCCGTCACATCGCCGAAGGTCGCTCCGCCATCGCCGGAAAGGGCGAGGCGAACATCGTTATAGCGCGTTTCGCCGTCGCACTCGCCACCGCCGGAGGAAGAATAACAGGAGCGCTGGAGCCACGCCACCCAAACGACCTCATCCGGCCCGGCGGCGACATTGACGTAATCAATATACCCGTCCCAACTCGGCGAGCTGATGCGTCGATTGGCGCTCCAGGTTGCGCCGCCGTCGTCGGAACTGGCAAAATAGACGGCGTAAGTGAGGGTAGCTAGAGGAGTCTCTCGGGTGTCGCGCCAGGCGACGTACACCTTCGAGCCGAAGGCGGCGACGTCGGGCGCTTCGGAAATGCCGTCGGCGTTGTTGTCGGAAATGCGCACGGCCGACCCCGGAGGGAGGCTGCCTGCCGATGCGGGTATTATCCATAGAAGCGTCAGCAATGCCAAGATGCAGGAGGGTGCGATTCGTTGCGCAATGCTTGTCATTTGTGCTCTCCGTCGTGCAAATCCGTCTTCCGTAAAATAGCAAAGGCGTCCTTCACCGATTTCAACGCTGCCCAGGGGCGAAATCCTGTCGAAACTATAGCAGGAACGGCGGCGAAAAAGTTGACATTTCTTGACAAATGACCGCATTCGAGTCGTTCGGCGAGCTTCTCAAACATTTGCGTCGTCGCGCCAGGCTGACCCAGCGCGATCTAGGCCTGGCGGTCGGCTATTCAGAGGCGCAGATCAATCGGTTGGAAAAGGGGCTGCGCAAGCCCGACCCGGCGGTGGTGCGCGCGCTCTTTATCGAGGCGTTGGGGTTGGAGCGCGAGCCGGAGACGGCTGCGCTGCTGCTCCGGTTGGCGACAAAGGCGGCGGCTTCCTCTCCAAGGCAGGCGCCTCCGCCGGCGAGCAGAAACGGCGAGGCGGCGCGCCGCACCAACCTGCCGGCGGCGCTGAATCCATTTATCAACCGCGTCCGTGAGCGGGCAGAGTTGCAGCGCCTGCTCTGTGCGGAGACGCCTCGTCTGGTAACGGTCACGGGGCCGGGCGGCATCGGCAAAACGCGACTGGCGCAGGTTGCAGCCGGTGATGCGCTTTCCCGCTTTTCGGGAGGCGTTTGGTGGGTGGAGCTGGCAACCTGCATGGAGGGAGAGCAGGTGATCCATGCCGTGCGCCATGCGCTTTGCGTGGAGACGCGCAGCGAAGGAATCGAGGCGATTGTTGCTTTTCTTCAGCCTGCCCCTGCCTTGCTCGTCCTGGATAATTGTGAGCAAGTTGCATCGAGCTGCGCCCGATTGGTGGAGAGCCTGCTCGGGGCATGTCCTTTGCTGAAGGTGCTGGCGACCAGCCGCGAGCCGCTCGGCGCAGAAGGGGAGCATCTTTGGCCGACGCCATTGCTGGAGGCCGCCGCCGCAGCAGAGCTTTTCGCCTTACGTGCGCGCGCCGTCCGTCCTAATTTCACGCCCACGCCTTCACAGACTGCGACTATTGCGATGCTTTGCGCGCAATTAGATCATCTGCCGTTGGCAATTGAGCTGGCGGCGGCTCAATGTCACACGCTCTCCCCTGCGCAGATTGCAGAGCGTCTTGCCACGCGCTTTCGTTTCGTCATGTCCGGTCGCGCCACGCTCCCCAGACATCGCTCGCTTCAGGCGTCGCTCGACTGGAGCCACGAGATGCTTACGCCGACGGAAAAACGCCTCTTTGCCCGGCTGAGCGTCGTTCATGGCGGCTGGAATCTGGATGCAGCGGAAGCAGTTGTGGCGGACGACCTGCTAGACCGTGCCGAAGTAGCTCTGGCCTTGATCGGGTTGGCGCGCAAGTCGCTAATCATCGTTCGAGAAGATGAGGAGGCGATGCGTTACGCCATGTTGGAAACGGTTCGCGCTTACGCACAAGAGCAATGCACTACCTTGGGCGAAAGCGAAACGCTGGCCGCCCGCCACGCCGCCTATTATTTGGCCTGGAGCGAGGAACAAAAAGAGGCGATGATCGGCCCAAAGGCCGACAAGGCGCTCCACAGCGTCATGCTGGAGATCGACAATCTGCGCGCTGCGTTGAGCTGGTTTTGGTTTCACAACGCTCTTGAAGCGGTGGCGCAACTCTGTTGGAACCTTAAATATTTCTGGACGACGCGCGGCTTGGCTTCAGAAGGGATGATGTGGATCGAACGGTTGTTGAGCCGACGTCAAGAACTTTCACCCCGGGCATTGGCGGTTGTGTTGGCCGGCGGCGCCGCTCTGGCGTATCGGCTTAACCGGTTGGAGCTGGTGCGCCGGCTGGCGGAAGAAGGCATCCCCCTTCAACGGATGCTTGGTCACCTTCGCGCAGCAGTGCTATCGCTGCAATGTCTGGGCTTCGCCGAAATGGATGTCGGCGAAGATTTCGCCGCCGCCGAACACTTGCAACAAGCCCTAGACCTGATCGCAGAGCATCTTCCCAACGCCGCCAACGCCTGGGCCAATATCTCCGGTCCGTTGGCGGAGTTGCTCTGTCGCACAGGGCGTTACGCAGAAGGCATGGCGCTCTTCGCCGAGGTGCTGGCGCGCTCGCGCAAAGAGAGCAGCGCCGAAGGGATCGCAGTGGCATTGCTCAACCGCGCTTGGATCGCCTTGCAGCGCGGCGACGATCGCTATATCTCCGACCTCACCGAGGCATTGACGCTGCTGGTTAATCTGCATCATGCAGTCGGTGTAGCGACAAGTGTATTGGTCATTGCTTGCGCTGCGACCAGGCAGGGGTCGTTCGAGGACGCCGCTCTCCTGTTCGGTGCAGGCGAAGCTCTCTTGAAGGCGATCAACGCCGATCTATCTCCCTTCGACCGGGCGGCGTTGCAACGATTCCAGAGCGAATGTCTCAATGCCATAGGCGACGAACGATACGCGGTGCATTACAACAAAGGAGGCGCTTTGTCCGCCACGGCAGCCTCCGAATTTGGGTTGACCGTCCTCACAAGACGAAGCGCAAGCTCGCCGGACAAGATAAGTGAACGTCGCTGAGTCATGGCTACAGGGTGCTACAATAACGCTACTTCGACCGGCACGCCGAGGCTGAGAGCTTGTTCGGCCTATCGTTTTCTTACCTTCCTTAGGACTTTGCTTTCCGGTGTTGTCTAGCTCAACCAGCCTTCTTGAAACGGCGATGAGTGTCGATCCCCTTGGGTGAATGGGGCGTGACCGAGTTCTTTTTCCGAAGTTGCGGGTCATCGGTGGAGAGCGTTGGAAAATCAGTCTTATCCAAGAGCCGTCGTAGGCGTCCGGGCGTGACTTTTTTCATAGACAAAGTGGCTTTCAGAATAGCTTGGATGCAACAGTTCGCAGCGCACAATCCGACGCAGCTGCAGCGTGTGTTTGCCGTTCACCTCTCCTGCCCTCACCATCTCCCCAAGACAGCCACCGGCACCGCTCTTTGCGCCAGACGATGGAAGTGTTTCCCTGCCCATCCCTTCGGGTGAGGCGGGCAATATCCCCGCCTCATCCACATGGCTCGCCACCTCCACCGCCGCCTTGCCGGCCTTCATAGCTACCCCGGCGAAGGCGGGCACACCGGGCAGCAGCGCCGTCGTCACATCCACGGCCAGGGCCAGGCCGTTCTGCCAGGTCAGCCCCTCCCGGCGGATGTCGTTGAGGGTGAGGCCGATGCTGAAGAGGTCCCAGGCGGTCTCGACCCAGTGCCCGCTGGGGTCG
>JANWYX010000029.1 GCA_025055055.1 Caldilinea sp. | reverse complement strand
GAACCCTATCTTTTGAGCGCAATCGTTTTTGTTCAAATAACGCTTGTAGTCTACCCCTGTTATATTAAGCGGCCTGTCTTGGAACGTTAATAAATTGTGATCGAGGATGGCAATTCTCGGTGTGTTAAGACGTTGCGCAGTTGAACTCGGCAATATGGAGAGCGGATTGAGGGATGGCGGCGCGGACGGCGGCTACAAATGCCGTTCGCATCTCTCGATGGGCTGTAATGTCTCTCGATGGGCTGTAATGTCCCGGAGGAAGCCCGGCAACAAGCTGCGCCCTCACCAAACTTTCCGGAAGGCCATATTCTGCGCGGAAACTTCACCTAATTGCGCAACCCCTATTGGGTTGTCGAAGGACACAGACAGGAAAAAAAGAGGCGCTCTCTAAAAAACGCCTCTTTCTGTGGAAGCAAGAGAGGTTCTTTTTGGCTGCAAAATTGGCATAGGCAGCCTTGCCATCCGCCTGTCGCCGTTTATCGGTTTGTCAACGCATCGGCCAACAGCGGACGAAATTTATACCCGTAGATAATCTGGCCTTCCTCCCCTTCTTCGCGCAACTTGCGCGTCACCATCTCCACGCGCATGCCGATTTTCACCTCTTGTGGATCGACATCGGTGAGTTGAGCGGTCACCATCGGGCCTTCATCCAATTTGATGAGTGCAATCGTATACGGCTTCTGATCTTCATAGCCGCGCGGGACGCTGTACATGGTTGTAAAGCTGTAAACTTCACCCCGACCGTTCAGCTTGGCAGGAATGCCCTCCGGTCGGTTTTTGCCCAGGTGACCGCTCATCAGTCATCTCCAACCATCATCGGCTGAGTGGCGACGGCGGGCATCATCTGAAAGTCAAACGCCGCCGCTGTGGAAAAGCGCTGCTCGCGCATCGACTGATGGCAGTGTGGGCAAATCCGCCGCGGCGGAAAAACAGCGCGCTCGCAATGGATACACACCTCGCCCTGTAGGCTATAGCGTTGCTTCTTGGTTCGCCACAGATTCGGAATCGCCATAATCTCAATCACCTCTTCACAGATTTTCTCTTCTTCATGTTCATGGAGCATCTCTTATGACGGCGTGGGCCGCCGTCTCGTAAGCCCCTCTTCTAACTGCAATCTTACGCCGCACAGCATAGCCACTTGGGGCTCTCAATTCCTATCTGCTCCGCTCCATGGTGAACTTGATAGGTTTTGACAGTCTTTCTTAAAAACTTTGTGGAGATATTGTAAAAGCTTTGGTGCGCCTTGGCGAAAGAGGAACCCGTGATTCACCTTTGGCGCTCATTCGATCGCTGCGCCGACTATCAACAACAACGTTAGCGTCAGCCCTAGCAGCGCCCCGCCGACCAACAGCCAGTTTGAACGCAGACGCAGCTCCCAACTCGCAGCAAGATCGGCGGCGGCAACCTGCCGTCGCCATTTGGAGAAAGCCGCAACAAGGTGTCGCCCGCTGCGCTCAACCGAGTTTTGGGCGAGGCGCAGTCCTTTGTTCAGGCCCACTGCGACGGCGACATAGAGAACGAGCATGTCGCCCGCCGGCAGGGGATACCAGGGGATGAACCGCGCAACAAAAGGGACCGCCGCCGCTGCCAGCGCGCCGACGAGCACCGGCCAGGTCGCCACCCACAGGCTGTCGGACTTGAACGCGTCGCGCACCGCCGAATCTGCCGAGGGCCAGACGAAAAGGACGCTCGCCACGCCGACGAGCAGGGCCAACCAGGCGCCCCACAGGACTTTGGGCAGCCTCTTGGCCTGCGGCGCGGTGGTCGCCATCAGCCACAAAAAGCGCGCCATCACCAGCGTCGTGCCGACCGCTGCCAACGGCAACAACCCGTTCAGCAGCTCAGGCCAGCCGCCCGGCAGGGTGGCCGTCGTGGTTTTTAGCGCCGCCTTTGCCACCGCGCCGCTCGTCAATGGAAAGCCGGCCAGCGCCAGCGCCGGCAGCAGCAATGCAGCCACCGCCGCCCGGTTTGCGCCGGCGAAGCCTACGCCGAGAAAGAGCGCGCCTTTGGCCAATCCATGATGCATCACGTACAGCAGCACGGCGGTCAGCGCTGCCTGATCCGTCCGTCCGTTGAGCAGCCATGCGCCGCAGGCGACCGTGATCAGGCCGATCTGGCTGATGCTGGAGTAGGCAAGCACCGTCTTTGCGTTGCGCTGGGTGACGCCGATCAGCGCGCCGTAAAACGCCGTGATCAGCCCAACGCCGATCAGAAAATC
>JANWYX010000011.1 GCA_025055055.1 Caldilinea sp. | reverse complement strand
CAGCCGCACACTCTCGACAGACACATTCGCCGTGGAAAAACCGAGGTGGGGCTGCGTAGCAGCGCCACCACGGAGTAATGATGGTTTTTCGTAGGCGCGGCTCGCAGCCGCACGTCCTCGATAGACCCCGAGCATTTGGCTAACCAAGGAAGCGCTGACATGCGGGCCCTCACCCTCTGCCCCTCTCCCAATGCTGGGAGAGGGGCAGAGGAGCGCCATACGCCTCCTCCTTTGGCTGATTCCGGCGAACCTTTACGCCGGAATCAGTCGCAGCGTCGCGATCTCGAAGGGACGAATGGAATAATGCACGCGGTTCCCCTCGACGGAGAGCGTCTGCTTCTCCTCCTCTAGGAGATTCGTGCGCATGGCGGCCCGCAGCGGAAAACTTGTCGTCAACGTGATCGGCCCGCGACGCCGTTGCGTGTCATACAGGCGCACGATGATCCCGTTCCCATCCTCCGCCCACTTCACCGTCTCGACGATCACATTCGGTGCATCGCAGACCAGAAGCGGAGCGTTTGCAGCCCTTAAGCCTCGTCCCTTGCCCTTCCGCACAATCAAGGGGTCGTTGAGCGCATAGGCTGCACGCACCGTGCGTTCATCCCAGCCGCCGGGGTGTGGCAGGATGCTGTAGGCAAAGGTGTGATGGCCGAGGTCTGCAGTGGGATCGGGCGAGCCGGGGCCGCGCAGTAGGCTGATGCGAATAACGTTGTCCTTGATGTCGTGGCCGTATTTACAGTCGTTGAGTAGGCTGACGCCGTAGCCGCCTTCGCTCAGATCGACCCATTTCTGTGCACATGTCTCGAAGCGCGCCCAGTCCCAGCTCGTGTTCCAGTGCGTCGGTCGCTCGGTGTTTCCCCATTGGATTTCGTAGGTGGCCTTGGGGCTGAGCACATCGACCGGGAAGGCTGCCTTCAGAAAAATGGCCCGCTCTCGCCAGTCGATGTCGGTGACGACGTCGATCTGGGGACTATTGTGGCAAAGGCTGATCCGCTGCGTGTAGTCGCTGCTGAGGATGCGCCGCTTGATCTCCAGCGTGGCGCGCAGCGGCCCGGCCTCGACCACCCGAATCGAGCCGGCGGGATCGGCCAGCCACATCTTATCGCGCAGGAAGATGTCCACGTCCCAGGCGTCCCAGTTGAGCGGTCGATCCTCATGCGCCTGGAACTGGTTGGCAACTGCGCCGGCAGGCAATACTTCGCGAGCATTCACCTTGTCGTAGATGCGCGTGATGTCGCCGTCGGCGTTCAGCTCCACGCGCACAAAGGCGTTCTCCAGCCGATCAGGTGTTGCCTCCAACAGGCCAGGCTGCGGCGCAGGCGCGGCGGCGACGCCCGCCATCAGCGGCGTAGCCGAAAAAGGCGGCAGCTCCCCTACATCGAGCAGCAGCCCCCCATCCACCGCCTGCACGGCGACCGTCCGACCGTTGGCCGTCAGCGTCGGCGCCTCCTGTGTTTCGCCTTTCGCCAGCGGCAAAAACGCCAGATCGTTGCGCACAAAGCTCGTCGGGTTGACGACAACGCCCCAGGCGTCGGCCGGCGTCAATGCGGCCAGCGCCTCCTCGATCACGCCCTCGGCCATGCGGCGAATCTCGGCGTATTGCGCCTGCGACTCGACATAAACCGGTGCAATTGAGCTGCCGGGAATGATGTCGTGGAATTGATTGAGACAGACCAGCTCCCAGGCTTTGTGCAACGTTTCCCGGGGATAGGCGTAGTCGGCGACGGTGAGATGCGCCAACGTGGCCAGAAGCTCGGCGTCATGGAGCAGAAATTCGCTCTTGCGGTTGGCGCGTTTGTTGCGGCTCTGGGTGGTGTAGGTGCCGCGATGCAGCTCCAGATAGAGCTCACCGTTCCAGGTGGGCAGTCGGTCGCCTGCCTCCGCCTCCATCCTGCGGTAAAATTCGATCACCGTGCCGTTGCGCATCCTCGGCAGGCCGGGGAAATTGGCCATTTCGCGGATGTTTTCGAGCATCTCGCGCGTGGGGCCGCCGCCGCCGTCGCCGTAGCCGAAGGCCATCAGCAGCGTATGTTGCAATTCTTTTTGTTGAAAATTCTGCCATGTCCCTAGATTTTGCGCAGGCGTCGCCATGGCGTTGTAGGTGCTGGCATATGCGCCGAAGTCGGGCGTGGTGCTGAAGTGAGTGAGCACCTTGGTGCCGTCCAGCCCCTGCCACCAGAAGGAGTCGTAGGGTAGGCGGTTGTATTGACTCCAGCCGATCTTGATGGTGAAGAAGTATTCCAGCCCGGCTTCTTTGATGAGCTGCGGCAGGTTCCAGGCGTAACCGAACACGTCGGGCAGCCAGAGCACGGGCGATTCTGCGTCGGGGCCGAAGTGTTGACGGAAGAAAGTGCGCCCCAGCAAAAACTGCCGCGCCAACGACTCTGGCCCGCTTAGGTTGCAGTCCGCCTCGACCCACATGCCGCCGATCGGCTCCCAGCGGCCTTCCGCTACGCGCTGTTTGATGCCCTCGAAGAGGGCGGGATAGTCCTTGCGCACGTAGTCGTAGAGCTGGGGCTGGCTCTGTGTGAAGTGATATTCGGGGAACTGCTCCATCAGCCGCAGCACGGTGTGGAAGGTGCGGCCCGCCTTTTGCCGCGTAACGCCCAACGTCCACAGCCAGGCGACGTCGATATGAGCGTGGCCGACGCCGATCACCTCCACGTCAAGCGCCGGCCCGGCCTTGGCGATGCCTTCCTTGAGGATGGCGTGGGCGACGGGGACGCTGGCGTAGAAATCGTCGCCGAACGCAACGGAATCGGTCGGAACGATGGAGAGATTTTCCGGATTTTGCACGGCCGGGCTGCGCGTGTCGAGCGCCTTGAAGGCGGCGTCGAGCGCGTTGAGCAGATGGCCCTTGGCCGGATGATCGTCGTCGAGGCGATTGGCCGTTTCAAGCGTCACGCGCACGGTGACAAGAAAATCGCGCGTCGGCCGATCGATGAGCACGACCTTGCACGGCCGCAGAAAGAGCGCCGGCGTGCTCGGATTCACCGCCGCACCGAAGAGGCCGCTCCAGCCGTAAAGGTCGAGCAGATGTTCGACGCCGTCGCGCCACTGCGCGGGCAGCAGAATCTCCTGGTGATGGCGGTCGCAGGCGGCGTAGGCCACGCCGTCGATGTAGGCGAGCGCCTCCGGATGGCTGAAATCGCCCGACTCGCCCAACGGCAGGTAGAGTGCAACGGGTGCGTCTGCAGGCCAGTCGGCGGGTGTAGTGAAGGTTGTGCTTAGCATAAAATTGGCGTAGCGCCGACCCCAGAAGGTGTTGGGCTCGATCACTTGCCAGCCGCTGCGGTCAATGTCTCGGCCCACCAGCGGTTTCGGCGGCTCAAAACCCTCCGGCTCCAGCTCGCAATAGCGAAAGGCCGGCAGCTCCACGCTGCGACGATAGACTACCTGGCTGGCTTCGAGCAACTGCAGGCGACGAGCGATCTTTTCTGCTGTCCAAAAGATTTTGTGATACACCTTTGTGACTCCTTATGGCAAATGAGAACCACGGGGATGCGATGGCGCCAAGTGAGCAGATGTTGAGACTTCGCGCCCGATCGCGTCCTGGTCATGGATTGAAATTGCACATCCCGATTTCATTATATGAGACCCTCCATGCTCTGAACAATCTCCCGAAGTCGCCCGCCCTATGGCAACTTTGCGCCGGTGAGATTGGCACCGGTCAGATTCGTTTGCGCCAGAGTCGCCCCGCGCAGGTCGGCGTGGCGCAAGTCGGCGCCGCTGAGGTCCGCGCCTGTGAAATCGACGCCGGCGAGGTTCGCCCAAGCGAGGCGAGCTCCGCGCAGATTGCGATGCGCTGCACCGTTGTTGACCAAGTCGTGGATCAGCCGTTGTGCCGGGTCGATGATGGTGTGAACGTCCAAGAGCGCACCGCGCCAGTTGACCAGACGCAGGTCGGCCAGCGTGAGGTTGGCCCCCCGTAGGTCGGCTTCCGCCAGCGAGGCCTCTTGTAACGCCGCGCGCCGGAGGTCGACGTTGCGAAGATCGGCGCCGTCAAGCCGGGCGTAGCGCAGGTCGGCGTCGGCAAGGACGGCGTCAGTCAGCACGGCGCTTGTCAGGTCGGCGGCGCGCAGATATGCGCCCTCCAGCCACGCTTCCGACAACTCGGCGCCGGCGAGCGGTTGGTTGCGTTCGACTGTGTTGACCACCTGCCAGACCAGTTGCCACTTGGGTGCGATGCGCGTCCGCTCGTCGAGTCTCGCCTGTTGAAGGCGGACGTACGCCAGGTCGGCGTCGCTGAGGTCGGCGCCGGCGAGCTGCGCGTTGCGCAGGTCGGCGCGGCGCAGGTTGAGTCCCGCCAGCCGTGCTTCGCTGAGGTCGGCGTCGCGCAGGTCGGCCTCCGCAAGGGAATCAATCGACTCCGGCGCGTTGAGGATGCGCCAGACCAGCCGCCACTTGGGTGCGAGCTGCGTGTTCTCGGTCAGAAGGGCGCCGTGCAGCCGGGTGTGCGTCAGGGAGACGGCGGTCAGGTCGGCGTCGCTTAGGTCGGCTGCGGTGAGGTCGGCCTGATCTAGGCGCGCGCCTCGCAGACGCGCGCCGGCGAAGTTGGCTTGAACGGCGCGCGCCTGAAGAAGCGTCGCTCCGACCAGGTTGGCGCGGCGGAGATCGGCTTCTACAAGCGAGGCGCCGCTGAGGTTGGCGAAGGAGAGGTCGGCGTCCCTCAGGTCGCCCCCGTCAAGGAAGGCGCGGCTGAGGTTGGCCTCGCGCAGGTCGGCGTTGCGCAAGGTCCACCCACTTAGGTTGCCGCCGCTGAAATCTCGGTTGCGACAAGAAGGGGGGCAGAGGGCGAACAGATTGCGCACGCCCAACACCCAGGCAAAGTAGGCGATCAAGAAAAGCAGCGGCATCCCCAGTGCCAGCCAAAAATAGATCTGTTCGAGTCGTGCACGCGTGGTCACCGGACGGTTTCACGTTCAGGGGCGTAGAGATAGCAGGCGGCCTCGTGCCCGGCCTCACCGACCGGATAAAGCGGCGGCGCCTTCTCCAGGCAGCGATCCATGCGATAGCGACAGCGCCCGTAGAAACGACAGCCGCTCGTGATGCTGGTGCGCATCTGTTCGTCGTCCAGCGTGGAGATCTCTTCGCCGCCCCATTTGACGGTGGGGTCGGGCACCGGGATCGAGTCGATCAGCAACTGAACATAGGGATGCTTCGGATTTTCGATCACCTGCACGGTGGCGCCGCGTTCGGCCACGGAGCCTTGATAGAGCAGGTGAATGTTGTCGCCGATCTGATAGGCTGTGGAGAGATCGTGCGTGATATACAGGAATGAGATGTTGTGTTGGTCGCGCAGGCGCAGCATGATGTCGAGGATCATGGCGCGCAGCGAAGCGTCGACCATCGAGACCGGCTCGTCGGCGACGATCAGCCGCGGCTTCAGCATGTAGGCACGCGCAACCATCATGCGTTGGCGTTGACCGCCGCTGAGCTGATGCGGATATTTTTCCAACACTTCCTCTCCGCGCAGACCGACGACGTTGAGCGCTTCTTCGATCATCGCGCGCGCCTCCGCCTTGGAGCGGGCGAGTTTGAAGTTCTTGATCACCAGATCGAAGATGTGTTTGACCCGGTAGAACGGGTTGTAGACGGCGTAGGGATCCTGAAAGACTGCCTGCACCTCGCGGCGATACTCCATCAATTGACGACCATCCATCGCGCCGACGTCGACGCCTTTGTAGAAAATCTGTCCGCTGGTGGGCCGGATAAAGCCGAGCACCAGGTTGGCGAGCGTCGTCTTGCCGCTCCCGCTTTCCCCGGCGATCGTGGTGATGGTGGCCGGTTTGGCGGCGATGGTCAGGTTGAAATCCTGCAGGGCAACGGTCATGCGGCTCTTTCTGAAGAAGCCGGTTCCCCCGTAGATTTTGGTTACGTTTTTGATTTCCAGCAATGGTTCGGACATTGTGATTCGTGATTTCACTATTGGATGGGGCCGAATTTCTCTCGGTTGATTCCAAGTTGACGGATGATGCCTCGCACTGTGCCCGGCGCAAGATTCTTTGCACCTTAATCGGGCGCCGACGCAGTTCGGCGAGTGGCCGGATTGCACCAAAAGCGATGGCTGTCCTTCTCCTGACGCAACTCTCGCAGCCTCACTTGCGCAATTGCCTGAGCAACTGCTGACATTTCATGCCGTAACGAGCGCCTCGACGGTGTCAGGCGACGTCGCCCGGGCGGCGGCCCGGCGTTTCAGGAGGTTCAATGCCGAGCTCTTGCCAAGCTTCGAGCAGCCCCTGAAAAGCCTCTTATACATCGTGGGTGATTTCTTTAGTGTGGCGCCTTTCGTGGCCAACCCTGGAACGTCAGGGTCGGTCACGGTGCAAATTCCGCTTTTTTCGTTTAACTCAAGCGTCAACCGAATCTTGGACATTGCACTCATGTCTGTCCGTTTACAGGAGCGAACCTATTCATACAAGTGACATGCGACATAATGCTCCGGCTTGATTTGACGCAATTTGGGGCGCTCCACCCGGCAGACTTCCATGACCTTGGGGCAGCGCTCCTGGAAAATGCAACCCGGCGGTGGGTTGCGCAGGTCGTGGGTCAGCCCTTCGGTCAGCTTGAGCGGCTTGCGCTCTTTGATCGACGGAATCGACTCGATCAGCAGTTGCGTGTAGGGGTGAAGCGGCTCGGCGAAGATGGCTCGCACCGGCGCCACTTCTACCATGTGGCCGGCGTACATCACGGCGATGCGGTCGACGAGCTGCGCCTGCAGACCCATGTCGTGGCCGATCAGGATCATCGACACATCCATGCGCTCTTTGACGTCCAGCAGCGTCTGCCCGACGACGCGCTGCACCACCACGTCGAGCGCGCTGGTCGGCTCGTCGGCGATGATAAGCGAAGGATGCAGCGCGATCGCCATGGCGATGCAGACGCGCTGTTTCATGCCGCCGCTTAACTCGTGTGGATACATGTCGTAGACGCGGCTGGGCAGGCCCACCATCGCCAGCAGGTCGAGGATGCGCTGTCGGAGCTTGTCTTTGGGTTGCTTGCCTTCATGCGTCACGATCGCTTCGGCGATCTGCGTGTGGATGCGCATGACGGGGTTGAGCGAGTTCATAGCGCCCTGCGGGATGAGCGCCAGCGTGTTCCAGCGCACCTGACGGAGCTGCGACTCGTTGAGCTTCACCAGGTCGACGCCGTCGAGCAGCACTTGCCCGCTGACGATACGGCCCGGCGGCTGCACCATGCGTAGGATCGCCATCGCCGTCGTCGTCTTGCCGCAGCCCGACTCCCCAACGAGGCCAAGGATCTCGCCTTTGTAGACGTGGAAGCTTACGTCATCGACGGCGCGCACGTCGCCGGTGGGCGTGCTGTAATAGACTTTGAGGTTTTTGACTTCCAGCGTGATCTCGCGGCCGTCGACGGTTCGTTGCGCCGGGCCCAGTCGATATTCCATCTTGACGCTCATGCGGTCACCTTCCGTCCGCGCAGACGAGGATTGGCGATTTCATCCAGGCCGACCGTCATCAAAAAGAGGCCGGAGAAAACGATCACCAGGGCGACGATAGGAACGCCCCACCACCACCACATGCCGCGCAGGATGGCGGCGGCGCTGATGGCGTAATAGATGGTCATACCCAGCGTCGGGATGCGCGTGGGACCGAGCCCCAACACTTCCAGACCGGTGGCGGCCAGGATGGCGGCGGAGACATTTCCGGTGAAGCTGGCGGCGATGTAAGGCAGCATGTTGGGCATCATCTCCAGGAACATGATATGGAACGAGCTGGCGCCGGAGATGCGCGCCATCTGCACATAACCGCGTTCGCGCATGCTCAACACCTGAGCGCGGATCAAGCGCGTCGGCCCGGGCCAGGCGAAGAGCGCCAACAGCAGCGCCATGTTCTCGATTTGCAGTACGCGAACATAGGCGCCGATAACGATGAGCACGGCCAGTGCCGGAATCACGATGACTGCGTCCGAAATGGTGCGGATGACCGAGTCAACCCAGCCGCCCAGATAGCCGGCTGTAAAGCCCAAGAGCACGCCGATCGCCATGCCGATGCTGGCAGCGATCAGGCCGATGCGCAGCGACCGCGGCGCGCCGACCAGCAGCACGGCCAGCATATCGCGCCCGCTGCTTTCGGTGCCGAGGGGATGCGCCCATGTGGGCGTGCCGAAACGCGCGTAGGCGGCGGCGCCCACAGCCTGACGCGGCTGTTGGGCTTGTTCCGCCGCCGGGGCTGCAGCGCTCTCCGTCGCTCTCGGCGTAGCGAACGGATTTCCCCCCGTGAGCGAGCCGCGGGCAGGCGTTGCAGCCGGTTGAGCTTGTTCTGCGGCGGGCGTGCGCGCAAAGGGATTGCCGCCTGTGATCGAGCGGCTGACCGCCGGCGCCGTCGCCGCGCTTTCCACGGCCGGCGTTGCCGTAGCGCGCGGGCGCACGGTTTCGACCTGCTGAACCACCGGCTTATCCGTCTCAGATGTATAGCCGGGTGCCCAAGGCGGCGGCAAATTGAGCGGCGACGAGGCCGGCAGGGCCAGTCGTGTATCCCAAAAGAGCTGACCGATCGGCCCCAGCAGCATCACGAACAACACCATGGAGAGGCCGATCAAAAATTTTGGATTCAACCATGGCGAATCCCAACGGTTGAGCCGAAATCGCTTACGAATTTGGGGTTGGGCGCCGCTGGAGACGCGTTGAGCCGTAGTCGTCATGGCTTATCCTCGTTCATAGGTGATGCGCGGGTCGATCAGCGGATATAGCAGATCGAGAATCAACACGAGCGTCGCCGTCGTGAAGACGAGCATAAAGACAATACCCTGAATCAGCGTATAGTCTGAAGTCACGATGCCCTGATAGAGAAGATAGCCGACGCCTGGATAGGCGAAAATATATTCCACCAGCACAGCGCCGCCGACGATGCCGCCCAGGCTGAGCGCCAGCGCTGTCACCTGCGGCAAAATCGAGTTGCGCACGCCGTACATCCAGAAGATGCGGCTCGGTTTCAGCCCCTTGGCCTGGGCAAGAATCATGTAATCTTCGCCGGCAGTCGTGATCATCATGCCGCGCATGCCTAGCGCCCAGAAGCCCATCGACGAAATGACGATGGCGGTGGCGGGCAGGATGGCGTGCTGGATGACGCTGAGGAGAAAAGGCCAGTTGAAGCCGGCGGTTAAGCCGCGACCGAATGCGCCCGAGGCGGGCAACCAGCGCAGCCAGAAAGCAAAGACATAGATCAACAAGATTCCGAGCATGAAAAACGGAATCGATGTGAAGGTGAGCGACGCCGGCAGCAAATTGCGGATCCAGCCGGGCGTGCGCTCCCAAGCCATCAACGCGCCGATCGTGTTGCCGACGATGAACGAGATCAGGGTAGACACCAATAACAGGCCAACGGTCCAAGGCAGCGCCTGCGCCACCATATCTTCGACACGGCTGGGAAAATTGGCCAGCGAATAGCCGAGGTCAAAGCGCAGTGAATTTCCGATATAGCGGAAATACTGTACGTGCCAGGGTTGGTCGAGGCCAAAGCGCGCACGCCAGGATTCGATCAGCTGTGCGGCGTTTTCGATGTACCCCGACTGGGCAGTCATGCGCCCGATCATGGCGGCGACAGGGTCGCCCGGCGCCAGGCGAGGCACAATAAAGATAATGGTGGTTCCCAACCAGATGGTGAGAAACCACATGCCCACTCGTTTGAGAATGTAATTCCAGGTCAGTCCACCCATGGCGATTGTTGTTGGGAACGAGGTCTCAATCAATAGTTACAGCATTCTAGAGGCGCCGCCTTCCAGGGCGAGCAACTCTCTCCTGGAAGGCGGCGACAAATGTCCGATACGCTTATTGCGCGCCGGTCGCCGTCAGGTTCTGCAGAATCACATGGAAGTGCTGCCACCAAGTCGGCGGATGGATGTAGTCGTTCTCCGCCGTTGGCCAGCCGGTCCAGTAGGTCGTATCGAAGGGGATGATCTTCTTGGCCTGGGTGACCGGGATCACGGGCAGCTCGTCGAACCAGAGATCCATGGCCTGGATGAAGAGCTCCTGCACTTTCGGGTCGCCGAGCGGTAGGCTGCCGATCTCATCGGTCAGTTTGCCGAACTCCTCGGCGGCGGGGCCGCTCCAGCGCCAGACGTCATAGTCGGCGCGCTCACCGATCGGGCGCAGCCACTTGGCGTTGAACTGCTCCATCGACGCCCAGGGTTCGTTGACGGAGCCGCAGGTCTGCCAGCCGACGCGAGCCTCAAAGTTGCCGTTGCGCCAGTTTTCGTCCCAGGTGCTGCCGGCCTCGTTGCGCGTGGAGGCGTTGATGCCGACCGCCTGCAGCTGCTCGACGACCACCTGCGCAATGCGCTGCTTCTCGATGAAGGCCTCATGCGTGGTGATGTCCAGCGTCAGCTCTTTGCCGTCTTTCTCGTAATAGCCGCGGGCGTTCTTGACATAGCCTTTGGACTCCAGAATCTCAGCAGTCTTTGCCGGGTCGTGCGTCCAGAGTTGGTCGAGGTTCCAAGCGCCTGCTGCGATGGCTGCATCTACGAGTGCATCCAGCGGCGGATAGGCCGGGAAGAAGTGACGGCTCTTGAGCGTGGTGTTCTCGTAGGCGATCTCGACAATTTGATCGCGGTCGATCGCATAGTTGATGGCCCAGCGCATCTCGGGGTCGTTCCACGGCTCGATGGCGTTGTTAAATTCCAGTGTGCGCGAGCAAGGATCGGGCACCCAGGCGAAAGGCGGCTCGTCGAACCAGGTGATGACGTTCGGGTTCTGCGCCTGCAGCGCCTGCAGTGCGCCCAGCGTGATGTCCATCAGGCTGTCGAGCTGGCGATTTGCCATCAGCGCAGCGCGCGTCTCGGGCGGGCCGGCCCAGGTCCAAATGATCGTCTCCGGCTCCGGCAGGCGATAGAGACCGGTCTTGGCACCCCACCAGTCGTCGTGGCGCTTCCAGACCACCTCGGTGGCGCTCGTGCTGACCAGCTTATAGGGGCCGGTGCACATGGGGAGGCCGGCCGCCAGGTCGAAGTTCTTGAAGGTCAGCGGATCGACGTTCTCCCAAATGTGCTTGGGCATGATGTTAATGCTGCCCCAAATTTTGACCGAGAAGTAGTCGAGCTGGAAGCGCGGATTGGGGTTGTTCAGCGTAAAGCGCACGGTGCGGTCGTCGACCTTCTCGACGCTCTTCACCCACGTCTTCATCGCTGCAGAGTCGCCCAGCTGAGGCGCGTTGTCGATGAGCGTCTGAATCGTAAAGACGACGTCGTCGGCGGTGAAGGGCGTTCCATCCTGCCAGGTGACACCTTCGCGCAACGTGAGCGTCCACTCGTCGAGCGTCTCATTCGCCACAAAGCTTTCACCCAGCCAGGGCAGGAATTCGCCGGTCTGATAGTTGAGAATGAAGAGCGGCTCTAGGCAGACCTGGTGGAAGCCCTGGTCGCGGCGACCGCCGGGCACATAGGGATTCCAAACGCCCTCGGGGTCCTGCAAGCGGCCGCCGTCAATGTCCATGATTAACGTCTTTGAGCGTTCGGACGCAACAGGAGGAGCTGCTTCCTCCGCCGGTGGTTGCGTCGGCGTCGCTTCGGCGGGCGCTTCCGCAGGAGCTGCAGGCTGCGCCGGTTCGGCCGGGGCCGGCGCGGGAGCAGGCGCCGGACAGGCTGCAAGCAGCATCGCAGCAATCACCAATGCGCTAAGAAGTGTAAAGAGCTGCTTTCCTTTGTTCATGGCAAGGTAACCTCCTTAAAGCAAAAAGTCATGGGAAAGAAAAAGGGGAAGCCGAATTTTCAGCGAACGCTCGAGCCCGAGATGGCATCACCTCCTTCGATCTACGCGTTTCATATTAATGATAAATCAGTAAAGTTAAAGGATGATGAGAAATTATGGTGCGGCTACGCCGATGCAACGACATTGCAACTTGAAACTATGTCTTTGCTCGTCGCAAATAAAACTATAATGCAAAGGTTTCGTTTGTGCAAATTCGTTTTTTGAAGGACTTTTAATGCTATGAAATGATAAGGCCTGTTATGAAAGTGTTCGTATTAAACACTTTCATAACAGGCCGCAGTTTGAGAGCGTCCGAAGTATATCTGCTAGTCGGCCAAGCCCAGGTCGTCGCCGGCGGCGCGAGTGCCGGCGGGCTTGGGTTGGTGATATTCCACCACGGTGACGAAGCGATCGATCAGTTCGCGCGTGTCGACGACGTTGAGTTTGCGATAGAAGAAAGCGAATTTATCTTCTAGCGCCTGATAGATCGCTTCCTTGGCCTCTGCGGGCAGCCCCCACAGCTCCGGCTTGAACGGCCCCATGGCCTTTTTGCGCGTCTTGTAGTAAAACTGCGCGTCGGTCATGTTGGGCTTGCGTTCGTCCGCCGAGGCCACATCCAGGAATTTATGAATCTTTTCGGTCAGCTGCGCCGGGAAGGCCGGGTGATCGAGGAAAAGATTCATGAAGCCGGTGGCCAGGTGAATTTCGAGCGTCTGCACCTCCGGGAATTTGTTGAAGTAGTCCTCCGGCAGCGTGGAGGCGCCATGTTGCACGGCGCCGCCGGCGCCGTGATAGCGCGCCCGCTCGCCTAAGACGGCCAGCGTTTCAAAGTCGACTGCCACCTTGGCGATCGTGCCGTCGGGTAGGACAATGCCACCGTGACTGGTGCCGGTCTGCACGCTAACCTTGCTGAGGCCGACGTAATTGCCCAGCTGCGCCAGCGTCTTTTTGTAGCCCTCCATGTAGGCGTCGAGCTCCTCTGGCGTGGAGTTTTTCTCGCCGACTTCGCCGATCTCGCCGCCCAAGCTGATTGTGACGCCCTTTGGCTCCAGGTCACGGATGAACTTGGTCAGCTCCGCCGAGCGCATGTAGTTGTGCTTCTGTTGTTCGTCGAGCGTCGGTGGCTCCAGCGTGACAAGCGTGCTGGTGTCGATGTCGATGTTCCAGAAGCCGGCCGGGATGGCCTCCCGGATAAGATCTTTGACCTCTTGAAGGGCGCCTTCAGGATCGCTCTTATACTTGGATGCCTTGACCTGGAAGTGGTCGCCCTGAATGAAGAGCGGATGGAAGTAGCCTTCCTTGATGGCGGCAGCGATCACCATGGCGCTGTACTCCGCCGGCGGCAGCTCGCAGTAGCTCATCTCGCTGCGTGCAATCTCGAAGATGATGGCGCCGGCATTGGTTTGCTTTGCGGCGCGCAATGCTGCCCGCATGGTGTCGTAGGCGGTGAAGCGAATATTCATCGCCGGCACGGTGCGATCGCACCAGGCGTTGCGCGCGCGCGCCATGTAAAACTCGTGGATGCTGGCCGGCCGCGCGCCCAGCTCCTGACCGATTTCCCAGATCAGCCAGCGCGCATAGGCTTTAACCGGCTCTGTCCCGAACGTCGCCGAGCGTGCCAACAGGTCGATTCCGCGCGCCTGCAACTTGTCGAGATCGACGACTTCCACGCGGTCGCCTTTGACAATCGCTGCATCTTTCAAGTCTTGTCTGAGTTCATATACGCTTTCGTAAATCATTTTAAATTTCCTTTCCTGAAATCAGGACCGATCGCCTCTCACCGAACACCTGTCGAGATCCGTCCAGTCGAAGTCGCCGTAACGCACCGGCGTCGCAGCGCGCTTCTTTTGGTCCATTTTTCGGGGAGCTTTAAGCTCCCCGAAAAATGGAACTGGAAGATGGAATTTCTCGAGAAAATCTCACCCAATTGGGCATATTGCATCAATATAGGAACATCGGCTTGCCAAGCACATGGCGCACCTTGGGGCGGTACTCGTTGACGTCGTAGAGCTCGCCCACGTCCACGCGCTTGACGCCGCTGGTGACGGTGCTCATCGGGATGTGCGTGTAGGTGCCGTCGCGCAGCGCCACCATGCGACCACTGACGCCGCTGGTGATGAGCGATACGGCCAGGTTCGCATAGTTAACGGCTACCATCAGGTCGAGCGCGTCCGGCGCGCCGGAGCGCATCAGGTAGGAAAGCTGCTGATAGATGATGTCTTCCCCCGTCAGCTTCTTGAGCGCTTCGCCGGTGAGCATGCCGATGCCGCCCAGCTTGCGATGGCCGTAGGCGTCGGCCTCGCCATATTCGATCACCTGACCGCCGATAAAGTGGGCGCCTTCGCTGATCGTCACCATGGCGTAGTTGCTGGGGTTCGCCCGTTTGTCGCGCATGACCAGCTCCGCCAGTTTTTCGACGTCGAAGGGCACTTCGGAGATGATGGCGCGATCCACGCTGGCAAGGTAGGAGCTGATCAGGCTGGTCTCGCCGCTGTTGCGTCCGAACAGCTCGATGACGGCGATGCGCTCATGAGAGCCGGCGCTGGTGCGGAGCTGATGGATGAACTGCACGCTGCGCGTGACCGCCGTGCCAAAGCCGATGCAATAGTCGGTGCCGTACACGTCGTTGTCCATCGTTTTGGGGATGGCGATCACGGGGAAACCTTCACTGTGCAGCCGTTCGCCGAAACTGAGCGTGTCGTCGCCGCCGATCGGGATGAGACGGTCGATGCCCAGAAATTCCAGGTTTTTTAACACGTGCGGCGTAAAATCGAGTCGCGTCTTTTCGTCCGTCTAGGGCTTGTTCGGGTCGCGCAGAAAAGCCGGCACGTCTTTGGGTTTCACGTTGGCCGGATTGGTGCGGCTGGTGTGTAGGAAGGTACCGCCCGTACGATCGATCGTGCGCACCTTGCTTTTGTCCAGCTTGATGAAACATCGATCGTAGGTCTCCGGGTCGTCTGGGTTGAGGTGGAGAAGGCCCGCCCAGCCGCGGCGGATGCCGATGACCTCATGACCTTCGTCGACTGCACGTTCCACGACAGCTTTGATGCAGGGATTGAGCCCGGGAACATCGCCTCCACCTGTTAAAACACCAATTTTCATGCTCTGCTCTCCTCTTTTCGAATCAAATCCTTTTTGTAAGTTGTTAATTGAAACAGAGACGTCCATCCCCGTTGATAATTCGATCCGAAAGCTGTTGCTTCCCTGCAACACTTCATCCTGGAGAGATCGAAAAGGCGTCCCATCTACATCTATAAATGGTTTGTGTGAAGCTCAATAAATCAGTATATCACGAATCCGACCAAGACGCTATCTTCGGCAGAAGATTTCCTCACGAAGAGGGCGCCTCTTGAGTTCACGCCCAGCCGCGCACCTTCATCGCCTCGTACACGCGCTGGATCGCCACGATGTGTGCGCCGAGCCGATTGTGCACGCCGTACTCGGTTGCAGTCTGATACATGGAGGCGAAAGCGTTGGTGATGCGCTCGTCCAGCAGGCGATGGATGGTCGCCTCATCCCAGTAGAAGTTGGATGCGTTTTGAACCTGTTCAAAGTAGCTGACCGTGACCCCGCCGGCGTTGCATAAAATGTCAGGCAACACGAAGACGCCGCGGCGATGGAGAATTTCATCCGCTTCGGGCGTCGTCGGGCCGTTCGCCAGCTCGGCGATAATTTGTGCGCGGATGCATTCGGCGTTGCGCTCTGTGATGACGTTCTCCAGCGCCGACGGGAAGAGCACCGTGACATTCAGCTCGAGCAAATCTTCGTTCCTGATCGTCTGCGCGCCTGGATAACCGACAACTGAGCCGGTGCGCTGTTTGTGCTCCTGCACCTTGCGATAGTCGAGACCTTCCGGCGCATAAATGCCGCCCCGGCTGTCGCTCACCGCCACCACCCGCATGCCCAGCAGCTCGACCGCCAGCTGATGCGCGTAGCTGCCCGCGTTGCCGTAGCCCTGAATTGCCGCTGCTTTGTCTTTCAGGTCGATGTTGAGCAGGTCGGCGGCCTCGCGCACTGCATAAA
The DNA here is from genome assembly GCA_025055055.1 of Caldilinea sp. GTDB lineage: Bacteria > Chloroflexota > Anaerolineae > Caldilineales > Caldilineaceae > Caldilinea. Next base: position 1,315 of record JANWYX010000011.1, on the reverse strand, counting down.
TGCCGCCGCGCGCCGTGGCATCGTTGCGGCCGATGCTGCCGCCCACGCACAGGGGCTTACCTGTGATAACTCCCGGCTGTCGACGCGAGAAGATCGACTCATATTCGTCCATCATCCAGGCCATCACCTGTGGCGTCGTGTAGACGTCCGGGGCCGGCACGTCGATGTCTGGCCCGATCGCCTGCGACATTGCCCGAATGTAGGCCCGGCTCAGACGCTGCAGCTCCGACTTGGAAAGGCGCTTGGGATCGCAGATCACACCGCCTTTGGCGCCGCCCAGCGGCAGATCCATCACCGCCGTCTTCAGCGTCATCCACGCCGCCAGCGCCCGCACCGTGTCAACCGTCTCCTGTGGGTGAAAGCGGATGCCGCCTTTTCCCGGCCCGCGAGCGTCGTTCCACTGCACGCGGTAGGCCGGAAAAACCTCCACGGAGCCGTCGTCCATCTGCACCGACAGCATGGCGTGGAACTCGCGCAGCGGTTGGCGCAGCAGCTTGCGCGCCGTCGTCGGCAGATTCAACGCCTCGCACGCACGCTCGATCTGCCGTTGTGCAATATGAAGGGGATTCTCGTCGTGTAGAGGGCCATGGGAGGAAACGGTGTCCGAATGAGTCGATGAGGGATTCACTTTGCTCATGATGCTTTTGGCTTTCTTTTTGACGACGTTTTGCGATAAAAATAAACGACCTTCTCATTATAAAATAGCGTGGTGTACGCACCCTATTCGATTTGAGGAGTTTGCGTTTAATTTTCGTTGCGCTGTTGATAATATTGCGGTCCGGGTTGAGCAAGCATGCGCGCGATCGGGCGCAAGGACATCCACCATTGCTCCTTGGGCCTCTCGAATTTTGTGTCGTATTGGCGGACGACCTCTTCGAGCGGTGTGATGTGATATTGGCTGCCCTGCACCCCGACGCAGGCAACGGTGTTGCGGCCCGCCAGCGCCTCCTCCTCCAAAAAATTGATGCAGCGATAGGCGTAGCGCGTGGCCAGGATGCGGTCAAACGGAGAAGGATCGCCGCCCTGTTGGAGGTGCCCGAGCACGGAAGTGCGCACTTCATATAAGTCGCCCCCCTCCGCCTCAAAGAGATTGGCCATAAATTGTGTCGTATAAAGAGGATGCGCTCGCTCGTTGCGGATCATCACGCCGAGGCGCTTGCCGTGCTCAAAGCCCGTGTTCAACAACAGCACATCTTCGTAGAGATCTTTGAGCGTGACGCCTTCCTCATGTAGATAGGCGCGTTCGGCGCCGGTAGCCACCATGCTCAGCAGCGCCAGATAACCGCAATATTTCCCCATGACCTCCACCACAAAG
>JANWYX010000430.1 GCA_025055055.1 Caldilinea sp. | reverse complement strand
GATAGTGGTCGATGCTTCCGTCGTGAATAAAGCGGGCCAGGTTATAGCCGCCGCAGCGTCGCCAATGCCGCGGCGTGCCCCGGCGAATGATCTGGCGGTTTTCTTCGTCGCCGACCAACGCCGCCACCTGACGGTAAATTTCGCTTTCTCGGCTGTCGCCGAGCAACTTTTGGCGCAATTCTTCTTCGTCCAGTGCACGGAAATGCGCAGTGGAGCCGTCGTCGAGCAACACTTTCATCTCCAGCACATGATCGACTGCCATGCCGTAGACGATCGAGTGGCTGCCGGTGGCGTTGTTGGAGACGACGCCGCCGATGCAGGCGCGGTTGCTCGACGCCGGGTCGGGGCCGAATTGCAGGCCATGAGGCTTCAATTTGTTGTTGAGAACATCAAGCACAATGCCCGGCTGCACGCGTACCCAACGCTCCTCCACGTTCAACTCCAGCACCTGGTCCATCCAGCGCGAGACGTCCATCACCAGCGCCGCGTTGACGGTTTGCCCGGCCAGGCCGGAGCCGCCTGCGCGCGGCAATAAGGGCACCCGATAGGCAGCGGCCAGTTCGATCGCCGCCTGCATGTCGTCGGCGTGTTTGGGGATCAGCACGCCATGCGGCATTACCTGGTACAGGCTGGCGTCGGTGCTGTATAGAGTGCGCGTGTACAGGTCGCTGCGCAGGTCGCCTGCGACACGCGGACGCAGATCGTTGAGAAAGTCGTCAACTGCTGTATTCATGGTTTCCATGATAACGACTTCCATGGGAAGATGCAATGCGGGTTGTGTGAGCGTGAAAATACGGCCGTCATCTCTTTCACTGGGAGCTTCCCTGCTGAGTTGAACGGTGCGGAACTTTCTACGATATCCGAACGTCCACACACTGATGTATCCTTGGAAACGCATTCAACGCAATCAAAAGAACCGGAGCAGCCTTGTCTATGAATTCAACCTTCTTGACCTACTCGCGACGATGGAACATTGCTCTGGCGACGCTCCTGCTGACGCTGAGCTTGACCGCATGTGGAGGTCCGCAGCCGACGCCCACCCCGGCACCTACGCCGACGCCCACCGTCACTCCCACGCCAACACCCACTCCGCAACCTGCTGTCGGCGCAGCGGAAATTCCGGCCGGGGCCACGCAAATAGTGATCACCGAGCAGCAGATCAACGACCAATTGCAGAGCGCCCTTGCCGGCCAGCAAGGTTTGCCGATCTCCGATCTCGCCGTCAATCTAGAGCCCGGGCTTCTCACCGCAACGGGGAAAGTGACACTTGGATTCCTCAGTTCGGACGTCGAGGTCTCTGTGCGGCTGAACGCAGTCGACGGCAAAATCGCGCCCGAAGTGGTGGACATTTTGCTCGACGGACGACCGGCGCCCGCTATACTCAAGGGACAGATCGATGCGTTCATCCAGCCTCTGATCGAGGAAGCCAGCCGGATGGACTACGGCTTTTTTGTCGAGTCGGTTGAGGTCACAGAGAACGAAATTCGCGTGTACAGCAGATAGAATCGCTATCGCCTTCTCCACCGCACGCGCATCTGCACGCCGGGGCGCGGCTCCAGCGTGGCGCCCATGTGGGGATGAATTTCATCCCCGTTGAGCAGCTCGAAGTCGAAGCGTTGGAGCAGACGCGCCAGCACGGCGCGCGCCTCGATCTGGGCAAAGGTGGCGCCGATGCAGGTGCGCGGCCCGCCGCCGAAGGGCACATAGGTGAACGGCGGCGTCTTTTCTTCTCGGCCGCGCTCGAAACGCTCCGGACAGAAGGCGTCTGGCTCGCGCCAGTGCTCCTTATCTCGATGGGAGAGATAGATGGAGTACATAACGCGCGCACCTTCGGGCACGCGATAGCCGCAGATTGCCATTTCCCCTACGGCGCGACGATTGCCGACGTGAATGGGCGGATAGAGGCGCAGGGCCTCCTTGATGACCTGCTCCAGCAGCGACAGCTCGTTGAGCTGGTCGTTGCTGGGCGGTTCGTCTTGCTTACCCAACACGACGTCAATTTCGGCCTGAAGCTGCGCCAGCCACACCGGATGCATGCCGAGCAGGTAGAAGACCCAGGCCAACAGCGCTGTGCTGGTGTCGTGACCGGCGATCAACATCGTGAGCAACTGATCGCGGATCAGGTCGTCGGTCATGCCGGGCGTGACGACCAGTGCGCCCAGCAGGTCAGACGATGCAGGCGCGGCGCCACTCTTGGCGAGCGCCTGTCGTCGTTCGCGGATAATTGCGTAGAGATATTCGTCCATCGTTGCGATGGCGCGGCGATGTTTGGCGGCGACGGGAGCGCCGGGCCAGACGACCCACAGCCCAGGCGAGATGTACTCGATCAAGCGCAGGATAGGCTGCCACAGGCGCTCCATGTGAGGCGTAAAATCAACGTGAAAGCTGGCGCCCATCAAAATTAGTAGCGCCACTTTGCGCATCTCTACAAGCATGTCTTGCGTCGAGCCATCGGCCCAGGCGTCTGCAACCTGGTCGGTGTAGCGCCAAAAATCGGGAATGTGCGGAACCACGTTGCGCCGTTGCAACGTCGGGTCCATGATGCGCCGATAGTGATCGTGCTCCTCGCCGTCGACGACCAATACGCCCCGACGCAAGAGTTTGACGACCGGGTCGCTCTCGTTGCGCCAGCTTAGCCGCTCACGCTCGGTGATCAGAATTTGACGATTGGCGTCCGGCCCAACGAAGACGGCGGGACGAAAATTGGGGGCATTGATTTGGAAGACCGGACCGACATATTCTCGCATCAAAGCGAGCGCAGTCAACGGCGATCGATCGCGCAGGAGGCCGGCCAATACGCGCAGCCCCTTGCGCGGCTCAGCCTGCGGCAATGGAGAAATCTCTTCACGCATACGCATACAGAATCACAGCAAAGCAGTGCGAAATTCGACGGCTCCTTCTCCGAGGACGCGCTCACCAGGAGCAAAACCGTCGGCGGTGAAGTGCAGGCGCAACACCCCACGCCATGAACGATCGGAGTCGATGGTCAGATCGGCGCAGTCGTGCATCACGCCATGGTAGATGGAGACGCCGTTGACCTGCACGCGCAGATTATGGGTGCGGCTGTTGCAGCCGTTGCTGGTACGCAAAGAGAAATGGGTGATCTGGATGCGCAGCGGCCCCACCGGCACGCTCCGCGTGACGTGGACAATTCCTTTGGCGTCGGCGACGCCTTCAAATGAAAACGGCAGGCGGGTCATAGATGGAACAATCGATGCATAAACAAGGTAGGACGTTTCACGACCGCAAGTATATCACGCGGAGCAAAGGGCGAAGAAACGCTCAAAATCCACCGTCCACCACCGCCAACGCCTCCACCGTGGCGTCGACCGTCATTTGTTGTTGCCGGGCGCGACTGATCGTCGCCGGGTTGTCGCCGGGTTGTTCGCCATACCAGCCAAACTGCGCATGGTTGCCGCCCTCAATCGGAATAAAGCGCGCCGAGGGCGGCAAAAGCGCCCTGGACGCCTCGATCTTGTCCGGCGTCGCCAGCCCATCGCGCGTGCCGTAGATCGAATAGACGGTCAGGTCGCTGCGATCCGCCAGCGAATCGCTTGCGGCAGGATAAGCAGCCCAGAAGATCACGCCTTCGACTGCCCCGGGATGATTCCGGGCAAAGTTGGCGGCCATGGCGCCGCCAAGCGAGTGGCCGCCGATCACCCAGTGCTCGATCTCGGGGAAAGCCGCCATCACCTCGCCGCCGCGGTTTGCACCGAAGACGGCCAGGTTGAGCGGCATCGGTGTAATCACAACCAGGAAGCCTTGTTCTGCGATCGCTTTGGCTTGCGGCGCATAGGCGCGTGGATCGACGCGGCCGCCTGGATAGAAGATGAAGCCGGTCGAGCGTGAGGCGGCCAACGGTTGAAAGACGATCCACCGTCCCTCGATCACGCCGACGTGCTCATCCCCCTGCAGCGAGGCCAACGCCTGCGCCATCGGCTGGAGCGGTGTGTTCGCCCAAAGGACGAAGCCCACTGCAGCGAGAAGGAGCGCCGCTGTGATTCCCGCCAGAATCCACAGCCACCATCGCCTTCGCCTTGACGGCTTCGACGGGGAGAGCGGCCTTGTAGAACTTTCTTCGCTGTGCATACAGGCTCCTGAATCGATCGGAACAATGGTGTTACTTTAGGCGTTGTGAGAGGCGCTGCCGAAATGGCCGCCTCCGGCGCGACGCCACGCTCTCATGCACGAAAATCTTTTATGAGCATCTCCGCCACAATTTTACCCGATAGCGTCACCATCGGCACGCCGCCGCCCGGATGCGTCGTTCCACCCACGAAGTAAAGCCCCTGTACATCCGGGCAGCGGTTGTGGGGGCGACGAAACGCGTTGAGCGCCTGGTTGGAGGAGATGCCATAGAGCGCGCCGCGCCATGCGCCGGTCAGGCGGCGGATGTCCGCAGGCGTAAGCGCGTGCTCGACGCGAATCCGGCTGCGCACATCGAGCCCGTAGCGCGCCAGCGTCTCCAGCACCCGCGCCCGATACGCCGATGCGCAACGCTCCCAATCGAACGCCGGACCGAGCGCCGGGGCATTGACCAGCACGAACCAGTTTTCACTGCCCGGCGGCGCATGCTCTGGGTCGCTCTTGCTGGTGATGGCGACGTAGACTGTCGGGTCTTGCGGCGGGATCCCCCGGCGGAAGATGTCGTCGAACTCGCGCCGATAGTCCCGATTGAAGAAGATATTGTGATGTGCAAGCTGCGGATGCGTTCCCTCGACGCCGAGCAGCAGCACATAGCCGGAGCAGGAGCTCTCTCGCTCCTTGAGCGCAAGGCGACGCTCCAGGCCGACGGTGCGCGGCAGCAGATGCTCATAGACGGTCGTCACATCGACGTTGGCGACCACGGCGTCGGCGGGAAAGCGCCGTCCATCCGCCGCCAGGACGCCCACAGCGCGACCGTTGCGCACCTCGATGCCTGCGACCGGCGTCGAGGTGTAAATCTCGACACCGAGTTCGGTCGCAAGCCTGGCCATGGCAGCCGCGATCTGATAGATGCCCCCGCGCGGATACCAGACGCCGCCGGTCAGCTCGATGTGGGCGATGACGCTCAGCGTGGCCGGGGCCTGATAGGGGTCGGCGCCCACGTAGGTGGCGAAGCGCGCCAGCAGTTGACGCAGATGCAGCGAGCGCACGCGGCGACGAATTGCTTGCTCCATCGTCCGCCAGGCATCGACGCGCGCCATGTCTATCGGCGAGACGCTCAGAAAAGAACGCAGCGTCGGCGGATGATTGTAAATGAATACCGGCCCGGTGATGCGATGCAGCCGCGCGGCGTATTCCAGAAAATCCAGGTAGCCTTCGACGTCGCGTTCGTCAAGTCCGGCGATCTGCTCTGCCATGCGCGGCAGATCGCGGGTGACGTCGAGACGCACGCCGTCGGGGTAGAAGTAGCGCGTCAGCGGCTCGACCGGCAGCAAGGTGAGATATTCTTCGAGCCGACGGCCGGCTGTAGCAAAAAGCTCCTCGAAGACCGGGCGCATCGTAATGACCGAAGGTCCTGCATCCCAGCGAAAGCCGTCGCGTTCGATCTGACTCATCTTGCCGCCGACGGCCGGATTCTGCTCCAGCATCCTCACGCGCCAGCCGGCGGTGGCAAGGCGAACTGCGGCGCTTAACCCGCCAACACCTGCGCCGACGATGACGACGCGAGGTCGTGCAGCCTCAACGCTCACGGATCAATCGTCCTTTCCAGTGCACGCCGCCGTAGCGCAGCCGTTGCCAGAGCGCGCGGCCGGCGATCCAGGTGAAGATCAGCACAGAAAGCGGCAACAGCACGGCATCGCCGACGCGCTGACGGGTGGCATGCGCCGTGATCGCCCGCACGGCTACACCTGCCGCCCCAAGCGCCAGTGGCCAGAGCGGCCAGCCCGGCAGCGGCCAGCTTCGACCCAAACCGAGCCACAGCCACGGCGCCAAAAACAATGACCAGTGAAAGAGCGTCGAAAGCGCCAGCAGGGAGAGCCGGTTGCCGTGGCCGGCGAAGATATTTTTGGTGTAGCCGTCGAGCGCCTCGCGAGCGCCTCGGTACATGCGGCATATGACCAGACCGGAGCCGTCCGCCATGCGCAAATGTAGGCCGGCCTCCTTGATCTTTTGCGCCAGGCGCACATCCTCCACAACGGCGGCGCGCACCGCTGCGTGGCCGCCGATCGCCTCGTAGGCGGCGCGGCGAAACGCCATGCACTGGCCGTTGGCTGCAGCCGCCAGGGGATGATAGAACGCATGCGCCAGCCAGATCGGCAGATAGGCCATCACCGCCATCGCCATCAGCGGCACGGTCAGTCGCTCCATCCAGGTGACGGTGATCTGCGTCGGCCAGACGGTGAGCAGGTCGGCGTCAAGCGTCTCCATGGCGCGCAGCACACTGCGCAGCGCGCCCGGTCGCCAGCGTACGTCGGCGTCGGCGAAGAGAAGGATATCGCCTGTCGCTGCAGCCGCCAGTTGAGCGCACGCCCAATTTTTACCCGTCCAGCCCGCCGGCAACGCTTTGCCGCACAGCAGGCGAACTTTCGGCGTGCGGTGCATAAATGCACAAACGATCTCGGCCGTAGCATCTTCAGAATGGTCGTCCAACACCAAAATTTCCAGGCCGGGAAAGGCCTGCTGCGTCAAGTCTTCCAATGCGTCGCCGATGTGGGCTGCTTCGTTGCGCGCCGGAATCAACACAGAGACTTTGGGGAGGGTGGACAAGGGTGCATCCTCTGCTCCAACGGGGTGCAGCCTTGGAAAGCGTCGATAGTTGGCGACGGCAATTGTCAGCAACACGGTCAACCCCAGGGTGACCATCCAGGGAAAGAACATCATGAGGCAGCCTGTCGCTGTTTTCTGCGCAGCATGGGTGGACGGGAGAGGTCGGCGCGGTGTTTGTAGAGAAGCAGGGCCATGTTGACCGCCCAGATGGCAAGCAGGATCGGCTGCGCCGGCTGGAGGTGCAGGAAATCAAACGCAGTGGGCGTGGTCAACAAAAACAGCAAGATGACCAGGTTGGCGAAGACAACGGCCCAGCCGTTGGCGCCGACGAGCAGCGTAAAGACGAGCAGCGCAACGCCGCCCAGCGTCGGAATCGTCCAGATCGTGAGCGCCATCCACATGCCGAGCGTGGCGGCGACGGCCTTGCCTCCGCGCCAACCTAGGAAAGGCGAAAAGGCGTGACCGAACGCCGGCGCCAGCGCGACGGGGACGAGACGCCAGTCGTCTATGCCCAGGCGATAGTAAGCGAAGCCAATGGGGAGGGCCGCCTTGAGCGTATCGAGCAGGAGCGCAAAAGCGGCGGCAATGCGTCCGCCGGCACGCAAGACGTTGGTGGCGCCGGGGTTGGCGTCGCCGTAGCGAGTGATGTCCTTCTTAAGGGCAAGGCGACCGATCCACACCGAAAAAGGCAATGAGCCGGCTGCAAACCCGAGCACGGTCCACAGCAACATCTCGAGCATGGCTCACTCCTGTCTTCAGCGTCGCCAGAAACTGTACAGCGGAGCTAGCGGCGCCGCAGTAGGGCGGCGACAAGAAACGCTCCCATAGCCAGAAAACCGAAGAGCGCCGGCCCGGGCATCCGCCAAAAGAAGAATAAACCAATGCTTTGCAGGAGCCAAACCGCCGCATAGACAAAAAGCAGCGGCGGCAATGGCGGGGCAGGGGGCCGCGCCACCCACGTCAACGCCATTGCCGAAAGCGTCCAGCCAAGGAAGTTGACCAGCGGGATGCCGAAGTAAAGGCCGGGCGTTTTCCACACCCAGTAGCCCCACCCTACCATCTGCGGGTCGAGAAAGAGGTCCCAGGCGGTGAACGCCAGCCCGCTGACGAGCACAAAGCGCCAGCCGCGCACTGCGCCGGTGATGGCGTGGGCGACCGCCCACGCCGGCGGCAGCATCATCAGCCAGGCCAGCGGGATCACCGCGGGCACGCCGCCGATGAGCGGGGAAAGCGCCTCGGTGTAGTGGTAGGGGCCAAAGGGAAAACCGGTCGCGCTGCCGATGCGTTCGATCAGCCAGGAAAGAGGGATCACCAGCGCAGCGATGCGCGCCGTCGTGACCGCACCCCATGCCTGACAGCAGATCAAGAGCACCGCCGCCGTCTGGAAAAGCACACCCGCCACCACGCCATAGTGCAGCGCGTCGTCGCCGATGACCCAACGGATAATCGGGATCGAAATCATCGTCAATAGCCAAGCGACGAGCAATCCGGTTGTCGGCTTGAGTAGGACCTGCGCCTGGATGTTCGACCACCATTGGTTGAATTGTTCACGAAGCGTCGCAGTCAAGATGCTTTCTCCTGAAATTGTCTTCTTTGCACGCACATCCGGCTTCAATCGTGACAATTCAATCGTGACAATTTCAGCAGCCGTTTTCCGTGATGCACCATCCCAGCCTGTGACAAAGTCGACGGCGGTTCACACTCCTGTCCACGGTCAGGAAGCGCCCAGGCACGTCGCCGTGAAAGCCCCTAGGGGCGCAAGCTCCGGGCGCTGATGACGCAGCAAAACCGCCGCCGGCAGCGAGCTCCATCCCTGTAGCATCCCGCCAGGCGGATAGGGTGGGGAAAAATACTCTACCGGCGTGAGCCATCCTTGCTCCAGACTGTACGTCCACCAGCGGGTCAGCGCGTAGCGCCAATCGTCGTCCTCTCTTTCCAGCAAAACAGCGCCGTAGACGCCGTCCC
>JANWYX010000410.1 GCA_025055055.1 Caldilinea sp. | reverse complement strand
TTCCGACGTTGTAGAATTTTCGACGGATTGTAACAATCCGAATCGAGAAATCTATATCGGGTTTGTGCGCGTGCGATAGCTCGAAGCGCACCGGCCCTCTAGGATGTTCAAAATGATGAGACGAAACATTGCACTGTTCATCTTTATCGGTATAACGATCCTGCTTGTGGCGGGCTGTTTCGGCGGACGCCAGGTGGAGGAAGAGCCGATCGCCCCGCTGCGCTCGCCTCACCCCACCTTTACGCCTACGCCTGTGCAGCCTCCGTCGCCGACGCCTCCTGCGCCCGCAGCAGTCGGCGAATCTCAAGCTCCAATGCCGAGCGAAAACGCCTCCGGTCAACCTGCGCAAGCGCCTGTTCCCGGCGTAGAAGCGCAGACCGTGCTGGGCGTCCTCAACGACGATCTGGTCAACATTCGTCGCGGACCTGGGCTGCAATACCCGCCGATTCGGCTGGGGATGCGCGGAGACCAGTTTACGATCACCGGCCGCAGCGCCGACGACGAGTGGTGGCGAATTTGTTGCGTCGAGGAGCAACCCGCCTGGGTCTATCAATCCTTTGTCGACGTCGACGGCCCGGTGGATGCTGTGCCTGTGGTCGACGCCGACGACAACACAGGCGGGCCGATGGTGATCGCTCCCACGCCGACGCCGCCCCCTGCTCCGCAGCCTCCGCCGCAAAGTGTGCCGACGGCCCCTCCTCAAGAGTCGTCCACCGAAGCGCTGCCTGCAGAGCCGACGGCTCCGCTCTTTCCCTTCGCCCTGGTTGCACAGGAGCAATTCCCCGAAAGCAACCCGCTGGTGCGCATCTTTCTGTATGTCTACGAAGGCGACCGCGCGCTGCCGGGCTACAGCCTGCGCGTAAGTAAAGACGGCGTCGATCTGTCGGTCAGCGCGCTTTCCAGTGACGCCGCCGGCCTCACCTGGCCGATCACCAGCCCGCGCCAGCGCTTCCAGAATATGAAAGTTGAGTTCCCGGAAGCCAATCCCGCGGGAGTCTGGGTGGTGCAGTTGGTCGACGGCGGCGGCGCAGCAGTCGGTCCGGCGGCAACCTTTACGCTCGGCCCGAATGATACAAACCGGGAACTGTACGTTCGCTACGAAAAACAGTGATGCCGCCATGAGCACCGGCCTGCAATCACCGCTTTCTGCGCCCTCAAAGCAGAGAAAGCACCTCTTTTGGGTGATTTTGGCGCTCACGAGCCTAGCCGTCCTGCTGCGGGCGTTGCGGCTCGCCTGGCAGCCGCTCTGGTGGGATGAAGGGTATAGCGTCTATTTCGCCACCGAGCCGCTGGCGCGCATGCTCGACCTCACGGCGCATGACATCCATCCGCCCCTCTACTATGTGCTCCTGCATGGATGGATTGCGCTTTGGGGAAGCGCAGCGCCGCCGATCCTGCGCCTGTTATCTGTAGTATTAGGCGCGCTTGCCATTCCTTTGCTGGCGTGGCTGGCCTGGCGGCTCTTTCCGGAGCGGTCGCGCATCTGGCCGCTGGCGGTCGGCCTGCTCGCCCTCAACCCAATGCACCTCTTCTACAGTCAGGAGGTGCGCATGTACGGGTTGGGCATGGCGCTGAGCATCGCCAGCACGGCGTTTTTCTGGGAATGGATGCAGCCGCCGAGCAGGGAGCGCACGCGACGCTGGTCGCCGGTCGGCTACGCGGTCGTCACCGCAGCAGGGCTGTATACGTTGTATTATTTCGTTTTTGTCCCACTGGGTCACCTGGCATGGACGCTGATTGCACATCGGCGCGGGCGACCTCGCCTTTGGCCGGTCGTCGGCGTGCAGGCGCTGAGCGCGGCGCTGTTTGCGCCCTGGCTTTTCTACACTTTGCCCAAACTCACCGCCTACGTCGGCCACAAAGTGGCCTCCGACCGAGACAGCCCACTCGATCTGCTCCGATACGTCGCCCGCCATCTGGCGGCCTTCAGCGGTGGGCACATCGCCTGGCCGGTGGGGAACGTCGCATGGCCGCTGCTCTTCGGCGGGGTGACGGTGTTTTTGCTTCTGTTTGCGCTGCTTTTGTTGCGTCGCAAGCAGGCGCCGTCTCGTAATCTCGACGACGCGTTTCCACCGGACCACGCGCCGGAGGGTGGCGCCGTCGCTCTGCTCGGCATCCTCGTCAGCACGGCCTTGGTCGGCGGCTGGCTGGTGAACCTGCGCTTTCCGTTCTTCCCAGAAGGTGGCGAGCGGTTGCTCCTCTTTGCGTTGCCCTATGCTCTTTTGTTGGCGGCGGCAGGCATCGACGGCGCCTGGCGTGTTGCGCATTTGGGAAAAATGGCGCTCTTCCTGCTGGTGGCCGCCGGATTAGGAGGCGTTGTCACTTTCTACGTCACCCCTCGCTATACAGAAGAGGACTATCGCCCCATCGTGCGGCAGATCGTTCAACAGGGGCGCAACCAGGACGCCATGCTCGCCATTTTTCCCTGGCAGGTGGGATATTGGCGCGCCTACGCGCCGCAGCGCGACCCACTTGTGACCGGCCCGACGCCGTTGCTGCTCTCTGACCGCGTCGTGGGATGGTCGCCCGAAGTGCAGAAGACGATCGACGCTGCGCTGCAGAAGGGCGCCCTCTGGTTTCCAGAGCCGCTGGCCTTTGGTGCAACGCTCCCGCATGAGGTCGAGGCGTATCTGGCAAAGCAGGCGTTCAACCTAGAAAATCGTTGGTTCGGCGCCACGCGGCTCACCGCCTGGGCGAAGCTGCCGACGTCGCTGAGCGGGGAAGGGGAGGTGATCGATTTTGGCGCCGTAAAGCTGGTCGAAGCTCGCCTGGGGAGCGGCCGCGTAGAGGCCGCCAATCAACCGATCGCCGTGACGCTTGACTGGCAGGTCATCGAACCGGCCGACCTGAACATCAGCTTGCGCATCCTTGATGACGCAGGCCATGTCTGGAGCAGCCGTGAGTATGCGGCGAACTGGTCTTCCGTGCAGCCGGGATTTCAACAGCGCCATAACGTGGGCGTAATCGTGCCGGTAGGGCTCCCGCCCGGCGCATACACCATCGGCGTCAGCGTCGCTCGGCAGGATGAGCGCGGCGACAGCGTCGCTGTGCTGACAGTCCGCGGCAGCGATACAGTGGATGCGTCGATCGGCGGCGTCACGGTTCTTCTTCCCGAAGAAGCGCAGTCGCCTGCGCGGCTGCCGATTCGGACGCTGCTGGCGCAGCCGGTCGTTCAGGAGGGCGTCGCCTTTCTAGGCTTCACCGCCCCAGATCCTGCGACGCCTCTGCAGGTCGGAACCGAGCTGGCCGTCACGCTCTTCCTACAAGCTCAGGAAGACGCACCTTCGGATCGCCTGCTGTACGTCAGCCTGCTCGACCGTCAGGGGAACGGCGTCGCCGGCTACGAAGGATGGCCTCTGTCGGGCGCAGCGCTTCCTGCACTGGTTGAGGGTGAGCTGTTGCAAGTTCCGGTGCGCTTCTTCACCCCCGGCACATTAGGTAGCGGGGATTATCGGCTGGTGACAGGCTTTCAGGAAAAGACAACAGGGGCCAAAACACCGCCGGTTACGCTGGGGACGATTCGGCTCCAACAGCGCCGTGCGCTGTTTACAGAACAACCGCCTGCGGTTCGTCTTCCCTCGCCTGCCCAACTCGGCTCTCACGTCCTGCTTTATGGCTATACAATCAAGCCGTTGGACGACGACCGCGTGTTGCTGTATCTCAACTGGCAGGTGATTCGGCCATTGCTGCCGCCGCATCATATCTTCGTGCACGTCGAAGCACCCGACGGCGCCATCCTTGCGCAACAAGATGGCCCGCCTGTAAGCGAAGACGGCCCGGCTCCCACCGGAAGCTGGCAGCCGGGCGAATTTCTGGTCACAATTCACACCGTTCGAGCGCCGGCGAGCGCCGTGTTCAAAGTGGGCCTGTATAACCCTATGACGCTGGTGCGCCTGCCTGTGATGATCAACGGGGAGACCATTGGGGACAGCGTGACGTTGCCGTAGCGGCTCTGCATCCCACAATCTCGGTAGGTTGCGAGGCGGACAAGGCGCCGTCTAGCCGTCTGTACCTGTATGGCCTCTTGTGAGCCGAGCTGGGCACCCGACCGCAACTGCACCGGAGGAATGCCGCGAGTTGGCGCTGCTTTGGCGGGAATGATAGACTCAAGATAGACCGAACACGATCGATTTTGGAATCGTTTTTGCCAGGATGCACGCAAACCAGCGGATTATGGCGACAAAAGCAGTCCAACCTACTCGAACAGCTCTCGATTTTGCCGGATGCACGCCCTTGTTTCCGTCGCTGCCCGGCGGCGCCCTGCAAAGCAGCCTGCGCCTGCCTGACCTTCATTCCAAGCGTCTGATCTTCAACCGGCTCGGACAACCCGCTCAAGTGCATGTCTATTCTGCCGAGTGCCGCGCAGGCGAACGCCTGCGCGTTCAACTGCTGGTGCCGATGTTGCCGATCGGAGGCGCAGTGACGCCTGCCTTCGCAGTCGTCGCTCAGAGCCTTCCCTATAGCGCCGACGCCCAAAAGCTTCCGATCCCGCTGCCTGCGGGCTACAGCGCAGTGGTCGCCACACCGCCGACGCAGCTGGTAGCGCCTATGAAAGACGTGTTGACGCGCGCCCGCTACTATCCCGGTCCCGTCATCGACACGCGCGCCCTGGTAAGCGGTCGCGCCTACATCGTGGTGTGGAGCCCCCATCATCACATGGGCAAATATGTGTTGCAGGTGGGTCATCGGTGGCCATTTCACTGGACGTACTGGGTGCAACTCCCGTATTACTGGTGGCGCATTCGAGGCTGGTTTGGGCTGAGCCGTGCAGCGGTGACGTCGGCTTTTGTAGCCGTCTTTTTGTTGATTGCCGTCATTCTCGCCGGCCTTACGCAACGAGAGCGGTCGAACGTTCGTTCGCAATGAAGGGTGCAACCGCCATGCGCATCATTCTCTATCTGGGCAAAGGGGGCGTCGGCAAGACAACCACGGCCGCTGCGTCCGCCATCCGTTGCGCAGACCTCGGCTATCGCACTCTGGTAGTCAGCACCGACATCGCCCACAGCCTGGCCGACAGCCTGGACATTCCGCTGCGCGCACAACCGATCGAGATCGCGCCCAACCTCTACGCGCAGGAGATCAACGTCATCGAAGAAGTGCGCGAGCACTGGGGTGAGATGCAGGGCTACGTGGGCAACCTCTTGCGGCGTCAGGGCATGAGCAAAGCGGTAGCAGAGGAAATGGCCATCATTCCCGGCATGGAAGAGGTGGTCAGCCTGCTGCATATCAACAAACAGGCCAACGAAGGTCGCTTTGACTGCGTCATTGTCGACGCCGCGCCGACCGGCGAGACGATGCGGCTGTTGACCATGCCCGAAAGCTTCCAATGGTATGTGGCGCGGCTGCGTAGCTGGGGCGATGCACCGATCCGCATTGCCGCCGGCTTGCTCAACCGCCTTGCGCCGGAGAAAGATCTGGTGTCAGGGCTAAACTCGCTGGTGGAAGGGGTCAGAGAACTCCAGAAAGTGCTCACCAATCCGGACATCACCAGCTATCGCATCGTGTTAAATCCTGAAAAGATGGTGATCAAAGAGGGCGCGCGCGCCGTCACCTACCTCTCTCTCTTTGGCTATCCCGTGGATGCGGCGATCGTCAACCGCATCTTGCCCGGCGTGCAGAGCGACGGCTTCGGCAAGGCGTGGGTGGCGGAGGCGAGCGCAGACCCCTATCTGCATCACCTGCAGGAAATCCAGGCGCGTTATCTGGCGGAGATCGAGCGCGACTTCTACCCGCTGCCGATCCTGCGCTCGCGCTGGTATGACGAGGAAATGGTGGGCCTGGAGCGGCTGCGCCGACTCGCCGATGATCTCTTTGAAGGCCGCGATCCCAGCCAGCTCTTTTTCCGCGGCCAGGCGCAGTCGATCGAGGAAGAGGGCGAAGACCTGGTATTGCGTCTCCCGCTGCCTCAACTGGAGTTGGAGAAAGTGCGCTTGACCAAGCGTGGAGATGAACTGTTTATCAACATCGGCAACTTCAAGCGAGAGATGTTGTTGCCGTCCGTTCTGGCGCAGCGCGAAGCCAGCAGCGCCGTCTTCGCCAACGGCGTGCTGAAGATTCGCTTTCCTCCACCCAAAGGGGATGGCAGGGGAGAAAAGGTTTGAGTCGTTCAAACTGCTTTGCATAGAATCAATCCCACATAAGGATCGAACTGTGGCAGGAATCGTCGATGCATTGGCCAATCTGGCCCTCAGCGGAGTAGGCGCCTTTGTCGGCTTCAACGTCACGCTGCGTGCCCAAAATCATTTGCAGCCGCACCCGTTCCCGTGGCGCTTCGCCGACCTCCTTGAGCATCCCTGGCGCGTGCAGGCGCTCGATCCAGGACAGACGCTCGACATCCACGGCCTAACGGCCGGCATGACCGTGCTCGATCTCGGCTGCGGCACCGGACTCTTCACACGCACGGCGGCCCACATGGTCGGTGAAAACGGACGTGTGCACGGCGTCGATCTGCAGGCGGCCATGCTGGAGCGAGCGAGGAGGAGCCTAGCGGAGGCCGGCGTGTTCGAACGGGTTGCGTTGCATCACTGCGGAGCCTATGATCTGCCTCTGGCGGATGATGAAGCGGACCTTGCCATCGTCGTCTCCACGCTGGGAGAAATTCCCGACAAACCGGCGGCGTTGAATGAACTGCGCCGCGTGCTCAAACCGGGCGCCCGTCTCGGCGTTACGGATGAGTTCTACAATCCGTCGTTTACGATGCCGGGAACCGTACGCCGACTGGCGGAAGAGGCGGGCTTCCGATCGCTGGGGAGCACAAGCACGGCGATCTGCTATCATCAGGTCTACATCAACGCAAAATGAAGGGCCGATCGGCCAAGCGGGTGTGACGAAGACGCACAATACAGTTTTGGAACCTCCCTTCCTGCATCACCCTTCGACATTATGCAAAATAATCTTAATGAATTGAATCTGGCTCTGCCTTATCTGACCGCCCACCTGCCCGGCGTCGGCGGGCGACTGCGGGCGGAAGCCGATCACTTTGTGGTCGAAGAAATTGCTCTCTACGAGGCTTGCGGCGAAGGGCAGCACCTCTATGTTAATCTGACCAAAAGCGGATTGACCACCAAGGAGGTGCAGATCCGTTTGGAGCAACTGTTCGGCCTTGCACGCGGGGCAGTCGGCTTTGCCGGGCTAAAAGACAAATTTGCCAGGACGACGCAGACCTTTAGCCTAAACGTAGGCTATCGGCCCGCTGCGTTCATCGACGAAGCGGTCAGACGCATCGAAGCCGAGTTGCCGGTGCGGGTCAACTGGGCGCAATTTCACCGAAACAAATTGCGTCCGGGTCACCTGCTTGCCAATCGGTTTGAAATCACCGTCACCGACCTGGCCGTGACGATCGATGAGGCGATTGTGCGCAGTCAGGCCATCGCCGCCGAGATTCGTCGGAGAGGGCTGCCGAACTTTTTTGGCGTGCAACGTTTTGGGCAAAAAGGCGCCAATGCGCATCAGGGTCTGGATCTATTGCTGAAGCGACGCTCAATAAGAGATCGATGGTTGCGTCGCTTTTTGATCTCCAGCTATCAGAGCCATCTTTGCAATTGCTATTTGGTGCGGCGGCTCGAAATCGGCGCTTTCGAACGTCTGTTGCCGGGCGACGTAGCCAAGAAGACTGCCACCGGCGGCATGTTTGACGTTGAGGATGTTGAGCAAGAACAGCCTCGTTATGTTGCGCAAGAGATCAACTTTACGGCGCCGATCTATGGCGCGCGCATGTGGCAGGCCAAAGCCGAAGCGGGGGCGCTGGAACGGCAAATTCTGGCGTCTTCATCGGTCACCCTGATGCACTTTGAAGAGGCGCATATCGAAGGCTCGCGGCGGGTAGGACGCCTTCTGGCGCCTGACCTAACGGTGGATGTGGCCGAGGGGAAGCTCATCGCCAGGTTTACGTTGCCCAAAGGCGCCTACGCCACCATCATCATGCGGGAATTGATGAAGGTCGACGACGACCATTTTTCCACCGTCAATGAAGAGGATGAAAATTTGGAGTGAGATGAAAGAGTCTCAATCGTCATTCGGTCCACCGGAACTGGAACAAACGCGGCGGAGCCGCACCATGCAGATGCCGATCTTTCCACTAAAAAACGTTGTGCTTTTTCCCGGAATGGTGCTGCCGCTGCATATTTTTGAGATGCGCTATCGTGAAATGATCCATCGCTGCCTTGAAGAGCATCTCCCCTTCGGTGTGGCGTTGATTGCGCACGGCGAAGAGGTGGGCATGACGGCCGAGCCGCATCGCGTGGGCACGGCAGCCCGCATCATCCGTGTGGAGCGATTGGAGGATGGCCGCATGAATATCGTGGCCGTCGGGACGCAGCGCTTTCGCATCCTGCGCCTGCACCACGACCGCAGCTATCTCACCGCCGAGGTCGGTCATTTTCCGGTGATCAACGGCGCAACGCGACGGGCGATGGAACTGAGCCAGCGCGTGCGGCCCCAGGTGCTGGAATATGTGGATTTGCTCTCCAAGGCGGCGAACACGAACTTGACGCTGGCTCGCCTTCCGGAAGACCCTTTGACACTGGCTTTCCTGGTCGCAATTTCGCTGCAGGTCAGCCCGCAAGACAAACAAAAGCTGCTGGAGGCGATCGGTGTGCCGGAAATGCTGGCGCTGGAAAGCTATCTGCTGGCACGCGAATCCAAACTGCTGGAGTTCATGATCAACACCGGTCAAGCCATCCAGGCGCTGAACGGCGGCCCCAGCGGCTATCTTTTTCCCAACTGAACGGCGTCGGGATTTTGTGATGACATGTGAACATGGTATACTTGTAATATATTGATTGATAGTTGGGGGATTAGCTCAGCTGGCTAGAGCGCTACGTTGACATCGTAGAGGTCACTGGTTCAAGTCCAGTATCTCCCACACAGCAAACAACTGAGAAGATAAAAGCGTCGAACAGGACAGCTTGACGGTGGAAGTCCTTCCAGAGAGCGATGCACGTCGGCTGGAATGCGTCGCAGGGAACACCTCGTCAAGACCCCCTGGGAGCGGATGGCTGAAAGCGAGACTGAGTAAGCTATCCCGGTTCGCCCCGTTACCGGCGATGCGAGCGGCCTTAATCGGTGCATT